>NZ_BAAGXA010000011.1:0-70721 GCF_054780075.1 Okibacterium endophyticum | reverse complement strand
ACATCACAGAGTCCGTCGAGCTTGAGGTCAGACCGGCCCCGAACCACGACAACCATTCTTCAATGTCGAGCCTGTCAAGACGTCCCGGTGGCCGAGACCCGCGACGATGGGGGAGGTTTCCACACGGTCGCTCGTTCCTCGCGGCCTGCTCACCCACCGTCGATCGAGCCCCTAGACCCGCTGCGCGCACACAACTTCGGAGATTTTTCGTTTCTGGGCTCTGGTGCCGGTGGGGTGACCCGGTGTGGCGGAGCTTCACAGCCCGATCTCCGAAGTTGTGCACAGGATACGAAGACCGACCCCTCGGTAGTCGAGCCTGTCGAGACCTCCCGCCGGTCGAGAAAACCCACACGAAGGGTTCCGACACGGGCGTCGCTTCGCCCCGCCAGGCCTGCTCAACCACCGGTGGTGAAGCCCGCTGCTCAACGGAGGAATGCCCGAGCTGCATCCGTCGTTGCATCAATCAATGCATTTGCATGAACACGTGGCGGTGTTGAGAAGCGCACTGCTGTAAACATCAGTGAGAGGATCCCATGTCCACCCATCTCGAGCTCGGTCTCGACACCTTCGGCGACCTGACCGTCGACACCGCCGGCACACGGCAGACCGCCGCCCGGGTCATCCGCAATGTCGTCGAGCAGGCCGTCCTGGCCGACAGCGTCGGTGTCGACTTCATCGGCCTCGGTGAGCACCACCGCGATGACTTCGCGATCTCGGCGCCCGATGTTGTGCTGGCCGCCATCGCCGGCCGCACCGAACGCATCCGTCTCGGCAGCGCCGTCACGGTGCTCTCGAGCGACGACCCGATCAGGGTGTTCGAGCGGTTCTCGACCCTCGACGCGGTGAGCGAGGGGCGTGCTGAGGTGATCCTCGGGCGCGGCTCGTTCACGGAATCGTTCCCCCTCTTCGGTTTCGACCTCGCCGACTACGAGACGCTCTTCAACGAGAAGCTCGACCTGTTCACGAAGCTGCGCACCGAGCAGCCCGTGACCTGGACGGGAAGCCACAGGGCCGCGCTCACCGAACAGCAGGTGTATCCGAAGACCGAGTCCGGCAGGCTCACGGCCTGGATCGGTGTGGGCGGCAGTCCTGAATCGGTCATCCGGTCGGTGCGCACCGGCATTCCGATGATGCTCGCGATCATCGGCGGCGACCCCGCCCGGTTTCTGCCCTACGTCGACCTGTACCACCGGGCGTCAGACGAGCTCGGCGTGCCGCGGATGCCGTTGGGCGCGCACTCGCCCGGCCACGTCGCGCAGACGGACGAACAGGCACGCGATGAGCTGTGGCCGCACTTTCAGGCCAACCGCAACCGCATCGGGGCCGAGCGCGGGTGGCCGCCGACCACCAAAGAGGACTACCTCAACGAGATCGAGAACGGGTCGCTCTATGCGGGCTCGCCTGAGACAGTTGCTCGCCGAATCGCTGCGACAGCGCGCACGCTCGGACTCGACCGCTTCGACCTGAAGTACGCGAACGGGCCGATGCCGCACGAGCGGCTTATGTCGAGCATCGAGCTCTACGGAACGCGTGTGATCCCGATGGTGCGGGAGTTGCTCGCCGACGGTTGAGGCTCTCGGTTGCCGGCACGCATACATCGCATCGATCGCGGGATCCTTCGCCTGCGACGACAGTGGGTCGCCCCCGCCGATCAGCCGCCGGCGACCAGCGCCGCGAGGAATCCTCCGATGAAGCTGTCGCCGAGCCCGATCGTCGTCGGGCTCGGCGTGTCGAGCACAAGAGCGGGGAGGCACACGGCCAGACCGCCGAAATGCGCCTCGAGCTCGGCGGCGAAGCTCACGGATGCCGTTTGCGGAGGGAGCGTCGCCGTGCGGCGGTAGTCCTCGCTGGTGTGCCCGTCACCCACGAGGTACCGGGTGCTGGCCATGAGGATGCCGCCGCGCAGCGCTGCTGCGTACCGCCACGCCTCCGTCCCGATCGCGACCGACCAACGTTTGCTGTGCACAACGAGGCAGGGAACGTCGACCTCGGCGGCGAACACCTCGAGCGCCTCGGCCATCGCGCTCGCGTCGAGCAGCTCGAGCGGGTGTCCGCGATAGGCGGCGAGCTCATCCTCATTGAGGCTGTACACATCCACGTGCGGGGCGAGGCGGTCGCGCACTCGACGACCGAAGGCCTCGTTGTGATAGCCCGCGTCTTCGAAGACGACGACCGAGCCGTCTGGCATCGCCGCCAGGTGGTCGATGACCTGCCCGACCCGCTCGTCGAGCTCACCGGCGTCCTGCATCGTGTTGAAGCCCGACACGAGGAACACCTGCGCCGAGCCGAGGGCCTCGCGCAGCTCGCGCGCCAGCAGCAGGTGCCGGTTCGGTGGATCGTTCGTGTAGATGATCCGGTTCGGATGCGGCGCCGCAAGATCGATGTCGCGCTGACGCACGCGTGCGCCCGCCGGAAACTGCACGATGAGGTGCGGGTCTGTTGTGTCTCGCTGCCCACTGCAGATCGAGGCGATGCCGTCTGGCAGCAGCCGCCGCACGTTGTCGTCGATGCTCACCAGATGCACGAGGCTTGTGACCCCCATCGAGCGCATCGCGATCGCGGCGCGCACACACGTGCCGCCGAGCGTGACTCGGGTGGGGAAGCGGGCCGCGAACGCGGCGACGATGTCGCTCGATGCGACGAAGCGCTCACCGCCGACGCCGTCGCGAACGAACGCGAGCAGCGTCAGCAGCAGGCTGCGCTCGTCGACGACGGGGATGCGAGTGTCGAGCTCCGCCGCATCGATCCGGTGCTCGTCGATCAGCTTCTCGAGCACCGCCGGCGCCCAGGCGATCTCATAGTCCACCGTGCCGCCGAGTCCGAGCACCAACCGTTCGCTCATGCGTCTCCCTCCACGTCGCCCTGCGGGGGCCGGGTGACCATCAGGCTCTCGTCTCCACGCGGCTCAGTACAGGCTTGCGCGGCCGGCGGCGTCGAACAGGTCGATCTTCTGTGCGGCCACGGCCTTCATGGCCGCGATCGGCTCGGGCTGGATGGCGTTCGGCTCGCGAAGTCTCTCGTCTGTGCCGAGCACCTCGCGCATCCGCTTGTGGTACGCCACCTTGATATCGCTCGAGATGTTGATCTTGTTGACGCCGAGCTTCACCGAACGGCCGATCTCGTCGTCGGGGTTGGACGATCCGCCGTGCAGCACAAGCGGGATGCCGAGTACCGCCTTGAGTTCTGTGAGCAGGTCGAGCCTGAGCTCCGGGCTCTTCTCGGGGGGATAGAGGCCATGCGAGGTGCCGATCGCGACCGCGAGGCTGTCGACACCGGTCTCTTTCACAAAGCGGACGGCGTCGGCCGGGTCGGTGTAGATGATCTCTGCGGCGCCGGCCTCGCCATAGCTGTCGTTGGCGCCGATGGTGCCGAGCTCACCTTCCACCGAGATCCCCACCGCGTGCGCCGCCTCGGCGACGCGGCGGGTGATCGCGACGTTCTCGTCGAACGGCAGCATCGACGCGTCGATCATGACCGAGGTGAACCCGGCCTGTATGGCCGTGAGCATCTGCTCGTAGGTGCCCCCGTGGTCCCAGTGGATGACGACAGGAACTCTCGAGCGGTGCGCACGCGCACGGATCGCAGCGATCAGATCGGTGGTGATGTGGCTGACCTCGTCCGGATGGATCGCGATGATCACGGGGGCGCCCTTCTCTTCGCTGATGTCCATGATCCCGGTGAACATCGCCCAGTCGCTGATGTTGAACGCCGGAACGGCGAAGTCATGATCGTTCGCGACGGCGAGCAGGTCCTTGCCATTGATAAGCACGTGTGGTTCTCCTTGTTTCTCTTGGTGGCTGTAGACCGGTCGTTCGCCTGGGCTCAGGACCGGAGACGGTCAGCTCTTCACGGATCCAGAGGTGAGTCCGCCGATGAAGTAGCGCTGGAAGATGAGGAAGAGGATGAGCACGGGAATCGAGCCGAGGATGCTCATCGCCATGATTTCGTTCCACTCGTAGGAGTGCTGGCCCATAAGAAGCTGGATCCCGATCGGCACCGTGCGCATATCGTTCGTGCGTGTGAGCGTCAGAGCGAAGAGGTACTCGTTCCACGCGATCATAAACGTGTAGACGCCGACCGAGACGATGCCGGGGGTCGCGATCGGAACGAGGATGCGCCATAGCGCGGTCATCGAACCCGCGCCGTCGACGCGCACCGCCTCATCGAGCTCACGCGGCAGCGTGTTGAAGTATCCGGTCATCATGATGATGGCGTACGGCAGCGTGAACACCATGTAGGTGAGGATGAGGCCTGGATAGGTGTTGTACAGCCCGAGTGACACGACCACGCCGAAGTACGGGATCAGGAGCGTTATCGGCGGCACCGCCTGCACACTCACGATCACGACGTTGAGCGGCCGTTTGAATCGAAAGTCGAAGCGGCTGAACGCGTATGCGGCGAGGATCGCCACGACGAGGGTGAGCGCGGTGACCGACAGCGCGACGATGTAGCTGTTGATGAAGAAGCGCACCTTCTCGGGATCCGTGAGGATGCTGATGTACGAGTCGAGCGAGAAGCCTTCGGTGACGAGCCGGGGCGGGTATTCGAAGATCTCGCGGTTCGTCTTGAACGAACTCGAGAGCATCCACAGCACGGGGAGCCCGGCGAAGAGGGCACCGGCGACGAGGCCTGCCCAGACCCCGATCCGGAGGCCTCGGCGCCGCTTGCCAGAGATGGTCGCGCTCATGGATCAGTCCCTCGCTCGCTGATGGCGGACGTAGAAGAAGGCCAGCACCATCGACATAACGAGGATGAGCACGGCGCTCGTGGATGCCAGGGCGAACTCGTACTCGCTGAAGGCGAGTTTGTAGGTGTAGGTGCTGAGCATCTCGGTGACGTTGATCGGCCCACCGCCCGTGGTCATCCAGATGAGGGCGAACTGCTGGCTCGTCCAGATCAGGTCGAGCAACGACATGCTCACGATGATCGGCCTGAGCTGCGGAATGGTGACGTTGACGAATCGCTGCCAGCCGTTCGCACCGTCGACCGTCGCCGCCTCGTAGAGGTCGCCCGGAATGCCCTGCAGGCCGGCCAGCAGGCTGATCATAAAAAAGGGGTAACCCGCCCAGATGTTGATGAAGGTGACGGCGGCGAGCGCGAGCGACGGGTTCGAGAGCCACTCGACGTCGCTCGACAGCAAGAAGTTGACGACGCCGTTCGGGGCGAGCAGCATACGCCAGAGGACGGCGATGACCGCGACCGTGAAGAGCCACGGCAGAATGTGGATCACACGGAAGACGGCGCGGCTGGCGCGGCTGATGAGTGTGCTGTTCAGCAGCATCGCGAAGCCGAGGCCGAGCAGCAGGTGGGCGACGACACTCGTGATCGTGAAGACGAGGGTGTTGCCCACTGCCGTGGAGAAGACCCGGTCGGTGAGGATTCCGACGAAGTTCTCGATGCCGACGAACTCCGGGTCTTTGTTCAGGATCACGTTGTCGAGGAACGAATACCCGACGACGAGCACGATCGGGATGACCATCAGCACGAGCAGCAAGAGCGCCGTCGGTGCGATGAAACCGTACGGTTCGAAGGATGTGCGGGCTCGGCGGCCCTGTGCGGAGCGGTGGGATCCGCGCGGCGCCTTCTTCGGCGCGAGCGGTTCGGTCAGTGCGGGAATCACGGTTCGTCTCCTCCGTTGCGGGGTGCCGCGCCGCCGCTGATCGCGCGGCACGGCACTCCTCGTCGAAACGTGCCTAGAACTCGTCCATCCAGGCGTCTTGCACGTTCTGCAACATGTCGTCCACCGACTGGTCGCCCTGCAGCATCATCTGCAGTTGCTCGTCGAAGTCACGCATAAGCTGCTCTGCAACGGGGAGCCCGGTGAACTCGTTGGCGGGATACCCTGCCTGATAGATCTCGAAGGCCTTCGCGAAGAGCTCGTCGTCGGCGACGAAGTCCGGCACCGACGACGTGTTGCCCGGGAACGCGTTGGCGATCGACGACAGCTTCGAGTTGGTCTCTTCGCTCATAAGGAACTCGATGAGCTTCCAGGCCTCAGCCTTGTGCTCGGTGCTCTCGGCGATGCCGATGCCCCACGACGCGTATGGGATGCCCCGTTCGCCGTCGTAACCGTCGTCGGCCGGGATGGCCGAGATGTCGAACTGCAGATCCGGGTTGTTCTCGCGGATGAGATTGATGTGCGCGAGCGACGAGATCATCATGCCGGCGCGGCCATTGGTGAACTCTTCCACCTTGTCCTGCTCCTTCATGGTGAACGCACCCGGGGCGACAGCCCCTGCATCCCACAGGTCCTTGATGTACTCGACGGCGCTCGTGACGTCATCGTTGGTGACGTCGGGCTGACCGTCGTTCAACATCGTCCCGCCAGACGCCCATACCCACGACATCACGTCGTTCTGGATGCCGTTCGGCGTCTCGAGCGAGAGCGGCAGGGCCCAGCCGCTGACGTTGTCGCCGAGTGCGGACACAGCCTCGGCCGCTGCCTGGAACTCGCTGCGGTCGGTGGGCGGGGCGCTGACGCCTGCCTGCGCGAGGATCTCGGTGTTCGTGAACATCGGGTAGACGAAGTTGACCACGGGAATCATGTAGGTGCTGCCGTCGACCTGGATCTGCGCGGCGAGCTCGCTGTCGTCGTAGTCGTTCTCCGTTATGATCGCGCTGAGGTCGGCGATGGCGCCCTGGTCGGCGAAGTCGCTGACCCAAGCCCCGTCGAGCCCGACGACATCGGGCATTGTGCCAGACGCGGCGCCGGCGAAGAGCTGTTCCTTGGTCGAGGCGTACGGGCCGCTGAGCAGTTCGACAGTGATGTTCGGATTCTCTGCCTCGAACTCGTCGATGAGCGCGCGGAACTCTCCCTCTGGGAGCTCTGGCTCCCACCACTGGGCGAACTCGAGGGTCACCTCTCCGCTGGAATCGCCTCCGCCGCCCGCGCTGCATCCCGCGGTTGCCAGCAGACCGGACACTGCGGCCGCTGCACCGAGGATCCGGAGTGCCCGGCGGCGACCGTGAGCTTCGTTGCTCATGATTCTCCATTCTGAGATTTGCTGTATTACGCTGTTATGTGCGCTCCAATGCGCTTTTGTGATCGTAACCGAGAAGCGAAGGTGCGTCAATGCGCATCTGGTGACAAAGGGCGCCCCTATCCGGTGAATCCTCCCTGAAGATCACGCGCCGTTATGTGCGCGCATCTGCGACAAACAGCCCCCGAAACATGCAAACAGTCCGGCGATGTGCTAGAAAGTGCCATATGGCCGCGCCTCCACCTGCAGACCGCCGACACCTGCCGGCCGGCCGGCGCGCTGATCTGGCGGAGTACGTCTCGTCGAGCGGACAGGTCACCGTGGCCAAACTCGCCGAGCGATACGGTGTGTCGATCGACACGATCCGGCGCGATCTCGACCAGCTCGACGCAGAGGGCGTGCTCGTGCGCACACACGGCGGAGCGGTCAGCAGCGTCGCCTCCCCTCGCAACGATCGTGGCCTCGACGTGCGGCTGCGTATGCAGACGGAGGAGAAGGAGCGGATCGCCGAGCTGGCTGCCGGCCTGGTCTCAGACGGCCAGGTGATCATGCTGAACGCGGGCACAACGACACTCGCCGTGGCGCGCGCACTGCGCAACCATCGTGAGCTGACGATCGCGACGAACAACCTGCGGATCCCGGCTGAGATCTCGCCGAAGGCCTTTCGTGACCTCTATGTCTTCGGCGGCTCAGCGCGTTCGGTCACACAGGCGACGACGGGCCCCGTCACCCTGCAGGTGAACGCCGGCAACGAGATCGATCTGCAGTGCGACATCGCGTTCATCGCGGTCGGTGCGGTATCGGCCGAGAGCGGCTATTCCACGAGCAACCTCGGCGACGCGGCCATGATGTCCGAGATGATGACGAAGGCCACACGCGTCGCTGTGCTCGCCGATTCCTCGAAGTTCAATCGACGGCTTTTCGCGCTGGTGAGCGAACTCGATCGGGCCGACTATTTCATCACGGATCGTATGCCGCCCGACGAGATCACCGATGCGCTGCGCGTGGCGGGTGTCGAGATCGTCGTCCCCTCGAGACCGTGACGAGAACGCGCACGTGCGTTCTCACCACCTGCGCTACAGAATCTGCCTCGCGTTGGTGCGCGCCAGGTCGATCAGCTCATCGCCGCGCCCCGACATCACGGTGCGGATGGCATAGAGCGCGAACCCCTTCACCTGCTGCGAGGTGATCGAGGGGGGCATCGACAGCTCCTGCCGTTCGGTCATCACCTCGATGAGCGCCGGTCCGTTGTGCGCAAACGCTTCGGCGAGCGCCCCCTTGAGGTCACCCGACTTCTCGACGCGCACACCGTGGATGCCGAGTGCTTCGGCGACGGCTGCGAAGTTCGGGTTCTCGAGGTCGGTGGCATAGGTCACGAAACCTGCGGCCTTCATCTCGAGCTCAACGAAGTTCAGCGACGAGTTGTTGAATACAACGATCTTCACCGGCAGCTTGTTCTGCGTGAGGGTGATGAGTTCACCCATCAACATCGCCAGGCCTCCGTCGCCGGACATCGCGATGACCTGCCGGCCGGGAAAAGCGGACTGCGCGCCGATGGCGTGTGTGAGCGCGTTCGCCATCGACCCGTGTGTGAACGACCCGATCATACGCCGCCTGCCGTTCATCGTCAGGTAGCGGGCGGCCCACACGACAGGCGAGCCGACATCCGGGATCATGACCGCGTCATCGCTCGCGACCTCGTCGATCAGGCGGGCGAGGTACTGCGGGTGGATCGCCGCCTTTCCGCGGCTCGGCGTCGCCAGCCCGTCGAGCTGCCTGCGTGTCTTGGCATAGTGCTCGACCATGTCGTCGAGGTGCCCACGCTTCTTCTTGACGGTGAGGTTCGGCAGCAGCGCCTTGATCGTCTCTGCGACCCCGCCGACGAGCCCGAGATCGAGAGGTGTCCTTCGTCCCAGGTTCTCTCCGCGAACGTCGACCTGGATCCGCTTCGCCTTCGGTGGATAGAACTGCTGGTACGGAAAATCGGTGCCGAGCATCAGCAGCGTGTCACACGCCTCCATCGCCCGATAGCCGGATGCGAACCCGAGCAGCCCGGTCATCCCCACGTCATAGGGGTTGTCGTACTCGACGTGCTCCTTGCTGCGCAGCGTGTGCACGATCGGCGCCTTGAGCACCTCGGCGAGCGCAACCAGCTCGTCGTGCGCGCCCTCCGCGCCCGCTCCGGCGAGGATCGTCACCTTCGACGCCTTGTTCAGCAGGGCGGATGCCTCGGCCAATTCGGCCTCGCCTGGCACCACGCTCGAGACGGTCGGTCTGATGTTCTCGACCCGGTTGTCGGGAATGTCGCTGAGAGCGACGTCGCCGGGCAGCACGATCACCGCGACACCGCGCTTCTCGATGGCGGTGCGCATGGCGATGCGCAGGATCCGCGGCATCTGCTCAGGCGTCGACACGTGCTCGACATAGACGCTGCACTCGCGGAACAGGTCTTGCGGGTGCGTCTCTTGAAAGTAGCCGCTGCCGATCTCGTCACTGGGGATGTGGGCAGCGATCGCCAGCACGGGCACCCGGGAGCGCTGCGCGTCGCACAACCCGTTGATGAGGTGCAGGTTGCCAGGCCCGCAGCTGCCGGCACAGACCGCGAGCTCACCGGTGAGGCCCGCCTCGGCCGCCGCCGCGAAGGCTGCGGCTTCTTCGTGCCGCACGTGGACCCAGTCGATCGCCTTGGTGGTGCGCAATGCATCCGTGAAGCCGTTGAGCGAATCCCCCGGGATCCCGTACACCCGCCTCACGCCACTGGCCTCGAGGGTGGAAACGATGTTCTCGGCAACTGTTGTCATGTCGTCCTCTCCGCACCCGGCGTCCGTCCGCAGACATCACTGCCGAGTGTATGCCGGGGCGGCGGCGCCGTCGAGAGGGTGCCGGGCGAAGCACCGGTCTGGCGAAGCGCAGCGAGGAGCTGATATGTTGACGGCGTTTACACCGTTCGACCAGCGTCGCCGTGAGCCCCCGGACAACGAGTATGGGTGCACAACTTCGGAGATCTGACCCGGAACGAGGCCATTACGCGCGGGCTTGGCGTTCTGAACGATGAACTCCGTCGTTGTGTACAGCCGGCGCAATCCGCTCATAGAACGCGGGCGAGCGATTCGAGCGCAGTCGTGGCATCCGGCCCCGCGGGAATCAGCACAACCGAGTCGGCCCCGGCCTCGTGCAGGGTGCGGATGCTGCGGCGCGCGTCGTCCGCGGAGCCCACCACCGCGAGGCGGTCGACCCATTCACCCGGCAGACGACGGGCGAACTCCTCACGCGTCGCACACTCGGCCCGCAGCTCGGCGAGCTCGCCCGCGAACGGCAACGGGCTGATGTGCGCAGAGTTCTCGGGCTCGCCGATCCACTCGAGTGCCGGACGAACTGTATCGCGCACCTCGGCCGGGTCGTCATTCACGGCGGCGACGTTGTAGGCGACGACCCGGTGCGGCCCGACGGCAGCGATGCTGCGGATGGCCGCTCGCAGGTACTCGGGGGTGACAGGCTCGGCGAGGATCGTGCCGTCTGCCGAGCGCCCGGCGACGGCGAGTGACTTGGGACCACGCACACCCGCCAGCACCGGGGGAACCTGCGCGGGAGGCGACTCGAGCTGCACGTTGCTCAGGTGCACATAGCGCCCGTCGGCATCCGTCACCTCACCGGCCAGAATGCGGCGCACGGCGCTGAGCGTCTCATCGAGCACGGTGAGGGGGCTCGAGGGCCATGCCCCGACCTGCTGCATCCACGACGTCACGCCGTGCCCGATGCCGAAGTCGATGCGCCCGGGGTGCAGCTCGGCGAGCGTCGCGGCCTCGAGGGCTGTGAAGGCGGGATTCCGGACTGCGGCCGGGACGATGCCGACCCCCACACGGATGCGCTTGGTCACCGCAAGCACCGTCGCGGCCTGGGCGATGCCCCCGCGGAAGAAACAGTCCTCGACGACCCAGATCTCGTCGAACCCGAGCTCTTCACTGCGCATCGCGAACTCGATGAACCTGGTGATCGGAAGGTCGCGCGGGAGCATAACGCCGATGCTGGCGCCCGCGCTCGCGCGCTCGTTTCTGCGCTCGGTCGCGCCCGGTGACGTGTGCTCGCTCATGGGGATACCGTACAGCGGGCGGCGGTGCGTCAGCGGTGCGGCAGCGCCCGGGCGCTCAGCGAGCCCGGGTCAGTTTCGTCGATACCGCAGCCGAGCAGAACCGGCCATCGCGAAGCCCGAGAGCACCACCACTGCGATCAGCAGGGCGATGAGGCTGGCGATCCAGCCGCCGGTCGCGTCGTGAAGCAGCCCGATCGCCGTTGGCCCCGTCGCCGCGACCGCGTATCCGGTGCCTTGCACGATCGCCGAGAAACGACCGACCTCTTCGTCACTGCGACCGACCTGCACGAGCACGATCAGCACCAGGGTGAACACACCGCCCTGCCCCAGACCACCGAAGCTGATCCACACGGGCCACAGGTCCGGTGCGAGCAGAAGACCGAGCGGAACCATAAGCCAGCACAGGGCCAACCCGCCGACGATCGACACGTATCGCAGGCGCTGCGACAACGGGCCCACCGTCAGCGCACTCACCACGGCGAAGACTTGAAACGGCGCAGACCCGGCCGCCGCGGTCGTCGAATCGGCGCCGGTGAGCGCTCCGAGGATCTGGGGAAGCCAGGCGGTGAGGCCGTAGTACGAGAAGGACTGCGCAGCGAAGGCGATGGAGAGCATCACGATCCGCCGACGCGTCTGCGCCGGGACCGACCCGAGCGGAACCCTCAGGGACCCTGTCGCCGTGATGATGGCATCCGAGATGGGTCTGGGCCGCAGAGCACGGCGCCACCCGACCGCCACCACCCAGACGATGGCGGCGAGCAGGGCGAACCCGATCCACACGTTCAGCGATGCGCCCCAGCCGAGCGCGTCGGCGACGGGCACCGTCGCGACGAGCGAGAGCACACTGCCCAGGTTGAGTGCTGCCGTGTAGAGACCGGTCAGGCCCGCTCGTCGCTGCACGGGAAAATTGCGGCGGATGAGCACCGGCACAAGAATGTTGCCCAGCGCTATCGACACCCCGATGACGATGGTGCCGGCGAGCAGTGAGAACGCGCCTCCGCTCGAACGCAGCACTGTTCCCGCTGTGATTCCGATGAGCGTGACGAGCACGGCGGCGTCCGGTCCGACGCGGCGCAAGCCCATGGCGAGGAACGGTGTCGCGACCGAGAACGCGAGCACGGGGATCGCCGTGAGCAGCCCGGCGGTCGCGGCACTCAGCGAGAGATCGGCGACCACACGATCCAGCACTGCCGACACGGCGACGATCGGCGTACGCATGTTCAGGGCGAGCAGCACGATGCCGCCGAGAACGAGTGCACGCCGCCACAGTGGCTCTCCCGGTGTCGTCATCTCTCTCGATCCTACCCGCGAGCACGGCGACGCCGCCGCCACGAGCGCATGACCCCTCAACGGAGCTTTCGCGCGGTTTCGGAGCACAGCGACGACCTGCGTCGCCCTGCCGAGCCGATGAGGGTGTGCCCGTGAGCGAGCGTGCTATATAGTTGGGGTACTGATTATATGGACGACCGGAAGGTCGCACCGATGAGAGGACCTGCAGTGCAGCAGATGGACGGATCGGCAGACACCCCCGAGCTCGAACAGCTCTACCGCGACTTCGCCGCGAACGACATGGCGCCCCTCTGGACCCAGCGCGACGACCTCATGCCCATGACCCCTGCCCCGCGGGCGGTGCCGCACGTGTGGCGGTGGAAGACCCTCTTCGACATCGCCCAGCGCTCCGGTGAGCTCGTGCCCGTCGGGCGCGGGGGCGAGCGCCGCGCCGTTGGCCTCACCAATCCCGGCCTTCCCGGCACCGGGTACGCCACCCCCACGTTGTGGTGCGCCATCCAGTATCTCGGCGGGCACGAGACCGCCCCAGAGCACCGCCACTCGCAGAACGCCTTCCGCTTTGTGGTCGAGGGCGAGGGCGTCTGGACGGTGGTGAACGGCGATCCCGTGGCGATGCGCCGGGGTGACCTGCTGCTCACCCCCGGCTGGAACTTTCACGGCCACCACAACGACACCGAGAATCCGATGGCCTGGATCGACGGCCTCGACATCCCCTTCTCGAGCCAGATGGACGTGGGCTTCTTCGAGTTCGGATCCGAGAGGGTGACCGACGAGGCCTCACCGGCGGTGTCGCGGTCGGAGCGCCTCTGGGCGCATCCCGGGCTCCGCCCGATGTCGGTGCTCGAGAACAAGACCTCCTCCCCGCTCAGCGCCTATCGCTGGGAGCACACCGACGCCGCGCTCACCGAGCAGCTGAAGCTCGAGGACGAGGGTTTCCCAGCGACGCTCTCCCAGGGCCACGCGGCGATCCGCTACACCAATCCCACGACCGGTGGTGACGTGATGTCCACCATCCGGTGTGAATTCCACCGGCTGCGTGCGGGCGCGTCGACCCCGGCGACACACGAGGTCGGATCGGCAGTCTGGCAGGTGTTCGAGGGCAGCGGAACGGTTGTGCTCGGCGGTGTCGAGACGAAGCTCGAGACCGGCGACCTTTTTGTGGTGCCGAGCTGGGTGCCCTGGGAGCTGCACGCCGACACACAGTTCGACCTGTTCCGCTTCACCGACGGGCCCATCATGGACCGCCTCGACTTCGCCCGCACCTTCGTGCCCTCCGCCCCATAGAAAGCCAGAGAACACCGCCATGAGACTCGCCACCCTTCGCACCCCCGAATCCACCGTCGCCGTGCGCGTCGACGAGACCACCGCGACCTCGATCGAGGGCTTCTCCGACGTCGGAGCACTCCTCGCCGATCCCCGTTGGCGCGACCTGGCTGCCGCTGCCGCCGGTCGCGAGCATCCGCTCGAGGGGATCGCAGACGAGCAGTGGGCTCCCGTCGTGCCCGCGCCCTCCAAGATCGTGTGCGTCGGCCTGAACTACCGCAACCACATCCTCGAGATGGGCCGCGAGCTGCCGGAGTTCCCGACCCTGTTCGCCAAGTACCCCGAGGCGCTGATCGGCCCGTACGACCCGATCGTGCTGCCCGCGTACGCCTCGCAGGCGGTCGACTGGGAGGCCGAGCTCGCCGTTGTGATCGGACGCAGGGCCCGCCGCCTCACCCCAGAGCAGGCCGCAGAGGCGATCGCCGGCTATTCGGTGCTGAACGACGTCACCATGCGCGACTATCAGTACCGCACTCCCGAGTGGTTCCAGGGCAAGACCTTCGAGGCCACGACCCCCTTCGGGCCGGTGCTCGTGACTCCCGATGAGTACGGCGTCGACACCGACATCCGCACCGAGGTCGACGACGAGGTCATGCAGCACTCGAACACCGACGACCTGGTGTTCGATCCGGCAGCACTGGTGTCGTACATCTCGCAGATCGTCACCCTCAACCCGGGCGACGTGATCGCGAGCGGCACCCCGGGCGGCGTCGGGCACGCCCGCAAACCCCCGCGCTACCTCGGCGACGGAGCCACCCTCACAACGGTGATCGAGGGCATCGGAACCCTGCGCAACCCGGTGCGCCTGGAAGGCTGACGGTGGTTGCCCGCACCGACCTCGTCACCGATCCCGCGATCACGGCGGGGCTGCTGCTCGCGAGACGCGGCCAGGCGTTCTATTCGCGCAAGCTCAACGAACTGGCCGATGCCGATATCGACGCGCCGTCGCTGCTGGACGGCTGGGACCGGCGACACCTCATCGCCCACGTCGGCCTGAACGCCCGTGCGCTGACACGGCTGATCGAGTGGGCTGCGACGGGCGTCGAGACGCCGATGTACACCTCACCGGAGCAACGCAACGAAGAGATCGAGTTCTCGGCCACGTTGCCGGTGCAGGCGCTGCGCAATCTCTCTGACCACGCCGCCATCCACCTCACCGTGGAATGGCGCGATCTGCCGGATGCCGCGTGGTCGAATCAGGTGCGCACCGCCCAGGGCCGCACCGTGCCCGTGTCTGAGACGGTCTGGATGCGGACCCGTGAAGTGTGGATCCACGCCGTCGACCTCGGCAACGGTGCCCGCTTCGAAGACTTTCCGCCTCAGCTGCTCGATGCTCTCACAAACGACGTGCTCGGCGTCTGGGAGAGGCGCCGCGAGGCCGAGGGATTGCCGCTGTTCCGGCTCGAGGCCATCGACCGGCCCGCACTCTCCGCGGCGGCCGGCGTCGACTCAACGCGCGGAACGGAGCCGATCGTGCTGCGCGGCACAGCGGCGGCCCTCGCCCGCTGGGCGACCGGCCGCGGGAGCGAGGGTGTGGTGACCGCCACAGGCGAAAGCGCGCCGCCGGCCCCGCGCTGGCTCTGATCTCCACTGGCTCTGCGACAATCAGCATGATGGAACCGCACGACGTCTCCGAATACACCGGCTACCTCATCCGCCGCGCCCAGCAGGCGCACGTGGCGGCCTGGCAGCGCGAGGTCTCGGCAGAGGTCACGAGCGTTCAGTTCGGCGTGCTCAACGTGCTCTCGAGCACACCCGGCGCGAGCCAGCAGCACCTGGTCGAGCGGCTCGACCTCGACCGCTCGACCATCGCCGACATCGTCGCCAGGCTTGAACGCCGTGGGCTCATCGAACGCATCCGCGACGGTGCGGACAAGCGCCGCAATGTTCTGCACCTCACGGCACTCGGCGAGAGCGAGCTGGCGGCGCTGCTCCCCCGCGTCGCGCGCGTCGACGAGGTGCTCACGCGCGGTCTTTCGGGCGACGACCGGGCGACGCTCAGGCATGTCCTGACGGCCATGCTCGACTCGCCGTCTGTGCGGGAGCTGCGCTAGGCGAACACCCACCTGGCCGCTCTTGCGACGCCATCGGGACATAACGGCGACGTCGGCGTGATGTCTGACGCCGAGGGTGGTGCCATGCCTTCTTTACCCGCTGTTATGCATACCGCCGTCCTCTACGACCGAAAAGCGTCGCAACGGGAGCACGTCCCCGCGATCGACGGGCTGCGCGGGCTCGCCAACACCGGGTGGGCCTCCGCCGAGGAGTTCGTCGGCTGCTAGACCTCATCCGGCTGCTCAGCCACCGCGCCGCGTGAAACGGCGCGTGGCTGAGCCGACCGTCGCTCCGTCGTGAGCAACGGCTATCGGCCGACGGCCGTGCGGACGAGCTCGGTGATCCTCTTCTCGACGGCCGGCGTCCAGTTGCGCACCGCGAAGCCCACCGCCCAGATGTCGCCGTCATCGAGGTTGGCCTTGTCTTCGAACCCGATGGTCGCGTAGCGCGTCTTGAACTTCTTGGCCGGTTGAATGAAGACGACGATCTTGCCCTCGGCGTTCGCATAACCCGGCATGCCGTAGTAGGTCTTGGGCACGAGATCCGGCGCTATCTCGGTGACGACCCTATGGAGCCCTTCGGCGAGCACCTTGTCTTCGGGCTCCAGCGCCGCGATGGCGTCGAGGACCGATTTCTCGCCGGCCGCTCGATTCTTGCCCGCCTTCTCTTGCTCGCGAAGCTCCTTCGCACGCTGTTTGACTGCATCGCGCTCCTCTTTGCTCAGTCCTCGGGACGTGTCTGCCTGTGCCATAGTGGTCGCTCCTTCGTGGCTCTTGTCGGTGACCGGGCGCTGTGCCGCGCACCAGTACCGAGGCTAGATGGCGAGGTTCGTCGTGTGCTTCTTCGATCCTGATCGATTCTCGGGTCCCAGACCACACGCCGCGACCACACGCCGCTGTGATCGGTGGCGCCCGGCCTCCATCTGTCGCGGGCTCGGCGACCTCGTCGAACCCACAGCACGACCGGACGGATGTCAGACCGGTGGTGTCAACGTCAGCCCCGCGGCTGCTCCTGAGCCGGGAGCGAACGCCGCGCCTCGAACAGCTCGCAGACCGTGTCGTAATAGATGTCACTCCGGCCGAGGTGGGTCATGCCGATCCGAAGACACACGGCCTGCGATGCGGTGTTCTCGGGGTTCGTCACGGCAACAACGCGGTCGAGGCCCTTGTCGAACGCGTATGTGAGCACGCGCGCGGCCGCCTCTGACGCGTATCCGTGACCCCAGGCATCCGGATGCAGGTGCCAGCCGATCTCCGTGTCGCCAGAGGGCGCACCGTCGGTTCCGGATGCCGGGATCGGCTTGAGCAGAAGAGCTCCGAGCAGCCCGTCATCGTCTTGGCGGGTGATCGCCCAGATGTGGTGAACGGGGTGCTCGAGCGCACTCCATCTCTCGATCAGCTTCACGGCCTCGTCACGCTCCTGCATAACAGAGGGAGTGGTTCCGAGAAACCTCCTGACCTCCCACCGCGAGTTCAGGTCGAAGACGAAATCGGCATCGCCTGGCTCCCAGGTGCGCAGCACAAGTCTTTCGGTCTCGAGGGTTTTCACGCAGTCGATCCTGTCACACAGACATCGCACGGACCCGAACATCTACCGCGGCCGTCAGGCGCTACTCCACTTGTGGCGCGCGCCCCGCTCTCGCCGCTCGCCCCGCTCTCGGACAGCGCGTCACAGACGGAGTGGCGGCAGCCGGGATACGCTCGTACCGTCCGCCACCACGTCTGGAGTTCCATGACCCGTGTCGCCGCGTTCGACTGCGGAACCAACTCGCTGCGCCTGCTGATCGCAGACACCGACGGCGAGTCCCTCACCGATGTCGTGCGGACTCTCGAGATCGTGCGCCTCGGCCAGGGCGTCGATCGAACCGGCAGGTTCGCCCCAGAGGCACTGGCCAGAACCATCGAGACCACCGGGCGCTACGCGGACCTCTGCCGGGAGCACAACGTCACGCGCACAAGATTCGTCGCCACCTCGGCGACGAGGGATGCCTCCAACCGCGACGAGTTCATCGGCCAGGTCCGGCAGATCCTCGGCGTTGAACCCGAGGTGATCGACGGGGCAGAAGAAGCAGCCCTCTCGTTCCGCGGTGCGCTCAGCGCGATCGCGCCGACAGGCGAGGCGGCGACACTCGTCGTGGACCTCGGCGGCGGATCCACCGAGCTCGTTCTCGGTGTGCGGCAGCCGACGGCCTCACACTCGATGGACATCGGCTCGGTGCGCATGACCGAGCGCCACGTCACGGGCGATCCGCTCGACGCGGCGGCGATCGACGGCATCCGGCGCGACACGGATGCCGCCCTCGACGTGGCGAGCGAGCACGTCGGCCTCGGCGAGGCATCCGTTCTGGTCGGTGTCGCCGGCACGATCACCACGGTGACGGCACACGCCCTGCGCCTCGAGCGCTACGACCCAGGGGCGATCCACGGGGCGGCGCTGTCGGTCGAACGGGTGCTCGCCGCGTGCGACGACCTCGCCCGTATGCCCCGCGACGCACGCGCCGCACTGCCGTACCTGCATCCCGGTCGGGTCGACGTGATCGCCGCAGGCGCCGTGGTCTGGGGTGACGTGGTGCGACGCGTGGCGGATGCCGCGAGCGCAGCGGGCAGACCGCTCACCGCTGTCGTGACGAGCGAACACGACATCCTCGACGGAACGGCGCTCTCGATCGCGTGACGTGGCGGGTCACGGCGGGGGCCGGGTCGCGCCATGCGCCATGCGGACCGGGCACAGCGACCGATAAGCCGGCGCCGATACCGTGAACTGTGCCCACACCATCCGCTCACGCCCCTGCGCGTGCGTCACGCCCCACCGTTCGTCGCCGTCTTCTTCTCGCCGCCGCCGCCGTGTGCGTCATCGTCGCCGGACTCATCTCACGCTTCGTCATCCCGGGACTCGCCGGCGACATCGCGGGCGGAGCCCTCTATGCGGCGCTCGTTTATCTCATCATCGCGCTGATCGCCCCTCGCGCCCGTGCCCTGGCGGTCGCGCTCATCGCTTTCGGGGCTTGCGCACTCGTCGAGCTGCTGCAGCTGACTCCGCTGCCGGCGACGTTGGGGGCGGCGTTCCCTCCGGCGCGGCTGATCCTCGGCAGCACGTTCGTCCCGCTCGACATGGTCGCCTATGCGCTCGGCGCGTTCGTCACGGCCGTCGTCGATCGGGCGATTCGCTCCCGACGCTCCGTCGCGTGATCACGTCGTGCGCGTTCATCCGTCACTAACGCACGCTATGCGCGATTCAGCTGGATTCATCCGGCGCTTAAGCATGTTATGTCGGCCGAATGCGTGCTTAAGCGCCGGATGAACGCGGCACGGATGCCACAGTCGGCGATCACGAGGCAGCACTCCCGTTGAGGC
Source organism: Okibacterium endophyticum (assembly GCF_054780075.1). Lineage (NCBI taxonomy): Bacteria > Bacillati > Actinomycetota > Actinomycetes > Micrococcales > Microbacteriaceae > Okibacterium > Okibacterium endophyticum. The sequence continues at coordinate 51,630 of NZ_BAAGXA010000011.1, read as the reverse complement.
GCTGGTCGAGGTGCACGGTCACCTCGTCGCCCACGGTCTTGCCGATCGCCTTGCGCAGTTCGGCCTTCACCGGGAGTTTGTGGGTTCCGTCGCCGAGCGCCATGAACGAGCTCCTGAAGGGAACGCCGTCTACGGTTCCGGACACCTTCACCAGCCCGCGGGTGCCAAAGATCTCGGCCGATCTGCTGAGTTTGACGTAGGTCCAGCCGCCTTCGGCTTCGCTCTGTTCGAGCGGTGCGGTGAAGTCGATGTTCAGAGGTGTCGACGCATTCATGGTGGTGTCCTTTCGATGGTCAATGAAGAAGACCGACAGACGTGCCGATCACAAGAAGTTTGAGAAGCCAGTCGCCGGCGTGCAGAGCAGCACTGGCGGGTGCGGTCTTCTCCCAGATGATCGATCCGCTCAGCAGAACGAGCGGGAACCCGGCCCAGAGGATGATCGCCAGCAACAGCGAGTCGGGGAACCCGAGCAGCTCTGTCTGGAGGGCGATCCACGCGAACACCCCGGCTGTCACGGCGGTTCTGGCAAACTCGACAACCGCCTTCCACACTGCCGGACTCCTTTCGGGAGCGGCCCCCTTGAGCGCTTGTTGCTCGAGTGGAGAGAGAGCGATGTAGTACAGGGTGCTGAAGAGGAAGGCGGCGACTACTGCGACGCCGATGCCGACTGCGAGCACGGTTTCTCCTTTATTTAGTACGGAGTAGTACACTAATTGACATTACGATCTTAATAAGAGACTGTCAAGTACTAAAAGGAGTTGAGATGTCGTCCCGTCTTGAGTCTCGGCGCCGAGGCCGCCCACGCGGAAGCGACACCCGGCAACTGCTCACCATCGCCCGGCAGGAGTTTCTGGCCCTGGGATACGCGGGAGCCACAATGGATGCCGTCGCGGCGAAGGCGCGCATCTCAAAGCAGTCGCTCTATCGGCAATTCGCCTCGAAAGAGCTGCTGTTCGCAGCCGTGGTGAAGGACTGGGTCGATCAGGGGCGCGATGCGATGCGTCCGCACAGTGAAGCACTCCGTGAACACACCGACATCCGGGGGCGCCTTCTGCGACTCGCGCGGTCGCTGCAGGCCGGCGTGCTGAGCACACCCGTCATTCAGATGCGGGCACTTGTCGCTGCCGAAGCGCCCCGTTTTCCCGAAGTCGCCTCGGATTATGTGACCAGGAGCTGGAACGGAAACCAGCTGATGCTCGCAGAGGCGTTCACCGCCCTCGGCGAGCGCGGCGACCTGGTGATGCCCGACCCGCTCCTGGCCGCCGAACAGTTCACGTGGCTTGCCCTCGCCGCTCCTCTCAATCGGCTCACCCTCGAGGGTGCGGGCAATCGCTACCCGGAGAGCCAGCTCGAAACAATAGCCGTCGAGGCAGTCGAGACGTTCCTGAGCAGATTCGGCCGTGGCGGCCACACCGGGTCACAGCTGCCCTGACGCGAGCATGATCACGGCGTGCACAACTTCGGAGAACTGCGCCGCATCAGCGCGTTCACCCTGACGTGACCCATGATCACGGCACTGCGGCGACGAGTCTCCGAAGTTGTGCACGACCGTCCCCGCCGTCGAAGGGCGCAGCCGGCTTCGCGACACCCCGTCAACGCGCCGAGATGTTCGCCTGCCGCACGCGCGATAGCGATCAGGTCACGAATCGGCGATGTCTGCAACGGGGGGATTGAGAGGGAGGTCCGGCGCGACTATGTTCACAGGGAGCACACTCGTTCGGACAACGGCCATCTCTTGTGACTCGACGGATGCCCGTTCTGCCGGGACGGGTGCGGGTGAAAACGAGGCGCGCAACACGGCGCCCAAGACATCGTGCAGAAGAGTTCAAGGGAGAACCTCATGCGAAAGTCTGTATCCGTGATCGTTGCCGCGACGGTGGCAGCTCTTGCCGTGTCGGCATGTTCGAGCCCGTCTCCGGATGATGGGGGCACGGGTGACGAGCTGACCCCGGTCACCGTCGGTGTGATCCCGATCGTCGATGTGGCCCCGATCTATCTCGGCGTCTCTCAAGGATTCTTCGAGGAGGAAGGCCTCGAGGTCACGCTCGAGATCGCCCAGGGCGGCGCTGCGATCGTGCCGGCTGTCGTCTCTGACGAGTACCAGTTCGGGTTCAGCAATGTGACGTCGCTGCTGCTCGCCGCCCAGCAGGGAGTGCCGCTGAAGGCGGTCGCTCCCGGCAACTTCTCGACCGGGCAGGTCGGCGAGGACTTCGCCGCGGTTGTCGTCCCGGAGGACTCCGACATCGCCACCGTGGCCGATCTGGCCGGCCATACCGTTGCGGTCAACACCCTCAACAACATCGGTGACTCCACCGTGCGGAAGGTCGTCGAGGATGCCGGCGGCGACCCCATGGCTGTCGAGTTCGTCGAAATGGGCTTTCCCGACATGCCCGCTGCCATCGCAGAGGGTCAGGTCGACGCCGCCTGGATTCTCGAGCCTCATCTGACCATGGCCCTCCAGCAGGGCGCACGGGTCATCTCATGGAACTATGCGGAAGTGGACCCGGACCTGATGATCGCGGCGTACTTCACGAGCGAACAGTTCCTCTCGTCGGATCCGGATACCGTTGACGCCTTCGCGGCGGCACTGTCTCGCTCGTTCGAATACGCGGAGGAGAACCCCGAAGAGACGCGTGCTGCGCTCGACGAGTACACCACAATCGACACGGCCGTGAAAGAGGCCATGGTGATGCCTCGCTTCGAGACCTCGCTCTCGGAGGAATCGATGCAGCTCCTCGCCGACCTTGCACTCGAGTACGGTCTGGTCACCGAGCCGGTGGACATCGACAAGCTCCTGCCATGACCCCTCTCGTGTCGGGTCGCAGCACCGGAGCGAGGTCGACGCCCGTATGGGTCCTCGGCGTCGCCGGTGTCGCGACCCTGTTCCTCATCCTCGAGTTCGTGCCGCGCACCGGCCTCGTCGACCCTCGCTTTCTGCCGCCGGCATCCGAGATTCTCGTCGCCCTGGCCCAGCGCATGGCCACACCGGACTTCTGGGTCGCTCTCGGCGAGACGTTGGCGACCTGGATCATCGGCTTGTCGATCTCGGTCGTCGCCGGTGTGGTGCTCGGCATGCTGATCGGAACCGTTCCTCTGCTGAGGGCGCTCACGGCGTCGACGATCGAATTCCTGCGCCCTGTTCCCTCTGTGGCGCTTATACCCGTCGCCGTGCTCCTTCTCGGCACGGGAATGGAGTCCACACTGTTGCTCGTGGTCTACGCGAGCTTCTGGCAGGTGCTCATCCAGGTGCTGGCAGGAGCGCAGGACGTCGATCCTGTCGCATCGGACACGGCGCGGTCGTTTCGTTTCGGCCTGTTGCGGCGTACGAGCACGGTTGTCTGGCCGACCACACTCCCCTACGCGCTGACGGGCCTGCGCCTGGCTGCCTCTGTGGCGCTCATTCTCACGCTGACGGGTGAGCTGCTGATCAGCCTCGACGGTCTCGGCGGACAACTGGCCGTCGCCCGCGAGTCGGGGGCGGTTGCCGCGATGTATGCGTTCGTTGTCGTCGCCGGTGTGCTCGGTGTGCTCGTGAACCTGCTCGCACGCACTCTTGAACGAGTGACGCTCTTCTGGCATCCGTCGGTTCGAGAGGACCTGGCAGCATGACACGCCTCGCTGACATCGGTCGTCGCGTTCTGCTCATCGTCGCGCTGCCGGCCGTGCTCATCTCCCTCTGGTGGTTTGGCTCCGCCGGGAGCACCAACTACCTGAATCCGCCGCTGTCGACGGTCTTCGAGCGTTTCGGCGAGACCTGGTTCGGCGGGGAGACCTTCGGCGACTCGCGCATCGTCCGCGATGCGGTTCCCGGAATACTGCGTCTGCTCGCAGGATACGGAGCGGCACTCGTCGTCGGCATCGTCCTCGGCATCCTGATCGGATCGTCCAGGCGTCTACGGTCGTTCCTCGAGCCGGTCCTGGAGTTCTTCCGAGCGATTCCCCCACCCGTTATGGTGCCTGTTTTTATGCTCTTCCTGGGCATCGGAGCCGAGATGAAGATCGTTGTCATCGCGATGGGCTGTCTGTGGCCGATACTCCTCAACACCGTCGAAGGCGTTCGAGCGCTCGATCCTGTTCTCAGGGACACGGCGCGCTCCTATCGGCTCGGCAGACGGACCCGCGTTATGCGCATGATCCTCCCTGGAGCGAGCCCGCAGATCGTCACCGGGGCGCGGCAAGGGCTCTCGATCGGGATCATCCTGATGGTGATCAGTGAGATGTTCGCCGCTCAGGATGGACTGGGGTTCGCCATCGTGCAGTTCCAGCGCAGTTTCGCGATCCCGGAGATGTGGGGCGGCGTGATCCTCCTCGGAGTGCTCGGCGTTCTGCTCTCTCTCGTTTTCCGCCTCATCACCGACCGCGTTCTGGCGTGGTACCACGGCTATCTGAGATCCCAACGCGGAGGTGCGTGAAATTGACCGGTCCATCGACCCCCTCGACCACGAATGAGAGCGCAGCTCTGGAGGTGAGTTCCCTCGGCAAGGTGTACCTCGGGCGCGGTGACCCCGTCGAGGCTATCGCCGATCTCAGCTTCTCCGTCGGCTCCGGCGAGTTCCTGTGCGTCGTCGGCCCGTCCGGCGCGGGCAAGACCACCCTTCTTCGTTGCCTTGCGGGCCTCCTGCCCGCGACGACGGGTTCCGTCTCGCTGGCCGGCGAGAGGGTGACCGGGCCGCCTCCTGGCCTCGCGGTCGTCCTCCAGGAGTACGGTCGATCCCTCTTTCCGTGGATGACAGTGGCTCAGAACGTCGAGCTCCCCCTCAAAGAGAAGCGTGTGCCGAAGGGGGAACGCCACAGACTCGTCTCCGAGTCCCTCTCGGCCGTCGGCCTCGCCGACGTCGGACGTTCGTATCCCTGGCAGCTGTCCGGTGGTATGCAACAGAGAGTCGCCATCGCGCGGGCAACCGCATATGAACCGCAGGTGCTTCTGATGGACGAGCCATTCGCGGCCGTCGACGCGCAGACCCGGTTCGAGCTCGAAGACCTCGTGCGGTCGCTCTGGAAGCGCCTCGGCGTGACAGTGGTTTTCGTCACACACGATATCGACGAGGCGATCTACCTCGGAGAGCGCGTGCTTGTGCTCTCTGCGCGGCCGACGGTTCTGCTCGAGGATGTGAGGGTCGGTCTCGGCGCCGATCGCGATCAGCTGACGACGAGGGCCGAGCCCGAGTTCGCGCGGCTGCGCACTCACGTCTATGAGCTGGTGCAGGCAGCCAAGCGTGGTGCTCGCTCGCTCGAGGAGGCCGGGACCACCCACTGAGGGTGCGTACGTCCTCGACTTCTTGCTCTCTCGGAGCGGCGGCGTGCGCACAACGCCCGTGTGCGCAATCGTGTGGAGACACCCCAACGAGGAGGACCTGTGAACGACGCTCCCGATGTGCAGCACTCCGGTGAGTTCGTGCAGTCCCTCGACAAGGGTCTTGCCGTCATCCGCGCCTTTGGTGCGCGTCGCCCCGCGCTCACCGTGAGCGAGGTGGCGAAGGAGACAGGGCTGAGCCGTGCCTCCGCTCGCCGGTTCCTGCATACGCTCGTCGGACTCGGATACATGAGCACAGACGGGCGGGAGTTCTCGCTCAGGCCACGCGTTCTCGATCTCGGCTACTCCTATCTCGCAAGTCTGTCCCTGCCCGAGATCGCTCAGCCGCATCTCGAGTGTCTCACCGCGGAAGTCGGAGAATCGGCGTCCGTCGCGGTGCTCGACGGCCTCGACATCGTCTACGTCGCTCGCGTCGCGACCCATCGGATCATGTCGGCGGCGATCGGAGTGGGGACCCGGTTCCCGGCCTTCGCCACGTCGATGGGACGTGCGATACTCGGTGGCGGCTCGGTCGAGCGGCAGGAGGAGTTTTTGTCGTCGGTCCACCCCGAGCCCCTCACCGTTCATACGATCACCGACATCGGGTTGCTTCGTGAAGCGCTCGAAGAGGTGCGAGGTCAGGGCTGGGCCCTCGTGGATCAAGAGCTCGAAGAAGGGCTGCGGTCGGTGGCTGCACCTTTGCGCGACGCAACCGGGCGGGTGGTGGCTGCCGTTAATGTGTCAGCTCCGATCCGTCGGGGCGATGTGGATGAGATCGTCGCCAGCATCCTGCCCTCCGTGCTTCGCGCCGCTCGGCTGATCGAAGAGGACCTGTTGCGAACGGGAACACGTATCCGCTGACTCGAGAGCGGCCGCCATCGCGCCGGCCCACCGCTTTCATCCGTTTCGGACGGTATCCACCCCCATGCGGGGTGAGTCGGTCCGAAACGGATGAACGGCGGTCTCAGGAACCTGCTTCGTCCGAGGTCGAGGTCGAGGTGGCGACGAGAAAGTCGAACAGAGCGCTGTAACGCGCGGTGCGCATGGCGCCGGACGGACGGGCCAAACCGACGAGAGTCGAGGGCACACCGTCGGTGATCTCGAGCGGGACCACCTCGTGCCCGTCATATGTCCAGCGCGACGCGGGCCTCTGGAACAACACGGCGTAGCCCAGCCCGCGCCCCACCAGGCAGCGCACGGCCTCGTAGCTGCTCGTTGTGCATCCCACCGCGGGCTCGAGGCCGAGCGCGGCGAACATCGACTCCGTGTTCTTTCGGGTGGGGTGCACATCGAGCACGATGAGGGGCTCGGTGACCAGGTCGCGAAGCCGGGCGCTCCCGCGCGAAGCGAGTGGATGCCCGTCGGCGACGAGCACATACGGGCGATACTCCTGCACGGACTCGAAGGCCAGCTGGTCCGATACGTCGACGCGGTACATCAGCGCAGCATCCACACGCCCCTGCAGAAGAAGCTCGTGCAGCTCTGGTGCGGATGCCTCAACGAAGTCCAGTTCGAGGGCGGGGTTGCGGCGGCGAAAATCCTGCAGGATGCTCGGCAGGTAGAAGGGAGTGAGGGTCGAGAAGACGCCGACGCTGAAGCGCCCGGTCAGACTCGTGGCCGCCTGCCAGGCATCCGCCGCGAGCACCTCTGCTCCCGCGAGCAGACGTCGCGCCAGCGACAGCACCCGCGCGCCGGCCGGTGTGAGCGTCACCCCCTTTCCCTTGCGTCTCACGAACAGCTGAAGCGAGAGATGCCGCTCGAGGTCTCCGAGCGAGAGAGCGAGAGCCGATGCGCTCACGTGGCAACGGTCTGCCGCGGCGGTCAGCGACCCCTCACTTGCGATGGCGTCGAAGTACTCCAGTTGTCGGAGAGTGAACGGAAGGGACGTCATCACAGTTTCTCTGGGGTGTGTGCTTGCATAAACATGTTTTCCTTTTTGAACGGAACTGTCAAGACTGGAGGCCGTCGACATCGACAGAAAGCAGTTCAAGGAGGAACAGATCGTGCCCAAGAATCTCGAAGAGGCCATTGCCGCAGCCGGAAGCCCCGTCAACCTGCTGTGGGAGTCGCAGAGCCCTCCTGCAGTTGTTCCCCGTGTCGCGCAGGAGTTCTCCAACTGGCGCGACGAGCAGCTCGCGTGGCGTCGCACAGCCGTGCTGTTCGACCAGTCGCACCACATGGCCGACCTGAACATCAAGGGGCCGGACGCCCTCAAGCTGATCAGCGACCTCGCCGTCAACAGCGTCGAGAACTTTCCCGTCGACAAGGCGAAGCAGTTCGTGGCCGTCAATCACGACGGCTACGTCATCGGCGACAACATCCTCTTCCACCTCGAAGAAGACGAGTACCAGGCGGTCGGCATCCCGCCGTCGATCAACTGGCTTCACTACCACGCAGAAACCGGCGGCTATAACGTGCGTGTGTGGCGAGACGACAACTCGCTCGTGCGCAAAGGTGAGCCCGTGCTCTACCGCTACCAGGTGCAGGGCCCTGGCGCCCTCGACCTCATGCGCGACGCGATCGGCGAGGAGCCGCCGCGCCTGAAGTTCTTCGGCATGACCCGGTTCACCATCGGGGGCAAAGAGGTCCGCGCACTCCGGCACGGGATGGCGGGTGAGCCCGGTTATGAGATGTGGGGCCCGTGGGAGGACAACGATGCGGTGCACGGAGCCCTTCTCGAAGCAGGCAAGGCCCACGGGCTCGTGCAGGTCGGTGCGCGCGCCTACCACACCAACGCCCTCGAGTCGGGGTGGCTCCCCCGCCCGCTGCCCGCCATCTACACGGGCGAGCGCATGGCCGACTACCGCCGCTGGCTCGCCGACAACGCATACGAGACCATCTCGCCGCTCGGCGGCAGCTTCCACTCCGAGAACATCGAGGACTACTACATCACTCCGTACGAGCTCGACTACGGCCGTATCGTCTCGTTCGACCACGACTTCGTCGGCCGCGAGGCCCTCGAGCGTATGGAGGCCGACGGCAAAACGGATACGCGCCGCAAGGTGACACTCGTGTGGAACGGCGATGACACGGAGAAGGCGTTCGGCTCCATCTTCCACAAGGGCCCGGGAGCGAAGTTCTTCAACCTGCCGATGGCGTTGTACGACACGTTCCACTTCGACCGTGTCGAATCAGACGGCTCGATCGTCGGAGTGTCGACGTGGACGGGATACTCGTCGAACGAGCGGTCCATCCTGTCGCTCGCCGTGGTGTCGCCGGAGTTCGCTGAGCCGGGCACAGAGGTGACTGTCGTCTGGGGCGAGGACACACCCTCGTCGAAGCTCCAGGTGGAGGACCACGTGCAGGTGTCGATCAGGGCGACAGTGCAGCCGGCACCGCTCTATGAGACGGCCCGCACCGTCTATCGCGCCGACGCCTGAGCCGGCACCGGTGCGGCTGACGCACGTGGATCCTGCCGCACCGGTCCGGCGTCGACGGGAGCCGACAGGAGCCGGGCAGTGTCAGAGGTCCAGCCGCCGGCCGAAGCTCCTCGCGGCCCGTGGTCTCGGCGAGCACACCGTCAGGTCTCGCAACCGCACGATCTCGTGCGGTTGCAGGCCGGCGGTTCGCGCGAAGTCCTCGACCGAGGCGAACCCGCCGCGCTCCGTTCTGGCCTTGACCACCGCCTTCGCCGACCGGCGATCCATGCCGGGCAACCGAGAGAGCTCGCGCTGCGACGCCGTGTTCACGTCGATCGGTTCCGGCTCGGGTTCAGCGGGCCGCGCGGCGGTGCGCGACGTGCCCGGCGCTCTCAACGAACGAGAGGAACCAGGCGGACCTGCCGTCACGGCATCCGACAGGTAATCCGATCTGTCGGTTCCCGGTGCGTTCACGAGCTCCTCTGCCTCGGCCGGCGGCGTCGCCTGCGATTGCTTCTCGGAGCGTGCGCCCCTGCGCACAGCCGACGTCCGGTCAGCGCGTGAACCCGATGAACTATTCGCCGCCGCCGAGCCGATGCGAACACCCGCAAAACTCTCACCGCGCTCGCGTCGCCCCCACTGGAGCGCGAGCCAGCGCGGGTTCACGGTCAGCGCATGGATGATGCTCCCCACGTAGTACGCGCCCCACAGCACGATGTCCCAGGCTTCCCAGAGCTCGAGCGACAGAACGACCGCCACAACCGCATACACGATTCCCGACACCGTCCACCGGGTGTTGCGACCGAGGATCCCGATGACGAGGAAGGCCGCCCAGGTCATCACGCCGCCGGGAATCAGCACCAGGAGCATCCAGAGGCTCCACGCGATCATCCATCCCGTGGTCGGGCCGGCGCTGGTGTCTCGTGCGGTGGTGTTCGTCATGCCCTATCCGCCGGTACGCACATTGAGCACCATCGTCACCGTGCTGTCTTCTTCCGTCGTCTCAGAGACGAGCTCGAACCCGGACGCCTCTGCACGAGAACGGATGCGCTCGGCCACAGCGGTCTGCACTCTCGCGGCATAGGCGGCATCCAGCCGGTTGAGCAGGTCTCTCGCCGTGACCTCGTCGACATCGCCGCCGTCCGCGCCCGTGAGGTGTGCCTCCCAGATGCCGTCGACTGTCTTCGCCATGTCGAGAGCCACACCGTCGACGACCGCCGCGAGCGCATCAGCCGTCAGATCGATGTCGACAGCACCGAGGTCGCGGAGTGCCTCGGCGAGCAGTCCTTCGTCTTTCATGCGCGTGCGAACGCTCAGCCTCACCGGCTCCTCCGGCGCAGCTGCCGATGCGCCCTCGTCGCGCGATGCGGCGAACGCCCCTCGCACGCCGACGCCGCCGACCAGTCCGGCCGCCGCCAGCGCGACGGGTATCAGCAGAATCGTCACGCTCATCGTGTGTGCTCCTCGTGTGCAGGGCGGCGTATCGGGCGGTCGGCTCGTGGGCCGAGGCCGTCGAGCAGGTTCTCGAGAGCGAGATCGTCTGCCCACCCGTTGACGTCGACCCGTCCGTCTGGCCGGATGCGGATCTCGAGTCTGTCGGGCGAGCCCTGCTCCTCTATACGCCGCACCTCGTCTGCATAGACATCGGTGAGCGCGTGGATGCCCTGGTTCGTCGAACCGATCCAGGGGCGCCTGGTGTCGAGCCGATCGCGCAGATACGGGCCGTCGACGAGCAGATCCGTGGCGGACAGCAGCCGGTGGATGTCGTCGCGCGAGGTCATCCACTCCCGCAGGTTGGAGAAGGTGTATCCGGTGAAGGTCATCACGGTCAGTCCGGCGGCACGAAACGCCTCGGCGATCACGGCCATCGCATCGGCCTGGTCGAAGGGCTCACCGCCGAGCAGCGTGATGCCCTCTGCGCCGGCGGCCCTGGTCTCGTCGACGAAACGCGACGCAAGGGCATCCGCATCGTCTAATGCCCCGCCGGCCTCGGCCCAGAGGTGCGGGTTGAAGCACCCGGGGCACCTCACCGAGCACCCCTGCACCCACAGCGCCGCGCGAACTCCAGGGCCCTCGGCCTCGGTCGCCGGCAGAAACCGGGACCACCGCAGCTCGCTCCGTCGGCGCCTGGCCGGCATCACAGCACCGAGCCCGGGCGAAGCCGAAGCCGAAGCCGAAGCCGAAGCCGAAGCGATCGTCACGTCGGTCACCGCACCCATCATGCACCGTCCCAGTTGCGCTGCCCGATCACGTCGTCCTGGCGCACGGGAACCTGGTGATACGCCTCGGTGAACGACGATTCGGATGCTTCGGCGTCGAGCAGGTCTTCGAGCGCCACGATGTAGTCGAGGCACTCTTCGCCGTACATCCCCACCGTCTCGGCGTGCACGCTTCCGTCTGGGCGGACCTGGATGATGAGCTTCTTCTTGTCAGACATGTCGTCTCCTATGTGGCATCGCGTCTGCTCCGGCCTAGAAGTCCACTGTGCGTCCGCCGCGGTGCGACGACACAACCGTGGCGGACTCTGTGCCATCCACCTGTTCCGCCCGGTCTCCGGCATCGAGGTCTTCGCTCCCCGTGGCCCTCACGGCCCTGATCGCCGCCCACTCGCGGATCTCGTGCACGTCTTCTGCCTGGGTCACGGCGAGCGGGATCATGTCAGACACCGCCCGCTCGAGGTCGGCACGGGTGACGGTGCGGTTCTCGGCGAATGCCTCATAGAGGGCGCCGACGACAGCCTGCTCGATCTCGGCGCCCGAATAGTTCTCGCTCACCTGCACCAGGCGGTCGATGACGGCGGCGTCTGCGGCGAGCGGGCTGAGCCCGTTCGGTCCCTTCGCCCGCGACGCCAGCTGGATCGACCAGATCGCGCGCCGTTCGACTGCCGTCGGCAGGTCGACGAAGAAGATCTCGTCGAAGCGCCCCTTGCGCATGAACTCGGGCGGAAGAGCGTCGATGTTGTTCGCTGTCGCGACGACGAACACCGGATGCTTCTTCTCTTGCATCCAGGTGAGGAACGATCCGAAGACACGAGCAGTCGTTCCGGAGTCGCCGTTGCCCGTGGTGTTCGAGAAGCCCTTCTCGATCTCGTCGACCCAGAGGATGCACGGCGCGACCGCCTCGGCGGTGGCGATCGCGGTCCGCAGGTTCTGTTCAGACGAGCCGACGAGCCCGGAGAAGATCCGGCCGATGTCGAGGCGCAGGAGCGGCAGACCCCACGACGACGCCGTCGCCTTGGCGGTGAGCGACTTTCCGCACCCGGGCACCCCGGTGATGAGCACGCCCTTCGGGGCGGGGAGCCCGAACGCCTCCGCGTCGGCGAGCCACGCCCCCTCTCTGCGTGACAGCCAGCGTTTGATGTTGTTCAACCCGCCGACCTGTTCGAGGTCGAGGTCGCTCTCGACGAACTCGAGCAACCCCGACTTGCTCACGGTCTGGCGCTTCTCATCGAGCACGACCTCGATGTCGGCTCCGCTCAACACACCGTCGTCGACCATGGCCCTCGCGAATGCGTTCTCGGCCTCTGCCATCGTCAGGCCGAGCGCGGCCTGCACGAGCCGCTCGAGGTCGTGCTCGTCCGCATCGACGGTGATGCGGCCTTTGCCCGAGCTGTTGTTGGTGATCATCGTGTCGAGCAGCTCGCGCAACTCTGTGCGGTTCGGCAGGGGAAAGTCCAGCAGGCTCGTAACCTTGTCGAGCTCGGGCGGGATGACGCGAACCGGTGCGGTGATGACCATCGCGCGGGCGGCATCCGCGTGCCTGAACTCGAGAACGGTCTCACGCACCTTGCGGATGATCGAGGCCTCTCCCGGTCGATGCTCGCTGCCGAAGTATGCGTGCAGATCGCAGAAGACGAACACGGCGTTCTCGGTGATCGTGAGTGTGTGTTCGAGGGCGCGTGTGGGATTGGTGGTGTTGCTCACCGACGAGCCGTCCGGCTTCAGCAGGCCGGTTGCAGAGGTCCAGACCCACATTCCCCGAGGGGTGCGAAGAGCGGATGCCGCCTTGCGCACCTCGTCGAGCACACGCACCTCTTCACTCGTCTCGATGTAGAGCAGCGGCAAACGTGCCTTGAGCGCCTGGTCGAATGTCTGGGCGAACGTCATCTAATCGTTCCCTTCACCCGACGTGGCGCCGGATTCTGTCTGCGGGTCTTCTGGGGTTGCGGAGTCGGGCTGATCCGTCTGGTTCGTCTCGTCATCCGGATCATCCGTCGCGATCTCGTCGATGGTCACCGACCACGCACCATCCTCTTCGTCTGACTCGATGGCGAAGATCACAACGGATGTCTCGTCCCACGAGATCCGCCGATCGACGCGACCGGATTCGATGATCGGCCTGTCGTCGTCTGTGTCGGTATAGATGCTCACAAAGAAGATGCCGTCACCTTTGTGCACGAAGCGGGCGCTGAGCGCATCGCCCTCATAGATCAGGTAGGCATTGCCCTCTCCGCCGACGGTGCCGTCCACGGTCTGCAGCTCGGCGGGCTCGAGCGAGAGCTCCCAGGGCGCGTCTGCCTGCACCCAGAGTTCAAGAGTCCCCTCGGGCGGGATCACGATGCTCTCTTCTCCCTCGGCCAGGTATCCGACGTTCCGCGGCCAAGGCCGGTCGTCCGGTGGCAGGTCGACGTCGATGTCGCCGGTCTCGGTCATGTAGACGTCGACGACATCGTCTTCGCCTCCGGACTCGAGTCGCACGAGCAGCGGCACATTCTCGCCCGGCTCCTGGTCGATGCGGATGACGCTGTCTCCCTCGCCCGTCCAGGTGCCGTTGTCGCCCCGTTCGGCGACGACGGGGTCCTGTGCGTCCCACGGGTACGCATCGCCACCACCGCCGCCTCCGAGTGCCACAAGACCGCCGCGGTCCTCGTCCCACCCGACCTGCGTGAATGTCGTGAACGCGACAATCACCATCACCACGGTTCCGAGAACCCAGCTCACCGTCGAAAAACGTCGGATGCGCCGGTTCGCGGCCGCGGACACCGGCTGCTGCGACGAACTCATGTGGAAATCTGCCCTCCGATGACCCACATTACTGAGGTACGCGGGCGGACGAGCGCGGGATGGGGAGGACTACCCGTGCAGGCGGGCGAGGTCGATCGCGTCGACCGCACGGGCGCGCAGAGCATTGGACCGTTCGGCGAACCAGCGCTGCTGCCGCACGTACTCGGCTTTTCCCTCTGGAGTCTCGATGGCGACGGGCTCAGCACCCCACTCACGCATGTCATATGGCGATGCGCGCATATCAAGCCAGCGGATGTCTCTCGCCAGTTCGAAGGCGTCGAGAAGCAGCTCCCCCGGCGCGAGCGGCCCGAGCTTGCTGACCCATTTATAGACGTCCATACCGGCGTGCAGGCATCCGGGCTGTTCGAGGCTCTGCTGGTTCTCTCGCGAGGGCGAAAGCCGGTTCAGCGGAACGGCCTGTGGAGTGAAGAAGCGGAACGCATCGAAGTGGGAGCAGGTGATGTTGTGCGTCTCGACGACAGCGTCAGTCTCTTTCTGCGAGAGCCGCAGGGCGACATCGTGACGGTGCTCGCCCTGCCGATAGACCATTGCCCACTCGTGCAGGCCGAAGCATCCGAACTGCCCGGCCCTGGCCGCCGTTCGCGTCAGGAGCGTGCGGATGAACTCGACGGATGCCACGCGCTCTGAAAGGTACGACGAGGCGTCGACGATGACGCCGCCGTCTGTGTGCCGGTACCAGCGCCACTCGACGCGTTCGTCGGCATCCGCCAGCACAACGCCCGCACCCGGATGCCAGCGTCTGAACACAGCGGGTTTGTACGGGTAATACGTGAAGAGAAAGTCTTCGACGGGATGCTTCTGCCCACGCGTCTGACGCTCACGCCACGCGGCGGCGAACCCGTCGGCGCGCTCAGCGTGTGTGCTCTCACGGGCTCGCCAGGCGGCCCGGGCGAGCACCGGACGTTCGCGCAGAGAGGTCGTCACCCCTCGAGGGTAACGCTCAGTGCTTCGAGTGGCATGTTGTGGGCAACGCGGCTGGCTCGCTGCCGCAGCCGCGTTCATCCGTCGACAACGCACCGAAACACGCGTCATTCCATGCTTAAGTACCGGATGAAACCGCTCGCTGGTGCACGAATCGAAGAGTTCGCTGAAGCTTCTGAGTGTGAACACAGCTCAGCGGTGACGAATCCCGAGATCTATCAGGAAGGACCCATGGAGATCGACTCAGAAGGACGGATCCTCTACACGGTGGTCGAGGGTGACGTCGGTGGTCTGATCTGTGACCGATTCGGTCGCATGTGGTGGCAGCTCGAGCGCGCCAACGGAGACAACGACGGGTTCGACTGCTACACAGTGATCGACATCGGCGAAGTCGTCGTCCCGACCAACAACCCCGACGACCCGACCACATAGACGAGCGATCCGACACCGCCTGCCGTCGGCGGGCCAGCCCGCCGCACCATGCCCGCCGTCGATTCTTCGGATGCCGAGGGACATTCGGCTCCGGGCCGACCGGGTCCTCAGGTGATCCACCTCGCCAGCGGGATCGCATGACCGTGTTGAGAGTGCGTCGGCAGCGCGGTGGTTGCTGAAACTAACCTGATCAGCTGCGGGAATCAACCGGGTGTGCACACTGTTAATACTTTGGTTGCGTGGAATTCGCGCAACCAGGGAGGCAGTAGTGAGCAGAGTGTATCTGGAGGTAGAACAGCAAGACGGATCCGTCGAGAAGTACCGCCGCCACGGCAATGGCCGGGGCATGGTCTCGGCGACGTCGAAAGTCGACCCGTCTGCATACATCCACGAAACGGCATACATTGAGCCTGGCGCCCATGTCGGGCGCGGCTCGTGGGTGAGCGCCGGCAGCTGGGTCGATCGGGACGCCCACCTCGGCGATCGGGTGTTCATCGGTGACAACGTGCACATCGGCGAAGGGGCATACCTGGGCAGTGGCGTCGAGATCGGCACTCACAGCCGAATCGGCCCGAACGCGCGCATCGGCGATGGCGCGACGCTCGACAGGGATTCCACCGTTCGCGCCAACGGCGTCGTTCATGGAGACGCCCGCAACGCGTTGCGGAATCCCCTCAACCGAGCCGCATAGCCGGCGGCGCGCGTCGTTGGGCTTCGCACGGGTGAGTTGAGGCTCCGAAACGAGATGATTCGAAAATTTCTCTCTCCGATGTCGATCGAGATGTTTCCCATTCGACGTCTTAGTGACGGGGACGCAGAAGCGGCCCTCTACGAAAGGACGAATCATGCAGTACTTTCTCACCGTTCCGCACGACTCCGCAGAGGAACCGACCATGGAGTCGATGCAGGACGTCGACCCGGCCGAGTTCGAAGCGATCATCGCCGCCGTCGACGAGTTCAACACAGCCCTCAAAGATGCAGGTGCCTTCCTCTTCGCCGGAGGCCTGCAGCCACCGTCGACGGCCAAGACAGTTGATGCGACCGCCGACGAGGCCAAAGTGATCGATGCTCCGTTCGTCGAGGCGGATTCCTACGTCGGCGGATTCTGGGTGATCGAAGCCGACGATGAGGATGCCGCCGTGCGCTGGGCGAACAGGGCATCGGCCGCGCTGCAGAGCCGCATCGAAGTGAGGGCTCTGCAAGAGGCCCCGTCTGAGTGAAGACCCGAATCGAGTTGAGTCGGCCGCGCCGTGATCGATTGATCACGGCGCGGCCGGCTCGACCATGGTTCGTCTGCTCCTGCCGCAGCTGAAGCGCCCCTTCCCACCGATTGCAGCTGCCGTTTCCACGGGCTGCGGCGTCAGGGTGCGAGCAGCGCCGCGACCACGACCAGGGCGCCTATCGACCCGATGGTCGTGACGAGTGCCGTGTCGCGGGCCAGGATCTCGCCCCGGCCGTATCGCTGGGCGTAGTTGAAGACGTTCTGCCCGGTCGGCAGAGCGGCGAGCAGAACGGCCACGAAGAGCGCCTCGTCGCGCATCCCGAGCACGAACCAGGCGAACGCCCAGGCCACGATGGGCATCACAACGAGTTTCAGTCCGCTCGCGAGCAGCACGTCTTTGCGCCCTGAGCCCGGGCGCAGGACGCGTTGCCCGTGAAGCGATATGCCGAACGAGATGAGCACAACCGGAACCGCTGCGGCGCCGATCAGCCGGAAGGGTTCCATAACCGGGTCTGGGAGCGCGATCCCGGTCACCGAGAGAATGAGTCCGAGCAGCGACCCGACGATGATCGGGTTGCGGAACGGCTGGAGAACGACCCTGCCCAACGAGGTGCGCCCGCGCTCCTGAATATCGAGGATCGTGAGGGCGACCGGTGCGAACACGATGAGCTGAAGCAGAATCACCGGCGCAGAGACGGATGCGTCACCCACAACATATACCGCTACCGGAATACCGATGTTGTTCGCGTTCACGTATCCGGATGCAAGTGAGCCGATGACGGTCTCGGGCAGAGAACGTCGCCAGAACACCCGCGAGATCACAACGAAGAGCGCGAACACGGCGACTGCCGCGACGACAGAGACGAGAAGCAGACTCGAGAAGAGATCGTGCGCATCGGCGTCGGCGAGCACGGTGAACAGCAGGCACGGCGAGAGCACGAAGAAGGCGATGCGGCTCAGCACGTGCTGCCCGCTGGGCCCCAGGATCCGGGTGCGCCCGACGACATAGCCGATCGCGATCACCGCTGCGATCACGGCGAATCCGACGAGCACACCGATCATTCGACCCATTCTGTCAGCAGGGAGTGCGCCGAGCTCTCTCGGTGGCAGGATGTCTGCATGACGTCACGGCTGTTGCTGCTCGCCGACACCCACGTTCCCACACGCTCGAAGGCGCTCCCCGCACAGGTGCTGCACGCGATCGACGAGGCCGACGTGGTCTTTCACGCGGGTGACTGGGTGGACTCCGCAACCCTCGATGTGCTCGAACACCGGGCCGCTCGCCTGATCGGCGTGTTCGGCAACAACGACGGTGCAGACCTGCGTGCCCGCCTGCCGGAGATCGCCTCTGCACGGGTCGAGGGCATCCGCTTCTCGATGGTGCACGAGACCGGACCGGCGGCCGGTCGCGAAGCCCGGTGCGACGCGCAGTTCTCCGCCGACACGGATGTTCTCGTTTTCGGGCACAGCCACATTCCGTGGGACACCACCACGTCATCCGGGCTGCGCCTGCTCAACCCAGGCTCACCGACCGACCGGCGCCGGCAGCCCACCTGCACCTATATGACGGCGACCGCAGAAGACGGGAAGCTGCGAGACCTGAGACTCGTCGACGTGCGGCGGGATGCCCCCTGAGGCCGACGCGCAGGCCGACGCGCAGGCCGATGCGGCATCGGTGCGGCATCGGTGCGGTTGAGAATTCACCCACGGGGCGTAACGTCGGCGAGACAGCACCCTTGGAGGCCTTATGTCAGACTCGCACCCGGACGCAGAGCAGCCGGCGTCATCCGCTGAGCCGAATGGCGACAGTGAGGTCGACTCAGGGACGACGCCACCGCTTCCGGACGGGGGGCCTCGTGACGGATCGTACGAGCAGTCGAAGAACGACCCGGATGACGACGCAGCGCCTGCCGGAGCCGATGACGCGGGAGAAGGCGAGCGGGAGGACGAGCCGGCCGGCATGGCGCCAGGCCAGGGCCCCGGACTCGGCAAACGGGCCGAGAAGGTCGACGGTGCCCTCTCGCCCGGCACGACTGCCGACGGGTCCCCCACGAGTCGCTGAACGGCCGCAGCGCAGGCATCCCTCTTCGAGACCTCCGCGACGACATCAGCACGGGCGCTGACCGTCACCAGGCGCTGCTCATCATCTCGGCCTATGCCGTGGCTCGTTCGGAGCCGGGGGCTGAGAGAATGTGGTTTGCCTCAGAGAGGAGCGGCCACCCATGCACGGATCTGTCACCGGGAGTTCGGTCATGGCGCGGCGAGCCTGCTGCCGCGAGCGCACCAACGCGATGCATCGAAAGGCGACGGTGCCTGTGGGTTCTTTATGGTAGGCGAAGCCCACGAACGACCGCGCTACCCGGTCGAGTCGGTCGATCACGCCTTGCGCATCCTGCTTCTGCTGCAATCACAGCCCGAACTTCGTGTGACGGTCGCTGCGAGAGAACTCGGGATGGCGGCATCGACGGCGCACCGGCTTCTGACGACGCTTATGTCGCGGGGCTTCGTCACCCAGGACCGGGTGACGAAGGCCTACCGCGCCGGGCCGGCGCTGATCGAACTCGGAGTGCAGAGCAGGAGCTCGTTCGACCTCCGGGAGGTCAGTGAGCCGCACCTCAAGGCATTGATCGCACGCATCGGCGAGACAGCCAATCTGGTCATCCTGCAGGGACCGTCTGTGCGGTTCATCGCCGGGTTCGAAAGCGATCAGCACGTGCGCACGCAGGTCCTGACCGGCACCCTCCTGCCTGCCTACGCGACCTCCGGCGGCAAGGTCCTCCTCGCCAACCTGTCGCGTGAGGAGCTGCGCGAGCTGTACCCGAACGGATTGAAGAAGCTCACACCCCGCACGAAGACCTTCACCCAGCTCGTCGAGGAGTTGTCACTCGTGATGATGCGCGGCTATGCCGTGAACCAGAACGAGAGCGATCCGGCGCTGCGTGCCGTCGCCGTTCCCCTCAAGGATCCGGTCGGCCGGACGATCGCAGCGGTCGCGATGTCGGCGCCGAGCGCACGTCTTCCCCGTACGCGCGTGCGCGAGATGGTCATCGAGCTGCGGGAATGCGCGATGGGCATCAGGGAGGATCTTTCGCGCCGGCACGCCTGACCACAACGAGACGCGCTTCGCCCACCGCACCTTCACTGATTCCGTGCTGCGGAATCTCACCTCGCGATCTCTTGCACCGGGTCTTCGCTGTCGATTGGCTGGCCACGCGTCACTGAGACCGCACAGTCGCGGTCATGGGAAAGGACCAGATGAAAACCGATGCTTTCTGTCATTTGTTGCCGCGAGCGTATGCCGATCGTCTGTTCGCGATCGATGACAGCCCGGTGGCCCGCAACATCCAGAAGCGAGTGAGCGGGGTTCCGGCCCTCGTCGATATGGATGTCCGGTTCCGGTTCATGGACGAGTTCGGCCCCGACTATCGTCAGATCATCAATTCCGCGGCACCGCCGTTGGAGGACCTCGGACCGGCCGATCGCACGACGGAGCTGTCGCGGATCGCGAACGACGGGATGGCGGAGCTGGTCTCGGATCACCCGGACCGGTTCGCGGGTTTCTGCGCCGCGGTGTCGCTCGATGACGTCGATGCCGCAATCGTGGAGGCGGAGCGCGCGTTCGATGAGCTCGGCGCGGTCGGCGTGCAGATCTACACCCACGTCCATGGCGGTCCGATGGATCAGGAACGGTTCTTTCCGTTCTACGAGGCCGTCGCCAAACGCGGCGACAAGATGATCCAGGTGCACCCGTGCCGGGATTCGAGCTGGTCGGACTACAAGACCGAGCAGCGCTCGAAGTTCGAGATCTGGTGGACCCTGGGCTGGGAGTACGACCTGGCCGCGTTCATGTCGCGACTCGTGTTCGCCGGAATCTTCGAGCGTCTGCCCGGGATCAAGATCCTGATGCATCACGGCGGCGCGATGATCCCGCACTTCGCCGGTCGTGTCGGGCCCGGATGGGACCAGCTGGGTGCGCGCACTCCCGCGGATCAGCAGGAAGACATCACCGGATACCCGTTGACGAAGCGCCCGATCGAGTACTTCAAGGAGTTCTACGTCGATACCGCCTATTTCGGCGCGGGCGACGCGATGCGCACCGCGATCAAGTTCTTCGGCGTCGATCACACCCTCTTCGGCTCGGACTCCCCGTTCGACCCGGAGAAGGGACCCGGATACACCCGGGCGACGATCACCAACCTGCAAGAGATGGACATCCTCTCCGATGCCGACCGCGAAGCGATCTACCACGGGAACGTCACAGCTCTGCTCGGACTATAGGGCAATCGCGGCGATCCCACACCACCTCTGAAATCACGAGAGCAAGCGAGGCAGACAATGAAGTTCCTCACCACACGACGGCTGGCGATCACCGCAGCCACAGCGACAGCGGCCCTGCTCCTGGCCGGTTGTTCCGGCGGGAGCAGCGACGGAGGCGAAGAAGGAGGCCCGGAGAAATCCGACCTCACGGTCGCCATCAACCCCTCCTCGCAGTTCGCTCCTCTGTTCTACGGCATGGAGTCCGGCATCTTCGAAGAGCACGGACTCGAGCTCGAGATCGTGCCACAGACCGACATCGCGGCGATCATCGCGGGTATCGCGAGCGGCCAGTACGACTTCGGCTTCGCCACGGTTGTGCACGTCACCACCGCGAACGCCAACGGCATCCCCATTCGTGCTGTCACGTCGATCGAGGGCCAGGTCAAACCCGACGACGAGGGCACCATGACGATCGCGTCGAAAGAGTCCGGCATCACCGACTTGGCCGGACTCGAGGGCAAGCGGGTCGCGACGATCGGACTCTCGTCGCACAACTCGCTCACCCTGTGGGAGCTCGCGGAGCGCGCAGGCATCGACCCGAAGTCGATCGAACTGGTGCAGCTGCCGTTCGGGCAGATGGCCGCAGCACTCGAGAACGGCGACGTGGATGCCGCGATCATGCAATGGCCATTCGCCAACGATGCCCTTGAGGCCGGCGGCGTGCCGCTCGGCTACAACAACCGCGAGCTGTTCCAGAACACCGCCACAACACTGTTCAACACGTCGCAGCAGTTCATCGACCAGAACCCCAACACGGTTCAGGCATTCTCAGATGCGATGATCGAGTCCATCGAAGCCGCGACCGAAGATCCTGAAGCAGCTCGCGCCACACTCGTCGAAGGCCTCGACATAACCGAGGAGCAGGCCGAGGTCGCCCGCTGGAACATCGGCGGCGACCCTCACCTCAACCTCGAGGCGTTCCAGCTGGCCCAAGAGCTCCTCGCGAAGTTCAGTGAAGACCAGGCGGTGGCCGCCGCGGTCGAAGAGCTGGATGTGTCGACAGTCGTTTGGCCGGGCGCATTGGAGCAGTGACGCACACCCGCCCGATCAAACCGGCACGGAGACGAACCGTTCGCGAGAGGAGAAGCACAGTGACCAAGACCACCAACAGTGCACTGAGCTGGCTGCTGCCCTCGCTCACCGTGCTCGTCGCGCTGGTGCTGTGGCAATTCGTCACCGCATCCGGCATGGTGAGCCCGACGCAGTTCCCCACGATGACGGCCTCACTGGGCGCGCTCTGGTCAGACCTCGGCACGCCACGCCTGTGGACGGCGGTCGGCGCGACGATGCTCGGCTGGCTGATCGGCATGATCATCACCGTGGTCCTCGGGATGATCGTCGGCACCGCGCTGGCGTTCAACGACTTCGCCCAGCGCAGTGCGGCACCGGTCATCGAGATCTTCAAGGCGATCCCCGCCATCGCGATCCTGCCGCTGGTGATCCTGGTGGCGGGGTCGACCATGCCCATGAAGGTGTTCCTGATCTGCTTCGCAGCGTTCTGGCCGTTCGTCATCCAGGTGATCTACGGCGTCAGGTCGATGGATCCGGTTGTGCTCGACACCGCAAAAGCCCTCGGCGTGCGCGGTGTGCGACGGTTCTTCACGGTGAGCATCCCGAGTGCATCGCCGTACCTCGTCACGGGGATGCGGATCGCCTCGGCGCAGGCGCTCATCCTGTCGGTGGTCGCCGAGATCGTCGGCGGCGCGCCGGGCATCGGGCGCAACATCCTGATCGCCCAGAACACGGGCGTCGCCGCCTACCCGACGATGTACGCCTATATCATCGTCGCCGGCCTGATCGGCCTCGTGCTCACCGGCGCCTTCTTCGTGATGGAGAAGAGAGTTATGCACTGGCACGAATCGCAGCGGAACATCCGCGCCGTCAACAAGGGAGGCCTCGCATGACCCGCGTGACCACGACCCTCGTGCCCACGACCCGCTCGCGGCAGTCTCGGGCACCGCTGCGGGTCATCCTCCGGGTGCTGACCTCGCTGTGGCTGCCGGCGCTACTCTTGGCGCTCTGGTGGGTCGCCACGGCCACAAGCACATCGCCTTTCTTTCTGCCGTTGCCGGACATCCTCGTGGAGACATGGAACCAGTGGGTGGTCTTCGGCGCCTGGACGAACGCGGTCGCCAGCCTGCAGAACCTGGCTCTCGGTTATGCCGCGGGAACCCTCATCGGCATCATCGGCGGTTCGCTGCTCTGGCGCCTGCGGTATCTGCGGATGGCGACGAACCCGATCGTCTACTTTCTCTATGTGCTGCCGTCGCCCGCGCTGCTGCCGGCGATGATCGCGATCTTCGGAATCGGTGAGATGCGCCAGATCGCGCTGATCGCCCTCGGATCGATCTGGCCAACCCTGCTGAACACCCTCGACGGGATGCGGGGAATCGACATCGTCAAGTTCGACACCGCGAAGGCGCTCCGGCTCGGTGGCTGGCGCACCTATTTCAGGCTCGTGCTGCCGGGTGCGGCACCGCAGATCGCCGCGGGGCTGCGCGCCAGCCTCACCGTCGGCATCGTGCTGATGGTCGTGAGCGAGATGGTGGCTGCGCAGTCCGGCATCGGTTACTTCATTCTGCAGGCTCAGGCGGAGTTCGCGATCAAAAAGATGTGGACCGGCATCCTGGTGCTCGCCCTCATCGGAACCATACTCAACTATCTGTTCGTTTTCATCGAGCGCCTCGCGCTGCGCTGGTACTACCGGTCGCGTGCGCTGGGCGGATCGTAAGGAGTCCCATGACCGCCACCACAACACAGACCGTGCTCGCCGTCGACCGCCTTCGCAAGATCTACAACGAAGGCACCGACCAGGCGAACATGGCCATCGACGACGTCAGCTTCAGTGTCGGCAAGGGCGAGTTCGTCTGCATCGTCGGCCCGAGCGGCGCCGGCAAGACCACGTTGCTGCGTTGCATCTCGGGTCTCGCCGACGCCAGCGCCGGAACCGTCGCCTTCGAGGGCCGCACGCTCGACAGCGTGCCGGAGCAGCTCGGGCTCGTGTTCCAGGACTACGGCCGTTCCCTCTATCCGTGGCTCACCAACGGCAAGAACGTTGCCCTGCCGCTCTCGGCCCGCGGCGTGCCGAAGGCCGAGCGCGCCGAGCGTGTGAGCCAGAGCCTGTCGAGCGTCGGCCTCGGTCACGTCGAGAAGAAGTACCCGTGGGAGCTGTCCGGCGGAATGCAGCAGCGTGTCGCCATCGCGCGTGCGCTGTCGTACCAGCCCGAGCTGCTCCTCATGGACGAGCCGTTCGCCTCGGTGGATGCGCAGACCCGGTTCGACCTCGAGGACCTCACCCTGAAGGTGCGCCGCGAACTCGGCATCACCGTTGTGCTGGTCACACACGACATCGACGAGGCGATCTATCTGAGCGACCGGATCGTTGTGCTGTCGAAGAACCCGAGCGTCGTGAAAGAGATCGTCGAGGTCCCCCTCGGCGATGTCCGGTCACAGGTCGAGACCCGCTCGAGCGAAGAGTTCCTGAGGCTGCGCAACCGCCTGATGGCGCTCGTCATGCCACACGATGCGTAGAAGTGCGCGACACGAGCAGAAGGTCTGAGACATGACGAACACGACAAGCACGCGTGAGCCTGTGCACCTCGGCCAGATGATCGGCGGCCGAGAGCTGCCGGGCGAACGAGTCATCGAGGTGGTGAACCCCGGACGACTGAGCGAGCGCGTCGGCACCGTCGTCGACGGATCCGTCGAACAGGTCGACGCCGCCGTCGCCGCGGCGGCCACCGCGGCACCCGGCTGGGCGGCGACATCCGCCGAGGAGCGGATCGTGCTGTTCGCGAAGATCGCAGACGAGATCGACGCGCGGGCAGAAGAGCTCGCCACCCTGGTTGCGCGCGAGAACGGCAGCATCCGCCCGATCGTCCGGCGCGAGCTGATCGGCGCCGCGGCGGCTTTCCGGGAGGTGGCCGACTATCTCGTTGAGAAGCTGACGCCGCACCGGCATCCATCGGGCCCGAACGGTGAGTTCGTGCGGGTGGAACGCAAACCCTTCGGCGTGGTGGCCTGCATCGTGCCGTGGAACGCTCCGCTCATCCTCACCTCGAACAAGATCGCGCCGGCGCTTGCGGCCGGCAACGCGATAGTGCTGAAGCCGTCGCCCCTCGCGCCCATCGGAGTGACCATGATCGGGCGCATCGCCGCGTCGATCCTGCCGCCGGGCGTCGTGAACGTCGTCAACGGCGGCGGTGAGGTCGGAAGCGCGATCATCGGTCACCCGCGCGTTCGCAAGATCTCGTTCACCGGCGGGGGTGAGACGGCCCGTCACATCATGCGCCAGGCCGCCGACACCCTCACGGGTGTGCACTTCGAGCTCGGCGGCAACGACCCGGCCATCGTGCTCGACGACGCCGATCTCGACGTGACTGCAGAGCGGATCGTGGAGTCCGCGTTCCGTCGAGCGGGCCAGGTCTGCTTCGCCGTGAAACGGATCTACGTGCCCCGTTCGCTCACTGCAGAGTTCACGAGTCGCCTCGTCGAGCGTGTGGGCAGGATCGTGGTCGGCGATGCGCTCGACGAACGGGCCACGATGGGACCGCTGAACAACGCCGGCCAGCTCGCGAAGATACAGGGGCTGCTCGAGCGCACGTCCGCGCAGGGGCGCGACGTGCGTGTGCTCGGCAGCAGGCTGAGCCCCGAGTCATGGGGCGACGGTCACTACCAGCAGCCCGCGCTGGTGCTCGATGCCGAGCACAACGACGAGGTGGTGCGCGACGAGCAGTTCGGCCCCATCCTGCCGGTGATCGGCTATGACACCGAGGAGCAGGCGATCGAGATGGCGAACGACACGGAGTACGGGCTCTGCTCGTCTGTCTGGTCCCGTTCGACCGAACGCGCCCTCGCCGTGGCGTCCCGCGTCGAGGCCGGCATGACGATCCTGAACAACCACCTCTTTTCGCCGACCGGCACAAAGAAGATCCCGTTCGGCGGGTGGAAGCAGAGCGGAATCGGCTGGGAGGCGTCACCGTACGGGATCGACGAGTACCTGCAGTTCCACAGCATCGACGCCCAGCGGTTTCCTGCCGTGGACGGTGCGTAGTGGCCGAGCTCGCCTCGGCAGCGGCCCTGCTCGTCGAGGCACTCCGAGAGGCCGGCGTCAGGTACCTCTTCGCGAACTTCGGCAGCGACCATCCGGCCATCATCGAGGCGCTCGCCGCCGATCGCGAGCGGGGGATCGAGACTCCGGCGGTCATCATCTGCCCCCACGAGTACAGCGCGTTGAGCGCCGCCCACGGCTACGCCGCCGTGACAGGCGAACCGCAGGCCGTGTTCATCCACACAGACGTGGGAACGGCAAACCTCGGCGGTGCCGTGCACAACGCCTCGCGCTCTCGGGTGCCGGTCTTCATCTTCGCCGGCCTCACCCCGTACACCCTCGAGGGCGAACTCCCCGGAACCAGGAACACGCACATCAACTACCTGCAGGATGCCCCGGACCAGCATGCGATCGTGCGCCAGTACGTGAAATGGAACTACGACATCCGAACCGGCAGGAACGTGCCACAGCTGGTGCACAGGGGCCTGCAACTGGCGGCGAGCGCCCCCGCAGGCCCGGTCTATCTCACGGGCGCCCGCGAGGTGCTCGCCGAGGCCGTTCCCCGTCCAGACGTGGAGCCGCGCCAGTGGCGGCCGGTCGTACCGACGGCGGTGCCGTCAGACCTGGTCGACGAACTCGTCGCCGATCTCACGGCGGCTCGGGCGCCGGTGCTCGTGACGAGCTATCTCGGACGCACCCAGTCCTCGGTGGCGAAGCTCGTCGAGGTCGCCGAGCGGCTCGGCATCGCGATCGTGGAGTACAACGCCGAGGTCCTGAGTTTTCCCCACGATCATCCGCTCCACGTCGGCGACGATCCTCACCCGTTCATCGCGGATGCCGATGTCATCGTGGCGCTCGACACGGATGTCCCCTGGCTGGCCGCCTCTGGCCGGCCGCGCACAGACACGAAGATCTATGTGATCAACGAGGATCCGCTCCAGGAGTCGATCCTCGTCTGGTACGCCCCGGCCGACCACTTCATCCGGGCGAACAGCGGCGTGCTGCTCGACCAGGTCCTGGAGCGGCTGCCTCTTCCGGCGATCGCCGACGCTGAGCGCACGCGGCGCACGGCCGCGGCTGCGGCCTCTGGCCGCGAGGCCCGCGAGACCTGGGGCGCGGCAGCGCGACAGGACGTCGCCGCGAAGCGCCTCACGCCGGCCAGCGTGTCGCGTGTGCTCAGCGGCCTGGTCGACGAGCACACGATCGTCATCAACGAAGCGATCTCTGAGGCGCCGACCGTGTGGAAGCACCTGCCGAGGCAGAACCCGGGCACCGTCTACGGCAACCGCGGCACGTCGCTGGGCTGGTCGGGCGGCGGGGCACTCGGTGTGAAACTCGCCTCCGCGGATCGGACGGTGGTCAGCATCGTCGGCGACGGCACGTTCTTCTTCAGCGTGCCGTCGTCCACGTACTGGATCGCCGACCGCTACGGAATCCCGCTGCTGACCGTCGTCCTCGACAACGGCGGCTGGAACGCGACGAAGCGCAACCTGAAGCGTCAGCACCAGGGCGAGCAGGCCGACCGGACCGACCGTTACTGGGTGAATCTGCAGCAGAGCGCGGACTTCCCCGCGATCGCGGCAGCGGCGGGCAACGCGTGGGGTGTGACCGTGACGGAGTTCGACGAGCTCGAGGGCGCGCTGCACAACGGCTTGGCACAGGTCGCCGCAGGCACACCGGCGGTCGTGTCTGTGCGCCTCGAGGCGATCTCGAGACAGCCGGAAGACATCCTGTAGCCGCATGCCTGACGGGATCGGACTGCGGTCGACGCGGGGCCCGGCGCTGCTCGCCATGCTCGTGGCCACGTTCCTGGTGGGCGCCGCAGCGACCGCCATCTCGACGGCAGTGCCCTCGATCGTGGCGGACATCGGCGGGTTCTCGTCGTTCCCGTGGTTGTTCTCGGTCTATCTCGTGGCGATGACCGTGACGGTCCCGGTGTTCTCCAAGCTCGCCGACACCCTCGGCCGCAGACGCCTGCTGCTGTTCGGGGTGTGTGTTTTCGTGATCGGCTCCGTGCTGTGCGGCCTGGCATGGGACATGCCGTCGCTGATCGCATTCCGCGTCGTCCAGGGAATCGGCGGCGGGTCGCTTCAGCCCCTGGCACTCACGGTGATCGGCGACATCTACACGAAGATGGAGCGTGCCAGAGTACAGCGCTACATAGCGGTCACCGGGGCGACAGCCTCTGTCGCCGGCCCGGCGATCGGCGGCGTTTTCGCGCTGATGGATGCCTGGCGGCTGGTCTTTCTGATCAACCTCCCGCTCGGTGCGCTGACGGCCTGGCTGATCTACCGGAGCGTGCACGAGCAGTTCGAGCGTCGACGACACCGGGTCGACTATGCGGGCGCGGTTCTGCTCACCGTTTCACTCTCGCTGCTCATCCTGGGTGTGCTCGAAGGCGGTGACGCATGGGAGTGGTCATCACCGACGAGCCTGCTCATCTTCAGCGGCGGCGGCGCGCTGCTCGTCGCGTTCCTGGTGCGACAGCACTTCGCGGCAGAACCGATCATCCCGCTCGGGCTCTTCCGGCGCCGTCTGATCATCGTGATGACGGTGCTCGGCCTGATGATGGGCGCGATCATGGTGGGGCTGACCGTTTTCGTGCCGACCTACCTGCAGGTGGCGGCGGGCACCTCGCCCATTCTGGCGGGAGCCGCCGTTGCAGCGATGTCGATCGGGTTGCCCGTGTCGTCGGCGATCGCCGGAGTCCTCTCCCTGAGGATCGGTCTGCGGTTCACCACAGTGCTCGGTGCCGGCGTGACCCTGGTCGGCGGGTCCGGACTCGCGGTGTTCGCACCCCATCCGTCCGCCCTGACCGTCGCCGGCTTCGCCGCTCTGGTGGGAATCGGCTTCGGGCTCACCACCGTGCCGGGACTCGTCGCGTTGCAAGAGAGCGTCGCCTGGGACCAGCGGGGCGTGGTCACCGGAATGGTGACCTTCTTCCGCTCTCTCGGCCAGGCGCTCGGAGCGGCCTCGCTCGGAGCTGTGGCGAAGAGCATCTTGTCCGCCGACCCTGGCGTCGCCACCGGCGAACAGGATCCGCTGACCATGCAGGCCACCGGGAGCGCCGTGTTCCTGGTGGTCGTGGGATTCGCGCTTGTGCACCTCGTTGCGGCGCTCTGCATGCCGACGACGCGGCATCCGCTCACACCGAGTCGCGCACGACCTCATAACGTGACTGCGTGAAGCCCGAACCGAGATCGCGCACCTCGAGAAGGGTGAGGTCGATGTCGCTCGTCAACCGCCCGAACAACCGGATACCGCCGCCGATCAGCACAGGAGCCACGGTCAGAGTGATGTCCGTCACGAGTCCGGCGTGCAGAAATTCGGTGATCGCCTGGCCGCCGTCGACATAAACACGAGTGCGACCCTCGCGCTCGAGGGTTTCGACGATATCGGTGAGGTCATGACGCACCGACGTGTTCGGCTGGGGCAGCTCGTCGAAGGAATGGCTCAGCACGAGGACCCGCTTGCCCGCGAACGGCCACGGCTCCACGCCCGCGGCCGCGTCGTACGTCGCACGGCCGACCACTACCGCGTCGATCGGTTCGAAGAACGCGTTCCACCCGGTGGACTCGGGTGGAACGTCCCGATCCATCAGCCAGTCAAGCGATCCTCCTGCACGAGCGAGGTATCCGTCGAGACTCGTGGCGGTGAACACAGAAGCTTCAAACGACGCCGTCATGCACGCACCGTACCACCGGCGGCAGGCGACGCGACAGAGCGTCCTCGACCGCATGCCGCGCATCGCGATGAGATCGCGATCGCATCCGGGCTCATCGGGTGTGATCGCGGCGACATCGGGTTCACCGCCGCGCATACGATGTGTGCATGGGCGAGCTCGTCGACGTTGTGGTGATCGGTGCGGGTCAGGCCGGGCTCTCCGCCTCGTACCACCTGCGACGGCGGGGGTTCACCCCGCTCGGCGAGCACGATGAGCCCGGCCCGTCGAGTTTTGTGGTGCTCGACTCAGAAGAGGGCGCCGGAGGGGCCTGGCGGCACCGTTGGCGCTCGCTGCGCATGGCGACCGTCAACGGCATCCACGACCTGCCCGGAATGGCTCAGCCAGAGGTCGACCCGAACGAGCCGAGCGCAGACATGCTTCCGCGCTACTTCGCGCGCTATGAGGCCGAGCAGCACCTGCGCGTTCGCAGACCCGTGTCGGTGCAGGCGGTGCGGCACGACGACGATCCGGAGCGGCTGCTCGTGCGGACCGATCGCGGCGACTGGTCCGCCCGCGCTGTCATCAATGCGACAGGGACCTGGACGAAACCGTTCTGGCCGATCTACCCGGGGCAGTTCGACTTCGCCGGCCGTCAGCTTCATGTGGCCGACTACCGCTCGGCAGAGGACTTTGCGGGGCAGCACGTGGTGGTCGTCGGCGGAGGGATCTCGGCTGTGCAGCTGCTCGACGAGATCTCGCAGGTGACGACCACGACCTGGGTCACGAGGCGCGAACCGGTCTGGCGTGACGATGACTTCGACGCACAGGCGGGCCACGACGCCGTCGCGCTCGTCGAACAGCGTGTGCGCGATGGCCTTCCTCCGCAGAGCGTCGTCTCTGTCACCGGCCTCGTGTGGACGCCGGCGCTACGTGCTGCAGCCGCCCGCGGTGTGCTCGATCGCCAGCCGATGTTCACGCGGATAGAACGCGACGGCATTCGGATGCCCGGCGGCCACCTGCAGCACGCGGACGTGATCCTGTGGGCCACCGGGTTTCGCGCGGCCCTCGACCATCTCGCGCCGCTCAGGCTTCGCGAACCCGGAGGCGGCATCGCGATGAACGGCACTCGGGTCGCGGCCGAGCCCAGGCTGCACCTGATCGGCTATGGCCCTTCTGCATCGACGATCGGGGCGACTCGCGCGGGGCGGGATGCCGTTCGCAGCATCGTCGCCCTGCTCGGCGACCCTGCGGCATCCGCCCCCGATGTGCCCGCCGAGTCCGATGCGCCAGCCCGCATCTGAGTCGCCGCGCATCCCCCGCACCGCTCACTTCGCCGCGCGCTACACCTTTTGTGACGCGCTACCCGAGCTAGGGGCGCGCGTCGCAAAAGGTGTAGCGCGTGACGAGACCGCTCGGCCCAGAGACCGCTCAGCGCAGAGGCCGCTCAGACGAAGCGGATGCCGTTCTGCAGCCGGGTGCGCACGTCGAAGGCCTCGGTGCCACCCGTGCGCCGCGAGTCCGGCAGCCCGTTCCGCAGCAGGGCAGGCAGGTGGGACTGCTGCACGACGCCCGTCGACGCACCGCGACTGGAGCCGATCACCTGGAAGGGCAGATCGAGCGCGTCGTCTGGGAGGACGATCAGCAGACCGGTGAACTTCACCTTGAGCGACCGCGCGACCGAACGAGCCCCGAGGGCGAGGGAGTGCATGGGCTTCGACGCGCCGATGGGGTCGCCGATCAGTTCGCCGCGACGCACACGAACGGGCTCGCCGTAGTCCTCGGACAGGATCGCGAACAGCCCGCTCGGGCCGAGCACGATGTGGTCGATCTTCTGATCCGGTTCCCCTGTGGCGACGTCGTGCCAGATCGTGAAGCCGATGCCGAGCTCGGCGAGTGCCGTGGCCGTCGCCTCTTCGGCGATGGCATCGGCGAGGATGTGACGGATCTCGCGAGGCGCCGTGCGCACGAGCGCGGGGTCATAGGGGTTCTCGAGCGGAACACCACGACCGACCCACTCGCGCATCAGGGTGAGGAACCGCTCCCGACGCCAGCCGCCGGGGTGTCCGTATGAGCGGGCCTTCGGCCGCGAGTCCCGTCGCCCGGGAGCGGAGGCGCCGCCAGACGACGGTGCTGCCCACGCCGATGTGCTCTGGCCGCCGGAGGCATCCGCACGCGACATCGTCGCACCGGCCGCGCCTGCCGCGCCCGACCCGCGATCATAGGCGGCCCGCAGCTCCGGTGTGCCGATGCGCTCCCAGGCGAGTTGAACAGCGTGGAACCTGGCTTCGCTTCCCCCGGTGTCCGGGTGGGCCTCTCGAAGCCGGCGCCGGTAGGCGCGACGCAGTTCTTCAGCACTCGCTGACGACGGCACACCGAGCACTTCATACGGCGTGGCCGACATCGGACTCTCAGGCATCCGGGCTCTCTCGGGAGGGCGAACAGGGGATCGACGCGAAGTCGGGTGTACTCGACGTTACCGTGACACACCCGGAGAGGCATTCAGAGAACGCCAGCGTTCGCGAGAAGCGCACGCCACCCCGCGTGCCGCGGTCGATGACACGCGTCTGGCTCCGCGGTGAGCCGAGCCGGGCACGTCGCCCCCCGCACGCACACCACGCGCCATAGGCTGATGCCGTGCACGAACCCCTGCGGATCTCTGTTGTGATACCCGTGCGCGACGATGCCAGGATGCTCGAGAGCTGCCTCGACGCCCTGGCCGCGCAGACACGGCGGGCAGACGAGGTCGTCGTCGTCGACAACGACTCGAGCGACGACTCCGCCACGATCGCACAGCGGGGCGGCGCCCGCGTCGTCACCGAGCCGGTGCACGGCATCCTCGCCGCAACGGCCACCGGCTTCGACAGCGCGACGGGCGACCTCTTCGCCCGCATCGATGCCGACTCCGTTCCGCCGCCGGACTGGCTCGAGCGCGTCGAGAAGCACTTCATCGCGCAGCCCGGCATCGCCGCACTCACGGGCCCCGGCGACTTCTACGGCGGCAACGCCGTTGTGCGCAGAATCGCGAGAATCGCCTACATCGGCGGGTATTTCTGGTCGATGGGCCTCGTGCTCGGGCATCCACCGCTGTTCGGCTCGAATATGACCATCACAGCGGATGCCTGGGCACGCATCCGCACATCGGTGCACCGTCGAAGGCGCGAGGTCCACGACGACCTCGACATCAGCTTCGCCCTTCAGCCCGACATGCGTGTGGTGTACGACCGAGACCTCGCCGTGGGCATCTCGGCACGGCCGTTCGACTCCTTCGCCGGGTTCGCCAGGCGCATCGCGTGGGCCGCCACCACGATCGCCCTCGGTGTGCGCACGCATCCGCCGGTGGCCAGGCGCAGACAACGCCGACGGGCGCAGGCACAAGACGCGCAACCCGGCTCCGCATAACAGGCCGCGCACCCGTCAGGCTCCGCGCCTCAGAACCCAGCCTCAGCGCTCAGCCTCAGCGCTCGACCTCAGGCCCTGACTCAGCCGCCTTCTCGCACAGCGCGATGAGGTCACGCGAAAGCTGATGCGGAGCCGTCTCACACGGGCTGTGGCCCGTGCGGTAGACGTGGATGCTCGCCCCGATCCTCTGGGCGAAACGGCGGTGCAGTCTCAGAGGCCACAGATCGTGGTCGCCGACGGCTATCGCGATCGGGATGCCGCTCTCGGCCAGCGCCCGGTCGCAGTTCGGAACGTTTTTCATCAGCCGCATCACATCGACGTGGGAGTCGTGCCGGGTGAGCTGGAACCGATCGCGGATGAATGTCAACCGCATCGGGGTGACCCGGTGCAGGTTGTTCACCACACCCCACTTCATCAGTGCAGCGATCACGGCGGGCGACGCGATGCGGCTCAGCGCGCCGATGATCCTCACACCGCGGAACGACTGGCCAGAGAGCGGGGGAGTGGAGAGCAGGGTGAGGCTTCTCACGAGCTCGGGCTCACGCTCGACCACACACTGCGCCACGATCCCGGCGAACGAATAGCCGAGCACGTGCGCCGGTTCGCCCGCGCGCAGGAACGCGATCAGGTCGTCGACGAACAACGCGTAGTCGTAGTGCTCGCGAGGGGGATCGAGAAGCCAGGGCCCGGCATCCGCCGATTCATACTGCCCCGCCAGGTCGTAGCTCTGCACGTGGTATCCGGCCGCGACGAGCAGCGGCATCATGAACCAGAAGTCCTCTTTCGAGCCGGTAACCCCCGGCACCAGAACAACACGCGGATGACGGGGGTCGCCCATCGACGCCGTCGCCAGTCGTCCGCTGGGCGCGTCGAAGACCCCGATCGTGATCCCCGGAGGAACCAACGCCCAGTCGATGTCGGGGAGTGACCCGTCTTTGACCGTAAGATCCGTTGACACGGCGCCAATCTACAGCCTTCGGCCGCAGATCGTGGTGTGACCCGGTGTGACCCGGTGTGACGGCACGAGTCGACGGAAGCGGGTGACCTGTGGTTGAGTGAACGGGTACGCAGCGTTATGCGAAGCCTCGCGCCACCGCCATTCGCCCTTAGAGCATCCGCTCGCCGGGATGCGGTGGCAGCGGCTGCGGATCTTCCGATATCGACCGGGAGTCCGCGTGACTCCCGTTTCAAGGAGCTCTCGATGCACGCCAGTACCGAACAGATTCTCACCACACACGCCGGCAGTTTGCCCAGAACGCCTGAACTGATCGCGGCCAACGAGGCGAGGGAGTTCAGCGACGACGGCTTCACGCTGACGCGCACACCCGCGTTCGAGGCGCTGCTGACGGATGCCGTCGTCGACCTCGTCGCGAGGCAGAAGTCGATCGGCGTCACGGTGCCGGGCGACGGCGAATACGGCAAGGCCATGTCGAGCGCCGTCGACTACGGCGCGTGGTGGACGTACTCGTTCCAGCGCACAGCCGGGCTCGAACTCACGGACTTCAACCCGATCCTCTCTGCGCCGGTGCGCAGCGAACCCGGGCAGGTGCGGTTGACGAGCTTCGCCGACCGCCGCGACTGGACTCGTTTCGCCGAGGCGTACCAAGACCCGACGAGCGGGATCGCGCTCGGCAAGAATGCGACAGCCTTCCCCAGCTGCACCGGCCCGCTGCGCTACACGGGGCAGGATGCCTTGGCGACCGACATCCGCAACCTCAAAGCCGGTCTCGACGCCGCCGGCCTCGACGAGGGTTTCATCACGGCGCTCTCGCCGGGCTCGGCGAGCCGCATCGGCAACGACTACTACGCCACAGAAGAAGAGTTCATCTGGGCCTGGGCGGACGTACTGCGCGAGGAGTACACGGCGATCATCGACGCGGGGCTGATCGTGCAGATCGACGATCCCTCGATCGCCGAGAACTGGGACCAGGTCAACCCAGAGCCGTCGGTCGAGGACTACCTGTCGTTCACGCGCATCCGCGTCGAGGCGCTCAACCATGCCCTGCGCGGCCTGCCGGCCGATCGCATCCGCTTTCACCTGTGCTGGGGCAGCTGGCATGGACCCCACACAACAGACCTCGAGATGAAGCACCTCGTCGACACGATGCTGACCATCGACGCGGGGGCCTATTCGTTCGAGGCCGCGAACGCGAGGCACGAGCACGAGTGGCGGGTGTGGCAGAACACGGTTCTTCCCGAGGGCAAGCTGATCCTGCCCGGTGTGGTGGGTCACGCAACTAACGTCGTCGAGCATCCGGAGCTCGTCGCCGATCGCATCGAGCGGTTCGCGCGACTCGTCGGGCGAGAGAACGTCATCGCGTCCACGGACTGCGGGCTGGGCGGACGCATCCACCCGCAGATCGCGGTGGCGAAGCTCGAGTCGCTTGCGGCCGGCGCGGCGATCGCCACCGAGCGCCTCTGGGGCTGACGCGCGGCACGGCGGGGGCTGCCGGGCCTCAGCCGCTCTCGATGAGCTTTGCCGCTCTCGGTGACCTTTCCGGACAGAGGTGCTCGTTGCGACGGCCACCTCTGTCCGGAAAGGTCACTGAGAGGCAGGGCTCAGCGCGACATCGGCTCCGATGAGCAGGTCGACGGCCGCGTTGAACAGCGTGTGCCCCTCTGGCGCGATGAGCCACGGCGCCAGCCCGTTCGACCCGAAGAAGAACAGCACCCGGTCCGCCGGAGCGACGCGGCCGCCCGGCAGTCTGGAGCCGCTCGGGTAGACCGCGATGGCGGGCAGGCCCCGCTCGGTCGTGCGCGCGATCACGGATGCGTCAGGTGCAGTCGAACCCCAGGTCACCGTTCCCGGTCCTCGGTACACCCTGACGACACCCGACACGCCCGCAGCGAGAGCGTGGGAGCGGTCCACGATCTCGACGGTCTCCTGCGCGAGAAGCGTGCCGGATTCCGTGGTCAGGCCGAGCGTGTCGAGACGGCCCCAGGCGAGAAGCGGAACGGCGAGCCCGGCGGCAGCGGATGCCGCTTCGACGGATGCTCCCGGCGTCACGATGACCAGATCGGTGGCGGTGCCCGCGGGCACGCCGTCGCTCGCGTCGACGAGGTCCACGTCGAAGCCACGGGCGGTGAGCCGTTCGGACAGGTCCCGGTCCCCAGGGACCCTGTTCTCGCCCGTCAGCACGCTCACGCGATGGTGTGCGTGGACCGAGACGGCCTGCTCACCACCCGCCCGCTCGAGAACCCGGCGCACGAAAGCGGGCAGCACAGACCGCAGCACGTTCGGGTAATGGGCATCGGCCGTGGCCTGTGCTTCGGCGACGTCGTCGCGTTCGGCGGCGATCGCCTGTTCGTGCTCTTCGCCGATGTGCCTGAGCAGTGCGCACGCGAGTGCTCCGGCGCGACCGGCGTCACGTGCCGCGGCGAGCCACGGACGCATGGCGACGGTCAACGGATGCTCGACGGCGTCGTGCTCAGTGCTGTCCTGATCGAGGGCGTCCGCCTGGCCGCCGTCTTCGCCCTCCTCCGCATCGGTGGCGACGGCCTCGCCACCGTCGGCCTCGCCACCGTCCACCTCGCCACCGTCGCCCGCGCGCGCGAGCAGGGTGAGCGCCGCCTCCAGACCGGAGAGCGCGTCCTGGTCCCCGGCGAGCGCCGCCTCTGCCAGCTGTTCGATGTGTTCGCTCTGCGACGCGGACGGTGGCCAGGAGCTGCTCACCCGGACCACCTCGGCGACGCTGCCCGCGTGCTGCCCGGCGACGGCGAGCAGTGCGCGCCGAGCCGAGTCCTGCGGGTCGTAGGCCGGCGGATTCCACGCCCAGTCGGCCACGGTGGCGAGCGCGAGGTGCGACGGCGTCGCCTCGACCATCGGGTTCGAGCTGATCCCCACAAGAGCCGACCCCTCGAGATCTGTTGTCCGGCCGAGAAGCGGCCCGAGAAACAGGCGACTGCGATCGAAGTCGTTGACGGGAAAGTTGTCCCAGAGCACAAGCCGGCGCGCATAGCTCGCCGCGGCGGCGTCGATGTCTGCTCTCGTGACCTCTCCCACAACGATGTCCGAACCCGTCCACATCACCAGTGCGTCTGCCGGAAGGGTCTCGCGCAGACCTGCCCGATACGGTGAGTCGGTGCACCCTGCATAGTCCGTGGGGCACATGACCAGCGGTGTCTGCACACCCTCTGCACGCAGAAAGCCCTCGCAGAACCGCGCACACGCGAGCCCGTGCGCGCGCCCGGCGGCACCGGCATCCGCCCCGAAGGCTCTCACATCGGCCTCGTCGGTGAGTTCGCCGGGAACATCGTCGAAGAGCAGCGCGAACGACCTGACGCCTGCAGAGAGCAGCTGCCCGGCCTTCGCGGCCAGGCTCGTGTGCTCGGCATCGTCTGAGTACCTCATCGAGAGTGCGGGAGAGATCGCATACACGAAATCCACCCGGTTCTTCTCGGCCTCGACCACCAGCTCCCGGATCTCGTCGAGCTCTCGCTCCGGATACGGCTCACGCCACTTCTCGCGATGATACGGGTCGTCTTTCGGCGCATAGACGTATTCGTTGAGTCCGACCCTGGCGGCGAACCGCACGAAGTCGACGCGGTCGTCGTGCGACCACGGCGGCCCGTAGAAGCCCTCGACCACTCCGCGCCGACGCAGCTCGGGCCAGTCCCTGACGGTGAGCGGGTGGATGCCCTCGGCCGACTCGGTGAGCTGCTCGAGCACAGCGCGTCCCCTGAAGACACCCGTGTCGTCAGCTCCCGCGATGA
The DNA here is from genome assembly GCF_054780075.1 of Okibacterium endophyticum. Lineage (NCBI taxonomy): Bacteria > Bacillati > Actinomycetota > Actinomycetes > Micrococcales > Microbacteriaceae > Okibacterium > Okibacterium endophyticum. Next base: position 14,236 of record NZ_BAAGXA010000011.1, on the reverse strand, counting down.
CAGCGCCGGCAGCGCTGATGCGCAGCACGTAGCCCTCTGACGGCAGGTCCCACGGGCGCTCATCGGCGAGCAGGGCCCAGGCGTCGCTCCCGCTCGCGGCTCCCGTGAGCACGTGCAGGAGCACATCGCGGGAGACGACGGTGTGCGGGTCGTCGATCCGCAGGTCTCGGGGTCGCGGAAGAACTGTGCCGATCATCTGGGAAGGCCTCCGATCAGGGAGTCAGAGGGCCGCGAGGGCGGATCCGGATGCGAGGACGACGTCCGTTGCGATCACAACGCGCACACCGGCCGACCTGAACACATCGAGCAGCTCGGCAGGCGCATGACTGTCGGTGACGAGCACATCGATCAGCGAGAGCGGCGCCACCCTGATCGGGGCACGGGTGACGAGCTTCGTGTGATCTGCGAGCAGGATCGTGGTTGCCGCACTGCTGCTCATCTGCTTTTTGATATCGGCATCGAGCATGTTCGCGCACATCAGCCCGTCGGCATCGACCGCCGTTGCAGACAACACGGCGACGTCGAACGAGAGCGCCGCGATGGCCGCGCTCGCGGCCGGGCCGGCGAACGATCGTGTGTCTGGCTGGTACACCCCGCCGACGCCGATGACGTCGATCCGTTCGAGCTCTGCGCGCTCGGCGCACGCGGTGATGACCGGCACCGAATGACTGACGACTGTTGTGCCCGCGGCGATCAGCTCTGCGACAGGTGCCACCGTTGTGCCGGCATCGAGCGCGATCGTGGCCGCTCCGGCGAGGAGCGGAGCGCAGGCGGCGGCGATCGCGTGTTTGTCTGCGGTGCTCGCCCTCGTGCGCTCGTCGAACGGCACACCGGTTCCGCCCGCGAGTGTCGCGCCTCCCGGCACACGTCGCGCGAGACCGTCGAGCTGCAGCTGACGCACGTCGCGCCTGATCGTCATCTCCGACACGCCGAAGTCGACGGCAAGCTGAGCGGATGCCACGTAGCCGGCGACCTCGAGACGTCGGAGCAGCTCGGCTCGGCGAGCGGGGGCTTCGGTGTATCGCACGTCTCCATCCAAAGATGCCCGACCGCGTTTGTCAATAGAAGAACAAAACTTGACCTTGTTGTGCAGAAACGGACAGAATTGATCCATGGGCACATCGACGTCGAGTCGTGCTCGCGCGCTCCGCGGGCCTGACGGCTCGTCGACCCCGCTTCTCAGCATCGGAATCGACATCGGCAGCACCAACACCAAGATCGCACTCATCGCTGCGGATGCCGGCGAGCCGATTGTCGGGGACGCGGGCATCGACGCGCCGCACACGGAGGTTCGCGAGCTCGAGACGCGCTCGTTCCCCACACCGGCCTCTGCACCCGATCTGCTCACCGGGGTTATGGACGCCATCCGCGACGTCGTTCAGGTCCCAGACGGCAGCAGCGATCCGACCGATCCAGTCACGTCCGGGCAACCGGTCACCATCGGGATCAGCTCGATGGCGGAGACCGGCGTCGCACTCGACGCGGACGGCCTGCCGCTCACACCCCTCATCCACTGGAACCGCCGCCGGCCGAACGACGCACACACCGCGGGTGTGAGCGGCAGCACGGTCTTCGATGAGATCGGGCCAGAAGAGTTCTTCGCCGCGACCGGTGTGCAGCCGGTGCCGAAGGCCCCGCTGGCCGTGTGGCACGGTCTGCGGCGCGACGACCCCGCGCTCTGGCGGCGGATGGCCCACTGGGCGGGCGTCGCCGATCTGCTCGCCCTCGAGCTCACCGGCACTCTCGCCACAGACCACACACTCGCCGGGCGGACCGGGGCCTACCTGCTGCCCGCCTTCGGTGAGCCTGTTCCCGCCGGCTTCGATCCGTGGCTCCTGTCGGTCGTCGGCCTGGCGCCGTACCGTCTCGCGACAGTCACCGAGCCCGGTGAGCCGGCGGGCGGCCTCACCCGCGCAGCCGCACAGCGCACAGGTCTTGCACCTGGACTGCCCGTATACGTCTGCGGGCATGACCATGCGGTCGGCGCGTGGGGAGCGGGAGTGCGCGAACCCGGCCAGGTCGCCGATTCGCTCGGCACGAGTGAGGCTCTTCTCCGTGTTCTCGAGCGTCCGGTCGATCGCCTCGCCGTCTCGATGGCGGGCATGAGCCTCACCAGAACCGTGTCCGGCACACACGAGAACCTGCTCGCCGGCACAAGCGGTGCGGGGTTTCTGATCGAGAAGTGGTTCCCAGACGGTGTGCCGTCCGGTCTGGCCGGCGAGCTCCCCGGCGCGCTGATGGTGCTGCCGTATCCAGCCGGCAGGCAGACACCGCACCCGGATGCCGGTGCCAGAGCTCGCCTGGTCGACGTCTGTGGTCGTCCCGTCCACAGCTCGCGCTGCACAACCGCGGAGCTCTGGACGGCGACGCTCGTCGGAATGTGCCTGCAGCTGCGCTGGATGAACGAGACCCAGCGCGCACTGATCGGCGAAGACTGTGTGACGGATGCCGGGGGCGCCGATGGCGGGCGCTCTGCGATCCGGATACTGGGAGCACCGGCCGACAACGCGGACTGGCTCAGGATGAAGTCGCTTGTGCTCGACGCGCCTCTCTCTCGCGTCGAGGCGACGCAGACGGTGGCCTCGTCTGCAGGCCTGCTCGCCCTGGTGCACAACGGACGTGTGCCGGCAGACGCGACGCTGCCCCTGGCATCCGTCACAGACGTCATCCCATCGGATGCACAACGGTCTTCGCCCGCCGCTGCCGAGAAGGCGCGCCTCGAAGAGATGTTCGCCGCGTTCGTCGACGCTGCACGGGCCGGCGGGGCGCCCGACGACGACCGAGAACCCACAGCAGACACCGGCACACGCGAGAGAGCCCGATGAACAGACCCACAGCCACACTCGACCGCCTCGCGCGCGACGGCGGCGGCCTCGCCATGGTGGCGATGGACCAGCGTGAGAGCCTGCGCGCGATGTTCGACGCGGTCGGAGCCGGGAGGCCGGCAGACGACGTGCTCACCTCGTTCAAGCTCGTGGTCGCCGACGTTCTCGGCCCGCTGGCCTCTGCCTTCCTGATCGACAGGCACTACGGCTTCGATCGAGTGCGCTCCGCGGGGATGCTCGGGGACTCGACGGGGCTGATCCTCGCGGCAGACGCCCTGACGCAGGACGACGGTGGCCCCGTCGAAGAGACGGCGCTCGACGACGTGGTGCTCGGCCCCGACACCGACCTTCGTGGTGTGGATGCTCTTAAGCTGCTCATCATCTGGCGTCGAGACGATCGCCGCGAGCAGAGGGTCGAACTGGCCAGGTCATTCGTCGGGGCCGCACGTGAACGCGGCCTGCTCTCGGTGCTCGAGCCTGTTGTGCGCGCGACGCCCGAAGAACTCGATGCGGGCGCCTGGGATGCGGACGACGCCATCAACGAGGCCGCCCGCGAGCTCTCGGCGCTGGGGCAGAGCCTGTACAAAGTGCAGGTTCCCCTGGCCGGCGCGGGAACCCCAGACGAGCAACGCCGAGCGAGCGAGCGCCTCGCCGGGGCGATCACCGGCCCCTGGGTGGTGCTCTCTCAGGGCGTCGAGCGAGAGGCGTTCCGCTCCGCGGTCGAGGCGGCCTGCCGTGCCGGCGCAAGCGGATTCCTGGCCGGACGAGCGCTGTGGAGCGACGTCGTCGGCACCGGGATGGCGCCGGACGGCAGCATGGACGCCGAAGACGTGCGCCTGGCACTCCGCGAGCGCGCGGTCCCGCGCCTCGAAGCGCTGATCGACGTGGTCGACACCCACGCACGACCCTGGAGCCTCTCATGAGCACAGCACGCGCGGGCCTGTTGCACACCGTCCCCGCCCTCGCGGGCAGTTTCCACACGGACATCACCGCGACCCGCCCCGACGTCGAACTCGTGCACATCGCCGACCCCGTGCTGTTGCAGACGGCTGTGGACACCGGGGTGACGGATGCCGTGCACAGCGCGGTGCGCGCACATGTCGCCCACCTCGCCGCGTCCGGGGCGATGGCCGTGCTCGTCACCTGCTCGTCGATCGGCGAAGCCGTCGAAGCAGCGGCGGCAACGGCATCCGTCCCCGTCATCCGCGTCGACGCGGCGATGGCGGATGAAGCGGTGCGCCTGGGGCGGAACGGGACAGGTCGCATCCTGGTGCTGGCGACCCTCGAGGCCACCCTCGGCCCCACAACACGACTGATCGAACGCGCGGCCGGTGACGACCAGACGCGCATCGAGGCGCACGTTGTGCGGGGAGCGGCTGCGGCGAGGTCCTCAGGCGATCGGGCCGAGCACAACAGGCTCATCGCGCAGGCGATCCTCGAACCCGGCGCAGAGGCCGATGTCGTTGTGCTCGCGCAGGCGACGATGGTGGACGCCGTTGCCGGTCAGCGCGTCAGCACCCCCGTGCTCACCTCGCCCTCAGGCGGAATCGCTGCCCTGCTGAGGGCGCTCGACAACACGATGGGCACCACACACGACGACGCGGAGCGTGCACGATGACCGTCGACGACATAACCCGCACACGGCCGGCCCTGCGTGTGGAGCGCACCGGAGCCCGCCCTGGAGCCCGCCCTGGAGCCCGTCCCGGCGACCGAGCCGGCGACCGCCTCACCGTGCACGCCGAGTCGTACCGGCTGGAACTCTCCCCATCCGGCAGCACGTCTGCACCTCATGCAGTGCTCCACGGAAGGTCGCGCACCCCGGGCGCCCGCCGCGGCGGGAAGTGGAACGGAACGGCCTGGGAGGGCACCGAGTGGATGGAGATCAACCTTCTCAGCGGCGTCGGCACCCTCGCCGACGCCGACGAGGTGTGGGGAGTGGGTGAGATCACGATCACCGAGGTGCCCGCTACCGACGGAACACACGTCCTCGTCACGGTTCCGCTCAGCAGCACTGCCTGGCAACGGCACGAGACCCGGCTGCTGTGCACACCGGAGTCGGTCGAGCTGTCCGTGAACGTCACCGGAGCCGGTGACCTCGACGAGGTCACGCTCTTCGGCGGTCGTGGCAGTCTGGCAAGCGGCGCGACGGGCGCCTTCCGCTCCGGCGTGGCCTTCACGAGTGTTCTCGCTCCCGTCGCCGGCGAGCCCGTTCAACTGGTCAGGCCGGCCCGCACCCCCGTCTCTCTCGGGGTGGTCGGAGACGCTGCAGCCGGGCGACTCCACGCCGTCTTCTCACCCCCTCCGCTCGCCCTCGGGCTCTCGCGGTCACCGGCGACGGGGGCGACCGACGTCCCCTCCGGAGACTGGCTCGGCCTCTGGCTCCGTGCCCCGGTGCACGAGCTGACCTTCACCGCCATGCGGTACTCACCGCTCGAAGACGGCTTTCTCATAACGCTCGACTACGAGGGGCACACCCGCGTGGACGGCGAGTGGACGTCACCGACCATCGTGCTCAGACCCGTTGCAGACGGGTGGTCGGTGCTGACCGATTATCGCCGCGACCTCGTGGCGTCCGGCTGTGCCCCCGGTGCCGCACCGGAGCCGGCGGGATGGTGGCGGGAACCGATCTTCTGCGGATGGGGGGCACAGTGCGCGCGCTCGGCCCACCGTCTGCATGGCGACGATGACTCTCCCACCGACGACACAGCTCCGGAGTCCGGCGCCGAAGAACTCGCTGTGATCAGAACGGCGCCGAGCTTCGCCCGCGAGGGTGTGTACAACGAGTTCCTCGAGCGGCTGAAGGCCAACGACCTGGTGCCGGGCACCATCGTGATCGACGACCGCTGGCAGGCCGAATACGGCACCGGCGTCGTCGACACCGATCACTGGCCCGACCTCAAGGGCTGGATCGCCGATCGGCACCGCGACGGCCAGCGGGTGCTGCTCTGGTGGAAGGCCTGGGACCCCGAAGGCCTGGCCGCAGAGGAATGCGTGCTGGATCGCACGGGCAGGCCGGTCACAGCGGATGCCGGCAGCGAGGCCTATCTGGGGCGTGTGCGCCGTGTGGTCAACGAGCTGATCGGGCCGGACGGACTCGATGCAGACGGCTTCAAGATCGACTTCACCCAGCGCGGGCCGAGCGGCCGGACCCTCACGGGCTCCGGCCTCTGGGGAATCGCTGCATTGCATCGCCTGCTCGAACAGATCCACAGGTCGGCGAAGGCCGCGAAACCGGATGCCCTCGTGATCGCGCACGCGATGCATCCCTCGTTCGCCGACGTGTGCGACATGGTGCGACTGAACGACGTGTCGAAGCTCGATGTCGTCGGCGAGCCGGTTCCGGTCGTCGATCAGCTCGAGCTGCGGCACGCGGTCGCGACACGCGTTCTTCCCGATCACCTCATCGACACCGACCAGTGGCCGATGCCCGATCGTGCCGAGTGGCTGCGCTACGCGCGGGCGCAGATCGACAAGGGTGTGCCCGCGTTGTACTACGTCGAGGCGATCGACAGGTCGGGGGAGCACATCGACGCAGACGACCTGCGGGCGATCGCAGCCACCTGGTCTGCGTACCGAGAACGGATGCAGCGATGACGGCACCCGCACCGGCATCCGTCGCGACAGAGGTCGCACCCGGGGTCTTCCGGGTGCGAGACACCTGCAACGTCTATCTGATCGCGACCGAACACAACGGCGAACGCACGGCCGTCGCCATCGACTTCGGGTCCGGGCTGGCGCTCGATGTGCTCGACGACCTGGGGATCACCAGGATCACCGACGTTCTGATGACCCATCACCATCGCGACCAGGGCCAGGGCCTGCCCCGTGCGATAGCGCATGGCGCACGGGTTCACGTGCCCCCCGTCGAGGTCGACCTGTTCGAGAACGTCGACGAGATGTGGCGCACCAGGCAGCTCGACAACGACTACAACGTCAGGCAAGACCGGTTCTCGCTGCTCGAGCCGATCGAGGTGAGCGGAACCGTTCCCGAGTACCGCACCGCGGGTTTCGGCGGTGTCGAGATCACCACCGTTCCCACACCGGGGCACACGATCGGCTCTGTGACCTACCTGCTCGACCGAGACGGCTCGCGCATCGCCTTCGCCGGCGACCTCATCTATGCGCCGGGCAAGGTCTGGTCGCTCGCGGCGACCCAGTGGTCGTACACGGCGCACGAGGGGCCGGCGATGATCGTTCTCAGCTGCCACCTGCTGCAAGACGAGCATCCGTCGCTGCTGCTGCCGTCGCACGGCGGCCCCATCGACGATCCGGCCGGTGCGCTCGAGTTGCTCGCCGCACGCATGCAGTATCACGTCGACTCGAAACGCTGGCACCCGTGGGATCTTCACGACCGGCTGAGAAACCCCTACGTCAGGTTGACGGAGCATCTGCTGCTCAACCGCTCGAGCCTGTCGTGCTCGTACGTGCTGCTGTCGAAGACGGGCGAAGCGCTCGTCATCGACTACGGCTACGACATGACCACGGGCCTGCCCACAGGATCGGACCGCGCGGCCCGTCGGCCGTGGCTGGCATCCCTTCCGCAGCTCAAGCGCCAGTTCGCTGTGTCGAAGATCGCCGTCGCACTGCCGACGCACTATCACGATGACCACGTCGCGGGTCTGAGCCTGCTTCGAGACGTTGAGGGAACGGAGATCTGGTCGCCGTCGAACGTCGCCCCCGTGCTCGACGATCCGTGGCGCTACGACCTTCCGTGCCAGTGGTACGAGCCGATCCTCTCAGACCGGGTGCTGCCCGTCGGCGAGGCGTTCACCTGGAACGAGTACACGATCAGGGTGCACGAGCAGCCGGGGCACACGCTGTTCGCCGCCGCGTTCGAGCTGCACGTCGACGGCGTCACCGTCGTGTTCACGGGGGATCAGCAAGAGAACCTCGGCATTCCGGGGGAACGGCACGAGATCCTCAACTACCAGTACCGCAATCGCTTCAGGATCCCCGACTACCTCGCCAGCGCAGAGCTCTATCGGCGCATAGCCCCCGGCCTTCTCGCCAGCGGGCACTGGGAGCCGCGCTGGGTGGAGGACGGCTACCTCGACTACCTCGTCTATGCGGGAGAGGACCTCATCGAGATGCACGAGGCTCTCCTGCCGCTCGACGAGCTCGACCTCGGGGCAGACGGGGTGCTCAGCCGCCTGATGCCGTACCGCTCACGCGCAGCGAGCGGCTCGGTCATCCCCTTCTCGGCCACGGTGCGCAACCCGCATCCGCACACCGAGACGGCACTCATGCGCCCCGTTCTGCCGCGCGGGTGGTCGGTGACGACTGCTGACGGCCACTCAGGCGCCGGCTCTGGCACCGGCACCGCCGAGTTGCTCGTTGAGCTGGAGCCGGGCGAGGAACGCGAGGTGTCATTCTCTGTGCGGGTCGGCGCCGGCGCGGAGCGGAGGGCACGTATCGCCCTCGACGTGACGATCGGCTCGCTGATGCTCGGGCAGCACACAGAGGCTCTCATCGACGTCGTTGAGGCTGCGCTGCCCGATCACACGGTTTTATCCGTCGCCAACGCACGGTTTGAGGCGTTTTAACGTGCCTAGGCGCCGGATGAACACCGTGCCGCAGCGAGGCGGGGCGTCGGTGCCGACGGATGCATCGGTGCCGACGGATGCATCCGTTCTGACAGACGAACCGGCTCGGCCCAGACAGTTGACCCACCGCAGAGCGCCCCGTAGGATCGTGTGGGATCGATCCCACACATCAGGTCAGGGGGGACAGATGACGGCACAGCGGCAACCGGTGCTCGCGCTCGACATCGGTGGAACGAAACTCGCTGTCGCCGTGGTCACGGCCGATGGCCGCACTCACGGCCTCGTCGTCGAGCCGACGGCTCGAGAGAACGGCCCGAACTCGGTGATCGAGCACCTCTTCCGCATGGGGGAGCGCGCAATCAGGGATTCCGGGTTCGAATCGATAGCGGCTGTCGGCATCTCGTGCGGTGGTCCGCTCGATGCACAACGTGGTGTGCTCATCAGTCCCCTGCACCTGCCCGGGTGGAGCCTGGTGCCGATCACAGCCCTGGCCGAGACCCGATTCGGTGTTCCTGCCACCCTTGAGAACGATGCCACATCTGCGGCGCTCGCAGAGCATCGATACGGTGCGGGCAGGGGATCGTCGACGATGCTCTACCTGACGGTGTCGACGGGGATCGGCGGCGGTGCCGTGATCAACGGGCAGCTGCACCGCGGCGCGGCGCGCAACGGGGGAGAGTTCGGCCACATCCTGGTGCGTTCGGGAGGCCGCGCGTGTCTCTGCGGGCGGCGCGGATGCCTCGAGGGCTATGCCTCGGGAACCTCTATCGCCCAGCGCGCCAGAGAGGCTGTGGAGCACTCGGGTTCCTCCTCCTCCCTCGCGTCGCTGCCTGTGATCCGCGCCGAAGACGTCTCTGCGGCCGCGCAGCGCGGCGACAGCCTCTCGCTCGACGTCTGGAACGAGACGACGAGACTGCTCGGTGTCGCGATCACGGACCTCGTGAACATCATGGAGCCGGATCTCGTTGTGCTCGGCGGGGGAGTCACCCGCTCCGGGGAGTTCCTCCTCGCACCGATACGACAGGCCGTGAAGCGCGACGCCATGCCGCCTGCGGCTCGCATGGTCCGCATCGAGCGCGCCGCGCTGGGCGACGTGGTCTGCGTCGTCGGAGCCGGAGCCGCCGCCTTCGACCTGCTCGAGGCATCCGTCACCCCGCGCACGATCATGGCACAGAGGCAGGCGAGCGGTGGCTGACTGGATGCGCGATCAGCTCACCGACCACGTCGCGACGGCGCGCGGCGTCGACGCGATCCTGCCGCGTGTGCACGAGGTCGGCCGGCTGCTCTGCCGCGCCTTCGCCGACGACAAGACGCTCTACACCTTCGGCAACGGGGGGAGCGCTGCAGACGCCCAGCACTTCACCGGCGAGATCATCGGTCACTACAAACACGACAGGCGCCCGCTCGGCGCCGTCACCCTGAGCACCGACCCGACCACGCTCACCTGCATCGCCAACGACTACTCCTATGACGACGTGTTCTCACGACAGGTGCAGGCACTCGCCAGAACCGGTGATGTGGTCGCTGCCTTCACAACGTCTGGCTCATCGGCCAACGTGGTGAAGGCCATGCACCAGGCCAGGGCGAATGGAGCCACAACAGTGCTGTTCGGGGGCGGAAGCGGCGGCGCGGCGCTCGACGCAGCGGATGTCGCCCTTCTCGTGCCGTCGACGTACACCCCGCGAATACAGGAGATGCACACCTTTATGCTGCACGTGATCTCAGAGATGGTCGATGACTGGGCCGCCGCAGAGGGGGCATAACATGCCGAACAAGAGACAGGCACCCGCCGCCGATCGCGCGGCCGACGCACACCGGGCCCCAGACACACAACGGACACCAGAAGAACGACAGGCACCAGAAGAACAACGGATGCCGGCCAAGGCGCCGGCGCGACGTCCGGCCAGACGGCATCCGTCCGCGCGTGTGGCGGCTCCCGTCGCGAACGCACCTGCCGGCGTTCAGTCTGCCGCTCTCGATCCGGAGTCACGCCCCTTCGCGACCCCCGATCGCACACTGCACATGATCGGGAACGCCCACCTCGACCCGGTGTGGCTGTGGCCGTGGCAGGAAGGCTACCAAGAGGCACGGGCCACGTTCTGGTCGGCGATCGAGCGGATGGACGAGTATCCGGATTTCGTCTTCACCTGCGACCAGATGGTGCTGCTCAGCTGGGTCGAGGAATCCGACCCCGAGCTGTTCGAGCGGATCAGGCAGCGCGTGGCAGACGGGCGATGGGTGAACGTCGGCGGCTGGTGGGTCGAGCCGGACTGCAACATGCCCATGGGCGAGAGCTTCGTGCGGCAGGGCTTGTACGGCCAGCGCTATCTGCGGTCACGCTTCGGCAAGCCGGCGACGGTCGGCATGAACGTCGACCCGTTCGGCCACAACGTGATGCTGCCGCAGATCCTGCGCGGGCAGGGCATGGACTCGTACCTGTTCCTGAGGCCCGGCCCCCACGAGAGCGACTTCGACGAGAGCCTGTTCTGGTGGGAGGCACCCGACGGAAGCCGTGTTCTGGGCTACCGCATCCCCTTCGAGTACGGCAGCGCACCAGGATCGGTCGACGGTCAGGCAGACAAGGCGCTCGGCAACTTCGACAAGAGCCTGGGAGACGCCATGATCTTCTACGGCGTCGGAAACCACGGCGGCGGGCCGACCCGGGCGAACATCGAGTCGATCCACCGCTACGACCGAATGGGCTCGTTCGGAAGGATGAAGATGTCCTCTCCCCGTGAATACCTCGACGAGGTCGTCGCGCGCGGCCCGGTGTTCCTCGAGTCGCTCACGGTGCGCCGAGACGACCTGCAGCACCACGCGGCCGGCTGCTACTCGGCCCACTCGGGCATCAAAGCGTGGCAGCGTCGTGCCCAGCATGCAGTGCTCTCGGCGGAGCGCTGGGCAGCGGTGACCGCCGTGCGCGACGACATCGCGTATCCGAGGGAACAGCTCGAGAGGGCCTGGAAACAGGTGCTCTTCAACCAGTTCCACGACGTTCTGCCCGGCTCTGCGATCGAACCGGCATACGAGGATGCCAGAGATCAGCTCGGTGAGGCGATCTCGATCGCCAAGCGCATCACCGTGAGGGCGCACAACGTGATCGCACGCCAGATCAACGTTCCCTTCGAAGACGGGACCCAGCCGGTTGTGGTGTTCAACCAGCATCCGTGGCCGGTCAGCACGGACGTGCCGCTCAACTACGGCGCCCTCCGAGACGGCGTGCACGTCGTCGACGCCGACGGCACCCCCGTGCTCATGCAACACACCCAGTCGACGGCGACCACAAGCGACGTGAGCCGCGGTGCCCTCGTCTTTCGGTCAGACGTGCCCGCTCTCGGCTACCGTCTGTACCGCATGCGTCAGGGCCGCTCCCCGGTCCCCCCTGAGCATCCGTCTGCCGGCGGCGGGCTCAAGGTCACCGAGCACGTGCTCGAGAACGATCTGATCCGGATCGAGCTCGATGAGCGGACAGGGTGGATCCGGTCGTACCTCGACAAGACGACGGGCATCGATGTCGCCGCCGGCGTCGTGACCGAGACGCACACCCAGGTCTGCGACGACCCGACAGACACCTGGGGCCACCGCGTCATCTCGTATGCCTGGCCCGGCGCGCCGATGGAGCTCTCGCGCATCGTCGTGCGTGAGAGCGGCCCGCTTCGCGCACGCGTGAGGATCGAGCGCGGCTGGGGTGCGTCGACACTCGCAGAAGACCTGGTGCTCGACCACGATTCCGCCGTGCTGAGGGTCGATGCGACTCTCGACTGGCGCGAGCGGGCGCACCTGCTCAAGCTGCGTTTTCCAACGGCTCTTCACGACCCGCACGCCACGTTCGGGGTGCCGTTCGGGCACCTGGAGCGACCGGTAGACGGATCAGAGGAGCCTGCGCAGTCGTGGGTCGACCTCAGCGGGACGATCGACGGCAGATCGGCCGGCCTGACGGTGATCGCCGCAAACAAACACGGTTTCGACGCCTCGCCCGGCGACAACCCGAGCATCGGCATCACCGCCACCCGCAGCCCTGTTTATGCATGGCACGACCCGAGGCTGCTCGACCCAGAAGGCATCTACAGCTATCAGGACCAGGGCATCCAGAGGTTCAGCTATGAGCTCGCCCCCCACGCGGGCGACTGGCGGGAGGTCGACCCCGCGCGTCGAGCCGCCCTGCTCGAGGCCCCGGTGCGGGCGATGCTCGAGTCCTCGCACGGCGGTGCGCTCGGGCCGGCCCATTCGTTCGCCTCCGACGACGGCGGGCCGGTGATGATCACCGCCGTGAAGGGCAGCGAAGACCGGGCGGATGCCGATGGCGGCGGCAGCGCCGACCTGATCGTGCGCGCTGTCGAGACACGTGGCGAGAGCGGTTCGGCACAGATCAGCCTGCCGGTGGTCGGTCGCGTGATCGACGCGCACTTCGGCCCCAGCCAGTTGCGCACATTCCGTATTCCGCGCGACCAGCGACTGCGGGTCACCGAGGTCGATCTGATCGAATGGCCGACAGACGGAGGACCCGTCGATGCGCGGGCATCCGCCGAGCCTGAGACCGGGACCACAGACGACCTGGCGCCGAAGCCCCGGCCGGGAATCGAAGACGTCAGCTCTTCGCACTCCCGCACAAGCGAGGAGCGCAACGAGCCGTGATACGTGACGCCCTCCCCGTCACTCTCTCAGCGTCCGGGAGGAGCGTGGGGGTTCTCGGGAGGAACGGGCGACGCGTCGCGGGCGGAGTCTTTGCGCCCGGCGCCGGCGATACGCACCTGTGCGTAGTTCGGCGATGCGATGGCGTTGACGTCAACCGCCTGCCGCTGCTGGCGTGTGCGCAGAGACAGGTAGCGCACGACCGCCACGGCTGTTGCGGCAGCGGAAGCGGCACCGAGCGCGGCGGAAGCGGCGAACAACCACGAGCGGACCGTTGCACTCCGCGAACTCGTGTCTGCGGCCCCTCGCTGCACGTGCATCCTGTCTCCTTGCTCATGCGGTCTCGCGGTCTTGCGGGTACTTCTCCGTGCCAGGTTAGACTCGCCGGTCGGCACCCGGCAGGGGCTTGACCGTCATCCGCAGCTGTGCTCCCGGCAGGGTGGGGATGCCGCGATAAGGACACCATCGGCGACTCGCGTACTGTTCAGCCAGCGGGGCGCGAAAACAGGTTGACGAGGTTGCCGTCTGGGTCGCGGAACAACGCGGATCGGTTTCCCCATGGCATCGTGGTCGGCTCGAGCACCATCTCCCCGAGATCGTCGCGCAGGCGCGCAACCTCCGCGTCTACGTCGGCCACATGCAATTCGATGATGATCGAGTCGTTTTTCCCCGGTTTCGGCGCCTGCTCTCCGAGCATCGCGACCGTAGCGGTGCTTCCGATCGCGATGGCACCGGCCGACGTGCGGAACACGGCGAACTCGGGCGCTGGTCGGTCCGGGACCGATCCGGTGACGAGCTCATAGAAACGGGCGAGCCTGTCGACGTCTTCCGTGATGATCCGTATCGATGCGAAATCCATAGAAGTCCCTACTCTCCGTCAGGCCACTCGACCCGACCCGGGTATATTGCCACGCTCCGGTGACATCCCCCGTCGGAGCGAGCATGCCGGGAGGGTTCGACACGGTCCGCGTCGAGCCCCTCCCGGTGGTCGAGCCTGTCGAGACCCCCACGGTGTCGAGCCCGCCACACCCCGCGGTGGTCGAGCCTGTCGAGACCCTCACCGTGACGAACCCGCCACACCCCGCGGTGGTCGAGCGTGTCGAGACCTGCTTTACTGCCCATCTTCTGCACAGCGAACTTTCTCGAAGAACGTGTCCACAACCCGCGTGTTTACGCGGGTTCTGGCAGGGTGAGTGTCAGTGGTCACTGCTTCACTGAGTGTTATGACCAGCACAC
>NZ_BAAGXA010000010.1:0-103011 GCF_054780075.1 Okibacterium endophyticum | reverse complement strand
GGCTGCAACATCCCCGCACACCTACTCGAAGCACACCACGTCCTCGAATGGTCCCAAAACGGCACCACAGCTGTCAGCAACGGAGTCATGGTCTGCTACCGAGACCACCAACTCCTCAGCACCAACCAATGGAACATCCACTTCACACACGGGAAACCCCGGATGGTCGGGCCAGCCTGGCTCAACCGCAAACACTACCTCCACCGATAAAACCCCGGCGCAGCGGGAGGTGCCGACAAGCTCGACCACCGATAGGGAGCGGGCTCGACCGGTAGGAGGTCTCGACAAGCTCGACCACCGATAGGGAGCGGGCTCGACCGGCGGGAGGCCTCGACACGCTCGACCACCGGAGTGGGATTGACCCACGGAAGGTCTCGACAAGCTCGACCACCGCGGGGCAGTCTCGACCCACAGAAGGTCTCGACAAGCTCGACCACCGGTTAGGGCTATCGAGAAACACCACCAGGGCCGGGTCAAAAAGGCAGCTCGGCGCGTCAGCCGCCCAACACCACGATGAGGCTATAGGTGAACCATCCGATCGAGAGCAGGATGCCCACGGCACCGGTGATCACCGCGGCGAGCGCCTTGCCCGTGGCCGGTGCTTCGCGCTTGCGTGCAATGAGACCCATGATGAACGCGGCGAGCGCGAATGGCAGAGTCCACCCGAAGATGATGCCCCCGATCACACCGATCACACCGAAGATCAGCGCCCAGAGGCCGAGCTTCGGTTTGCGCGGCTTCGGCTGCTTGGGCGTCGGCTGGTAGGGCTGCTGTGCGTAGCCGGGCTGCACCGGCGACTGCGCATAACCGGGCTGCACCGGCGACTGCGCGTACCCTCCCTGACCAGAGGGTTGCGTGTGGGGAGGCGCATAACCGGGCTGCGGAGCCGGCTGCGCATAACCGGGCTGCGGAGCCGGCTGCGTATAACCGGGCTGGGACGCCGGCTGCGCGTAAGGCTGTGGCGGCTGCCCGAACCCCGGTGTGCTCGGCGGCACGAATGATTGGGGTTGCGGCTCCTGATGCTGTGCCGGACCTGTCTGCGGTGGCCTGGGCTCCGGCGAACGCGGGGCGAACGGCTGGTTCCGCGACGGGTCATGTTGCTCCGGTTGAGGAAAATCGGGGCGTTGTTGCTCCGACCACCGCGGCTGGGAGGGACTCGGCGGCTGAGCCGGCTGACCCTGCTGGAGAGGCTGCTGCCCTTGGCTGGGTGCAGGCGGCCACTCTCGCTGCTGCGGTGGCTGACCCTGCTGCGGCGATTGAGCCTGCTGAGCCTGTTGCGGGGGAGCCTGTTGCCACGGGTTGGGTGCTGGCCACTGGCCCTGCGGCTGCTGACCTTGCGACTGCTGGCCTTGCTGCGGATGCTGGCCCTGCGGCTGCTGACCCTGCGGCTGAGGCTGCTGCGACTGCGGTGCGCCCTGCTGCGGCGGCTGTGCGCCCTGCTGCTGACCCTGCGGCGCGTCCTGCTGCGACCCCTGACCCTGCTGACCCTGCTGCGACTGATCCGGCGTGCCGCCGGACTGCGGCGTGCCGCCGGACTGCGGCGTGCCGTGGGGCGGATGCGCGGACGGGTCCTTGTCCGCACGCGGAGCATTCTGATCAGACATCGCTTCTCCTGTTGGTAGCTGTGCGACTGGCGCACACCGCTAGCGTACGCGGTTGACTCTCAACGCACCTGGATTGTGGTGACGGGAAGTGTGGAATCTGCCCCGAAGTCGAGCGAGCTCGGCTCGTGGCCGGCCATGATGAGTTGCGCCGCCAACTCGGCGATCATGGCACCGTTGTCTGTGCACAGCGACAGCGCAGGAATTCTCAGGGCGATGCCCGCCGCCTGCGTCCGTTCCGCAGCCAGCTCCCGAACACGGGCGTTCGCGACGACGCCGCCGCCGAGCAGAAGCCGCGGAACCCCGAAGTCAGCGCACGCCGCGACAGCCTTCGTGATGAGCACGTCTGCGACGGCCTCGCGAAAACTCGCCGCGACGTCGGCGACGGGCACAACCTCGCCATCGTCCTGCATCCGCTCGACCCACCTCGCCACAGATGTCTTGAGCCCAGAGAACGAGAAGTCGTACCGGTGCCTCTGCAGGTCTTTGGGCAGACTCAAGCCGCGCGGAAAGCGGATGGCCGTGCGATCCCCACGCGCCGCAGCCTCGTCGATGCGCGGCCCGCCCGGGTACGGCATGCCGAGAATCCGGGCGACCTTGTCGAAAGCCTCTCCAGCGGCGTCGTCGATCGTCTCCCCCAACAACTCGACGTCGTCAACGAGATCGCGGACAAGAAGCAGCGAGGTGTGACCGCCCGACACCAGCAGGGCGATCGTCGGGTACTCGAACGGTTCGCCGTTCTCGTCGAGGATGTCTGCCCCCACGTGCCCGACGAGGTGATTCACGGCATACAGCGGCTTGTCCAGGGCGACCGAGAGCGCCTTCGCCGCACCGATCCCGACCATCAGTGCACCCGAGAGCCCCGGCCCGCTCGTCACGGCGACGGCATCCAGATCGTCGAGCGAGATGCCCGCTTCGTCCACAGCGGCACGGATGGCGGGGGTCAGCGCTTCGAGATGCGCCCGCGCGGCCACCTCCGGCACCACTCCCCCGTATCTGGCATGCTCATCCATCGACGACGCGATCGTATTCGAGAGCAGGCTCCTGCCTCGAACGATTCCGACACCCGTCTCGTCGCACGACGTCTCGATTCCGAGCACAAGGGGCTCCTGCCTGTTCACTCCGCTCCCCCTGCCTGGGCGACGTGAGAAATGGCATGCCTCATGACCACGGCATCAACGTCATCCGGCTGGTAGTACCCCGGTCGCACCCCGATCGACTCGAATCCGAGTTCGGCATAGAGCGCCTGCGCTGCCGGGTTGTCCTGCCTCACCTCGAGAAAGACCTCCCTGGCTCGCGCATCGCGCGCGCGGTTGATGAGGGCCTGCACGAGCACACGCCCGAGTCCCATCCGCCTGACCTCCGGCGCAACGGCCACCGTCTGGATGTCGGCCTCTTTCGCGCCGTTCGGCATCATCAGTCCGGCGTAGCCCTGGATGTCGACGGGGTCGCCGACCGGATAGGCGACGACGTAGAACGTGTGCTCGGATTCCAATTCGCCTCGCATCGTCTCTTCCGACCATGCGTCGTTCGCGAACACCAGACGCTCGAGCCCCATGATCGCGTTGAGGTCCTCCGGCCAGGCCTCTCTCACCCGCCAGGTCACGCCGTCACCCGCTTGCCCGCAGACATCGTGACGTCGGGAGAACGCAGGTAGACGGGTTCGTCTGCCTGGAACGACCTGCCCGCCGCATGCATCCGCTCTGCCAGCATGCCGAGTGCCCCGGCAGATACCGTGTGTGCGTCGAGGCGTGTGCCGTATGCACTCTCGCGATCGCCTGAGAGGTCATCGGGCTTCGCCAGTGCGGGGCCCGCGGAGCGAACAGGGATTCCGGCGTCGTCGACGCCGGAATAACCGGACCAGTAGACCTCGCGCCTCCTGGCGTCCGTCACAACGAGCAGCGAGCCGGCGTGCGACCCGTTATACCAGGCAGCGGCGATGGCGTCGTGACTGACCACCGGTACGAGCGGTCTGGCCGAGGCGAATGCGAAAACACGGGCGGCGGCGATGCCGATCCGAAGACCCGTGAACGGGCCTGGGCCCATACCGCAGGCGACCGCAGAGAGATCGGATGCCCGCACGCCGGCCTGGGCGATCACGTCACGGATGAACGCACCGACCACCTCTGCATGACGCATCGTGTCTTCTGACGTCAGTTCGGCCAGAACACCGCGATCGCGGTCCACAACCGCAGCAGAGGTACCCGTCGAGGTGTCGATCGCCAGCAGCACGGTTCCACCCTACGCGTTTTCAGGAACCCTTCGGTTTCGTGCCCCACGTGGTTATGGTGTGGTCGAGAGGACAATGTCGACCTTCGAAAGGCACTGACGTGGCGAAAGTGATCTCACCGGGCAGGGAACAGTGGTCGAGCCGCCTGGGGTTCATCGTGGCGGCCATCGGTTCCGCCGTCGGGCTCGGCAACATCTGGCGCTTCCCCGGTGTCGCATACGAGAACGGCGGCGGCGCGTTTCTCATCCCCTACCTCGTCGCCCTCCTCACCGCTGGCATCCCGATCCTCTTTCTCGACTACGCGCTCGGCCACCGGTTCAGAGGCACCCCGCCCCTCGCGTTCCGGCGCCTCAAGAGATCGGCGGAAGGCCTCGGATGGTTCCAGACGGCCATCTGCTTCGTGATCGTGCTGTACTACGCGGTCATCGTCGGGTGGGCGCTCAGCTACGCGGTGTTCTCGGTGAACCTCGCCTGGGGTGACGATCCGGCCGGTTTCTTCATCGGCGATTACGTTCAGGTCGCCGAGCCGGGGGCGACACTCGACTTCGTCCCCGGCGTGCTCATCCCGCTGATCATCATCTGGGTCGTGGCCATCGCGCTCATCGCTCTCGGCATTCAGCGCGGCGTCCAGCGGGCCAATCTGATCTTCCTTCCGCTCCTCGTCGGGCTGTTCCTGATCATGGTGATCAGGTCGCTGTTCCTCGACGGTGCGCTCGACGGGCTCAACGCCTTCTTCACACCGAACTGGGCCGCTCTCACAGACGCCGGCGTCTGGATCGCCGCCTACAGTCAGGTCTTCTTCTCACTCTCGATCGCCTTCGGCATCATGATCACCTACTCGTCATACCTGAAACGGCGGAGCAACCTCACCTCGTCCGGCCTCGTGGTCGGGTTCGCCAACTCATCGTTCGAGGTGCTCGCGGGCATCGGCGTGTTCGCCGCGCTCGGTTTTATGGCTGCGCAGAGCGGCACAACCGTCGCAGAGCTCGAGGGCATCACGGGTGTGAGCCTCTCGTTCATCGCGTTCCCGCAGATCATCTCGATGATGCCGGGCGGGCCCCTCTTCGGTGTGCTCTTCTTCAGCTGCCTCACGCTCGCCGGGTTCACCTCGATGCTGTCGATCCTTCAGGTTGTCTCCGGCTCCGTGCAAGACAAGTTCGGCCTGCGACCGAGGACCGCCGCTCTCGTGATGGGGATCCCGGCGGCGATCCTCTCGATCGTTCTGTTCTCGACGACCAGCGGGTTGAACGTGCTCGACACCGTCGACAAGTTCGCGAACGAGATCGGCATCGTCGCCTCTGCGATCGCGATGACGATTCTCGTCGCCTGGGTGGTGAGGCGCCTGCCGGAGCTCCGCGACCATCTCGACAGGGTGTCGAGTTTCAAGGTCGGTATCGTGTGGCGAGTACTCGTTGCCGTGCTCGTGCCGCTCGTCCTGATCTGGATGCTCGTCTCCACGATCACGGCGCTCGTCACCGAGGGCTACGGTGGCATGCCTCCGTGGTTCACCAACGTGTTCGGGTGGGGGACGATAGCCCTTCTTGTTGTCGTCGCCGTGGTGATGCCGTTTGTGCACTGGAGCAGAGACGTCGACGACTTCGATCCCGACATCGACGCAGCGACCCCCGATTCGCCTGAGGCCCGCACGGCGCAGGCGCCATCTGCACAGGGAGAGAAATGACGCCCATAGCCATCACGTTCCTGATCGTCTCGATCGTCGTCGTCTGGGGAGGTCTTGTGGCGAGCATCGTGCACCTCACACGTCACCCGGACGACGTCCAGGGCGACGATTGAGCCGTGCCTCTGTTTCACAACGCGCCGCCCTGAGCCGAGCGAGCTCTCTGACCGTCGACGCGGTGTCCCGATGTGTCACACCATGCCACCCGTGCACCCGTGCCGCCGCGATGTTCACCGGAGAATCATCGATGAGCACCGCACCGCGGCCGGGCGGAAGCCGCACGTCCGCATACCGGTAGATACGCGGATCCGGTTTTCCGAAACCCAGTTCGTGTGATCGGATCACCGCTTCGAAAACGGTGACGCCGTGCAGCATCCGGTCGCGATGCGTCTCCCACTCGCGCACGCTGTTCGTGAGCATCCCGACCCGCATACCCGCCCCGGCGCATCGTTCGAGCTCGCCGACGAGCGCGGTGTCGATCTCACGCCCGGCGTACCAATGGTCGCCGAAGCGTCCGAGGTCCACCAGAGGCTGTTCGTCGGCCGGGAGGAGCTCTGTGACCCGCCTTCCCCAGTCGCGCTGGGACATCACCCCGTTCTCGAGCGGCTGCAGTCCGCTCAGGCCCTGTTCGGCCGCCGCCCTCTCGGCGGCGGCAGTCAGCACGGACCAGCTCACACCTGACGCTCCTTCGATGGCGCGGACCGCGGCCGGGATCGGAGGGGTGAGCACTCCGCCGAAATCACACCAGACGGTGTCGATGACGTGTGCCATCCCCGTGCCCGTCATCTGAGGCCCGCCTGAAGGAACGCATCTGTGATTCGCCTCGACGCCACCAGATACACGAGCACGATCGGAAGACTGGTCAGCATCGCGGCAGCGAGCAGACCGCCGTAATCGTTCCCCTCTGCCGTTATGAATTGGGTCAGGCCGATCTGGACGGTTGTGTCTTCGGTTCGGGGCGCCACGATCAGCGGCCACAGGTAGTCGTTCCACGTGGTGATGAAGACGAGCACGAAGACGGCGGCGATGGCGGGACGAAGACCGGGAAGCACAACATGCCAGAGGACCTGCAGGGGCCTGGCGCCGTCGATCCGTGCCGCTTCGACGAGAGAGAGCGGAATGGCCTGCACATGCTGCACGAGCAGAAGAACGGCGAGAGCGCTCGATCCGAGCTGCGGCACGATCAGCCCGGCCTCGGTGTTCAGCCACCCGAGTCGGGCCGTGGCGATGAACTGCGGGATGATCAAGGCCTGGGGCGGCACCGCGAGCGAGATCGCCATCAGCGCCATCAGCGTTCTCTTTCCCCTGACCCCGATGTGCACCAGGGCGAAGGCGGCGAGCACAGCGATCACCACCTGACCGATCGCGACCCCGGCCGCCATCACCGTCGTGTTGCCGACCAGCAGCGCCACCGGCCAGTCCGCCAGCACCCGGGCATAGTTGTCGACGGTCGGGTTCTGGATGAACGGAACCGGTGAATAGATCTCGTTCGCGGGTTTGAACGACGACACAACACCCCAGAGCACCGGAAACGACATCGCGAAAGCACTCCCGCCGAGCACGACATGCCATACCCTGATGCCGGCGAACCTGCGTCTGCGCCTGCGATCAGTCGTCATCGGAACTCCTCCGCACAAACAGCCACAGCGCGCCCGAAGCGGCGAAGAACACAAGCACGAGAACGGCGGCGGCCGACGCCATACCGGTCTCGAAGAACTCGAACCCCAGAGTGTAGATGCGGTAATAGACGTTGTCGGTGGCCCCATCGGGGCCTCCCTGCGTCAACACAGACACGTTGGTGAACACCCACTGACCGGCGAGCACGAAACTGAGAAACGCGAGAAGCACTATCGGCCTGAACAGCTGCGGCATCACGATGTGCCAGCCGATCTGAACCGGGTTCGCGCGATCGATGCGCGCGGCGTCGAGCGTGTTGCGGTCGATCCCCGACAGCGCGGCGCTGTACAGCAACATGTTGAATGCGGTGACGCGAGCCGCCGTGACGACGACGATCACGGGCAGGGCAAGGGCAGGATCGCCCAGCCAGTTGACCGGCGAGAGCCCGAACCACCCGATGACCTCGTTCGCGAACCCGTTTAAAGGGTTGAGCAGAAAGCGCCACGAGACGGCGACCGCGACCGGTGCGACCATCACCGGAAGAAACAGCAGCGAGCGATACACGGTGCTCGCGCGCCCCGGCCGCGACCACAGCATCACCGCGAACACGAGCGGGACGACTGTCGAGAACGGAAGCAAGGCGAGCGCGTAGAGAGCCGTCTGACCGATGGCGGGCCCGAACTCGGGTTGTGTGACGAGGCGAGCGAGGTTGTCGATGCCCACAAAGCCCTCGGGCGGCGTTGTGAGGTTCCACTCCATGACGGACAGCACGGCCGTCGCAACGGCCGGGCCATAGATCCACAGTCCGATGGCCAGGATGACCGGGGTGAGGTACAGCCATCCGAGGCCGCGTGATGAGAAGCGCGGGCCGCCGGGCGCCCGCGCTTCTCTGTGTGTTGTCGTCACTCCTGCCCGACCAGCTCGCGGATCCGGTCTGCGACCTCTCTGAGCGTCGATTCGGCATCCGCACCCCTCAGAACGATCGGGGCGACCGCCGCGTCTTGCAAGAGCACAGTGGCCTGGTTGGCGTTCTCGCCGGGGAACGAGCGGTACGGGGCCATCGTCTGCAACTGCGCGAGCGACGGTTGAAGAAGCGTGTTCTCGGCGAAGTAGTCGGCGAGATAGGCGGGGTCGTCAACGATGTCGGCGCGGAGCGGCAGGTAACCGATCTCTGTGGTGATCATCGTGTAGCCCTCGGCGCTTGTGAGGAACTTCACGAGTTCCCAGGCGGCGGCCTGCTTGGCGGGGTCGTCGCTCAACACGATGAGACCCGCACCGGAATGGGTGGGGCGGGCCTCCTCGTCTCCGAAGCGGGGAAACCCGGTGGCGCGAAGGTCGAACACACCTTCTGCCGCGGCCTGCAGATTTCCGAGCACAGCCGTGCTGACGACGAACATCCCCAGATCCCCGGACGAGAACGCACCGAGGGCATCCTCGACCGCCACCGCCGGCTGAAGGCCGTCGTTCGTGAGCGCCTGAACCTGTTCGATCGCTTCGACTGCTGCTGCAGAGTCGACGACGACAGTGCCGTCGTCGTCGACGGTGGACGCCCCTGCGCTGGCCAGCACCGACTGCGTCAGGTAGTCCGACTTGCCCGAATCGACGATGCCGATGTAGACACCCTGATGGCCGACGTCGACGATGGCCTCTGCCGCCTCACGGATCTCGTCGATCGACTCGGGAGGGTCTTCGGGGTCGAGCCCCGCTTCTCTGAAGATGTCGGCGTTGTAGAAGACCGCGGGAACGGACACCGTGTACGGCAGCGCTCGCACGGCTCCGTCCCACTCGCCCGCCTGCACCGGGCCTGTTGCGATTCCCTCGACGTGATCAGACCATTCGTCCCCGGCGATCTGCTCGAGCGACTGCACGGGAAGAGTCTCGAACCCCTCGGCGAGTTTGCTGTAACCGAGCTGCACGACATCGGGCGCATCGCCCGCAGCGACGGCTGCTTTCGCTTTCGTCAGGACGTCTGCGGTCGGCACCGCCTCTGGCACAACGGTGATCTCCGGGTGCAGCTCGGCGAACCGGTCGAGCAGCGCCTGCGTTCCCTCACCGGCTGCGCCCTGGGTTCCGTAGTTGTACGAGCTGAAGGTGATGGTCACCTGCTCGCTGTCGTTCGATGCGGCCGGAGTGGAACAGGCGGTCAGCCCGACGAGCGCTGCCGTGGCGGCGAGGACGGCGAGAGGGCGGATTACGGAGGTCATGCGAGAGCCTTTCGGGTAGATGCGATGGGGGTCGGACGATGTGGCACGGCCACAGAGACAGGGCCGTCGAACTGCTCCGCCGCACGATCGCGATGCCAGTCGTGCTCTGCGGGGTCCGGGCTCGAGAAGTGGGTCAGAACAAGTTCTGCGACTCCGGCTTCCGCGGCAAGACGGCCGGCGTCTGCCGAGCTCAGATGCCCGTGCTCGCTTGTGTCCGTCTCTCTCAGCGAGCTCTCGCTGAGCAGGGTCCCTGCGCCGGACGCCAGAGCGGTGAGCGCCGGCGTGACACCGGTGTCGCCGGTGTAGACGAGGCTCGCCTCGTCGTTCTCGACGCGGATTCCGCAGTTCGGCGCCGTGTGCCTCAGAAGCTCCCAGCGCAGCGAGAGCCCGCCGAACGTCACGGATTCCCCCGGCCGGTACTCCCGCACGTCGAACGCGAGCTCGAACGCCCGGTCGAGCAGAGGATGCGTCGCCACCGGAAACAGCGCAGCGAGAGTCTGCAGCAGGGCCAGAGTGCCCTCAGGCACCAGCAGCGGAACAGGCGGAACGTCGCCGGCCACCGTGAGCTCGCCGGTTCTCTCATCGCGATCCAATCGCGATGAGAGAACCATCTTGCCGATCGGCAGCAGGTCGAAGATGTGATCCGTGTGCCGATGGCTCACGAACACCGCCGACAGCCCGGCTGCGGGAAGCTGTCTGCTGAGCGCGAGCGCGGTGCCGGGGCCTGCGTCGAGCAGAAGAGTCGTCTCATCGTCGTCGACCAGATATCCCGAACTCGCGAGGCCGCCTGCGGGCATACCGGCCAGGCAGCCGAGGGGTGTGAGGTGCATGGGGTGGCTTTCCGTCGGCTGCGGGCCTTCCGGCCGACGCACCAATCGTGTGTGTTTCCGGCCGGTTCGACAACGACGAGAAACGAATGCACCGATCACCCCTCGTTATCGATGAAAGCGTGCACTATCGCCCCTCGGCCACGCCGTCCGCAAGGCGTCGAAGCTGCTCGACGACGGTGTTCACCAAAGGTTCATCCCCCGCCTGCCCGTTCCATGCGGCATGTATCTGAAGCATCGGTTCGACCGGTGCGAGACGCAACAGGTGCATCCCGTTCGCGCGGCTCTGCTCACCCCTCGGCAGTGAGCTGAACCCGATCGTGTCCGTCGTCTCGAGCTCGAGCAGATAACCCGAGAGATCGGCGTTGCTCGATGAACGACCGAGCGCGGCGCCGAGGCCCGTCGCCGTGCTCACGAGAGCGTCTTCGATCAGTGTGCTGCCACCGGCGAAGCCCGTGAGGTACGGGTACTCGTGAATGCGCGAGAAATCGAGGGTGGAAGACCCGGCGAGCGGATGCCCGTGGCGCACAGTCGCCACAACCGGCACGTCGAGCAGGTGCGCACTGGCCACACCCTCGGTGACCACCGGACCGTAGACAAGACCGAGGTCCAGGTCACCGCGCAGGATCGATCGGAGCTGGTCCGGCGACCCCATCTCGCGGAGCATGGTTGTGATGCCGGGGTCCCGTCTGCGGAGTTCCTCGAGCAACGGCAGCAACAGCAGCCTGCTGGCCGGGTAGTTCGTCGAGATCCGAAGTGTTCCTCTCCGGCCCGCGGCTGCCTGCCTGGCGAGCGTGACAGCTCGCTCCGTCGCCGCGTACACCCGCTGGATCTCGGCCAGGAACACGGTGCCGGCCGGGGTCAGGCGAACACTCCGTGAGCTCCGGTGCACCAGCCGGGCGCCGACATCCGCCTCGAGCTTCTGCAGCGACTGGCTCACAGAGGCCTGCGACAGGTACAAGCGCTGCGCGGCGCGGCCGAAGTGCAGTTCTTCGGCGATCGCCTTGAACACGTCGAGCTGGCGAAAGTCCATGGTCACCCCATTGCACTCACCGCATCTGAACGGCCGGTGAACGCGGGTGTGTGAGCGCGCTTCGGCGCCCGGAATCGTATCGACGGCGGTGTTCTCATCCCGCGCTTATGCTGCGCACAGGATGACGGTGCATCCTGTGTCGATGAGCATCAGACCCGATCGATCCGGCACCGTGCGCGTGCTGATCGTCGATGACGAGCCGAATCTACGGCACCTGCTCTCCGCAGTCCTGCGCCGGCAGGGGTGGGAGGTGCACACTGCCGCCACGGGCGCAGCGGCGATCGACCTCGCCCGGCAGGTTCGGCCGCACCTCATCGTCTTGGACGTCGTGCTGCCCGACGTCGACGGCATGCAGGTGCTCCGGCTCATCAGAGTCGAGCTGCCGGAGTCGATGGTGCTGTTCCTGACGGCGAACGGGTCGATCGCCAACAGGATCGCAGGCATCGCTGCAGGGGGCGATGACTACGTCGCCAAACCGTTCAGCGTCGAGGAGGTCGTCGTCCGCCTGCGTGGCCTGCTGCGCCGCAGTCCCATGCTCGTCGACGTTCCGACGCCGCTGATCACGGTGGGGGATCTCGTGCTGAACGAGGACAGTCACCAGGTCTCCCGCGGAGGCGACGACATCCGTCTGACCGCGACGGAGTTCGCCCTGCTCCGCTTTCTGATGATCAACGCCGACCGGGTCCTCAACAAGGAGCAGATCCTGGATCGCGTCTGGGAGTACGACTTCGGGCGGGAGTCCAACATCGTGGAGCTGTACATCTCGTACCTCCGCAAGAAGATCGATCACGGGAGGACCCCGATGATCCACACCCTCCGCCGGGTCGGGTACATCCTCCGCGCGGGCGAGCCCGGTTCCCCGGGCTCCACGGTCACATGAGGCGTCAGGCCTCCGCGCTCCAGCGTCACGCGCTTCGCGTGCGCCTCGTGGCCGTCATCAGCACACTGATCCTCGCCGCGGTCTCACTGCTGAGCATCGTCTCGGTGGTCATCCTGCGGCAGAACCTCATGGCGCAGGCGGAGAACGCTCTCTTCCTCTCGGCCGAGAGCGTGGTCAGCCGGATCGACAGCGAGCTCGCGGCCACCGGAGACGTGCCGTCCTTCCAGAGCCCGCTCGGACCGATGCCTCCGGTCGACGGCTTCTACCTCGTCAACGGAGAGGGCGTCGCGCCCTCGTCGACGTATTTCGGGCGAGACTTCGAGTTCCGCGAGCTCACGTCGGCCGAGATCACCACGATACGGCGGGGAGTGTCCGGGGACGAAGTGACCTCGACGATCGATGTCGACGGCCTCGGGTCGTTTCTCGTGCTGGAGACCTCGCTGGAGTCTGCCGACGGCACGCCTCTGACGGTCATCAGCGGCATCGGGCTCACCGAGGCGGCGGGGCTGATCGGCGCCTTCATCGCCTGGGAGGTGGCCATCGGGATCGCCATCGCTGCCCTGACCGCGGTGATCGGGTACCGGGTGGTGCGGAGCGCCCTGGTGCCGCTGGAACGCGTCGTCGCCGTGGCGGATCGCGTCGCGCAGACACCCATGTCGTCCGGCGAGGTGGCACGACAGGAACGTGTTCCTCTCGACGACCGCGACGGCTGGTCGGAGGCCGAACGCGTGGCACGCGCCCTGAACAAACTTCTGGAGCACGTGGAGTCCTCGCTGAACGCACGCCACCACACCGAGGAGTCCATGCGCCGGTTCATCGCCGAAGCGAGCCACGAGCTCCGCAACCCGCTCGCCTCGATCCGCGGCTACGCCGACTTCTACGCGCGCGCCAGGGACGAGGAGGAGGTGTCGAACGCCCTGGATCGCATCGGGGCAGAGGCGGCGCGCATGAGCGCCCTGGTGGAGAGCCTGCTCCTGCTGACCAGGCTCGACGCCGACCCGACTCTGAGCCGCGAAGAGGTGGAACTGTCGCAACTGGTGCTCGAGACCGTCTCCGACGCACGATTCGCCTATCCGGAACATCGATGGCAGATCTCACTTCCCGCGGAGTCCGCCATCGTCATTGGCGACGACGACGCCATCCGCCGGATTCTTCTGAACCTCATCGCGAACGCCGGCCATCACACCCCTCCGGGCACGATCGTGACAGTCTCGATGGCGGCTGTCGCCGGCGCGACGGAGATCACCGTCCGAGACGACGGCCCCGGCATACCCGCCAAGGCGCTCCCCACCCTGTTCGACCGTTTCACGCAGGCCGGAGGCCCGGAGGGCTGGAGCACCCGCGACACGACCACCGTGGGACTCGGACTCGCGATCGTCAGGGCTTTGGCGACGGCATCCGGCTACGTCGTCACTGTCGCATCCGGCCCGCGCGGAACCAGCTTCACCGTACAGATTCCCTCACATCCTGCTCCCGGGCCGGGATAGACGCGACACCGCGGGAGGAGAACACCCAGCTCCGGTACAGCGCGAATCGGAACACGGATCCCAGCGCAAGGCCCACGACGTTCGAGGCGATGTTGTCTGCCACGGCAGAGGTCAGCCCGAGGACGTCGCGCGAGAACCAGAGGCACATCAGCGGAACCGCCATGCCCAGAACGCTGGCGGCGAGGAACTGCATCCCCTCACGTCCCGGCCGCGACGTCCGGCCTGCCGCGAACACCCAGCGCCGGTTGCCCACCCAGTTCACCAGGATCGCGACGAGCGTGGAGACGGCCTTCGCGATCATCACCCCGCCGGTCACCTCATCTGGCGCGAGCAGCGTCGCCCGGAGCAGGTTGAAGAGGCAGACGTCGACGACCAGGCCGACAGCGCCGACGAGACCGAACCTGACGACCTGGGCGGCGAGCGGTCGAAGACGTCTCACGGCGAGAGCCATTCGAGCTGTTGAGCCACCCAGACGAGCCCATAGGGCATGATCGTCCGGGCCGCGGTCCAGTTGTGATCGAGTCCCGGCAGGACCCGCAGCGTCGTGGTCTGCCCCTGCGCACGCAGGGCGTCTCGGATCCGCGTCGCCTCGGTGGCGGCTTCGCCGTCGCCCTGACCGAGGAAGACCTTCTGGTCTGTTGCGCCGGTCCGTGTCGCGATGACCTCGAGCGGGGAGTTGCGCAGGAACGCGCCCTCATCCTTCACGATCTCGGGTGTGTATGGCGTGAGGTACGGCATGATTGAGACCACCCCGCCGAAGGTCGCGGGGCTGTGCAGCCCGTACATCAGGGAGCCGAGGCCACCAGACGACATCCCGGCGATCACCCGGTGGGCGGCGTCTGGCCGGGTGCGCAGCCGCTCGTCCGCCCAGCTCACGACGTCCTCGACGACGAAGTCCTCGATCTGCGGCCCGCCCGGCCGGTTCAGGGGCTCCGCGTCGATGCGCTCCGGACCCGCGTTCAGATCCGGCGACACAACGATCACCGGTGGCAGGGAGCCGCGGGTGATGAGCACATCCAGGAGGTAGTCGATCCTGCCACCGGCGAACCAGTCCGCGGCGCTCCCTGGCGCGCCGTGCAGCGCATAGATCACGGGGTACCGCTCGGTGTTCCCCTCCGCGTCGTAGCCGGGGGGAAGGTAGATCCAGGCACCGGCATCAGGCACGCCACCGGCCGTGCTGGGCACGGTCGCCAGAAAGGCGTAGCCGTGGTCGTCGGAGGTGAGACGCTCACCTCCATCGGGGGCGTCGGTTCCCTGGCTTGCGTCCACGGCGGTGTTCGGAAAGACCGTGACGGGATCGCGGGCCTGGTCGTCGAACCAACGTTGCAGGGAGGTGACCGAGGGGAAATAGCCGACCCAGGTGTTGACACCCAGGCCGAGCGAGATCACAACGAGCAACGCGCCCGGAACGGCCCACGCGGTCGTGCGGAACACGCGTGCGCGGCGGGAGCGTGAGGTCCTCTTCGCCGCCCTGACGGCGAAGAGGACGCAGGAGGCGCACAGGAGCAGCGCGATGACGGACGGCCAGTACGTGGCCAGCAGGTCGGTGCCCAGATCAGTGTCCAGCAACGGCGGCAGCTCGATCGGGCCATCCGGGTCCATGACGGCCTTTCTTCTCGGCGGATGCCGTCCGTCGGCAGGACGGCCCGGCAGGGGCGCTCGGTCAGCCTAAGAGAGCGGAGAGGCGGAAGGGCAACGGGGGCGGGATAGTCATATCTGACGCTTAAGACCGTGCGCGACGATGCCATCTTCCGCTGAACCGAAGGAGTGGATCGATGAGCGCCACCACCGTGAACGACGAATCGGTGCGCACAAAGCGCCCATCCTCTGTGCACGAGCGCCGGGCAGCGACCCAGCCGCAGGGCACGAGGCCCGGGCGCGAGAGGGCGCGGACCTGGCAGGCAACGGTGCCGCTGTGGACGGGACGGGTTCTGCAGCTGGTCGCCTGCACACTGCTCCTCGTCGCCATCCCCCACGTGATCCTGCCGGACGGCGTCTATTGGGCGGCGTCCTACTTCGCGTTCTTCGGCCTGACACCGCAGCCGTTCCTGTTCGACGCCGTCCTGTTCTTCCTCATCGGATCGGCGGCGAAGCGCCGCAAGCGCTGGGCATTGGTGTTCTTCGTCGTGTTCGAGCTGCCGACGGTTACCCTTCCGATCTGGGATCTGCTGGTTGGCTCCGCAGCGGGAACCCTGTCGACCGCAGCCGAGGATGTCGTTGTGAGCGACACTGTCGCGGCGGCCATCGCCGCCGCGTTCACCGTGCTGCTGCTGCTCACGCGCAAGGAGTTCTCGGCCCGGCTCGAACCGGCATCCTACGCGCGCTCCGCCGCGATGTTCGGCGGCGGGGTCGTGATCGCCGTCATCACCGGCGGGGTGCTCTCGCAGGCCTTTCCCGGCAGGCTCACCTCGAAGAGTGATGGCTGGTGGAGTGCGGCGAACGCCGCGATAGGGCTCGAGCCAGGTGTATGGCTCCTCGATGACACAACCTCACGGCTTGATCCCGGGGTCGAGGTGCTGATCTCGTCGATCTCGGCCGCGGCGCTGTTGATCGCCGTCATTCTGCTGCTGAGGACGGCGCGGGAGCAGCGCCTCCTCAGCGCGACGGACGAGCTCCAGCTCCGCCGGGTGCTGGCCGAGAGCCGGACAGAGGACTCGCTGGCCTACTTCGCGACCAGACGCGACAAGTCGGTGGTCTTCTCGCCCGATCGGGGTGCAGCGGTCTCGTACCGGCTGTTCGGCGGCGTGGCGCTGGCGAGCGGTGATCCGCTGGGACGGGAGCAGGCCTGGGCGAACGCTGTGGAGGCATGGCTCGGCGTCGTGAGGTCCTATGGATGGATCCCCGCCGTGCTCGCCTCGACGGAGCGCGGCGCCGCGCTCTACTCGCGTCACGGAATGCGCGGAACCGTGCTCGGAGAAGAGGCGATCGTTCACACCGATCGAGCCTCGGCACGCGCGCTGCTGCACGCACCGCACCTCGCGGCGGCGAGGCGGCGCGTGCGGCGAGCCGGATACACGGTGCGGCTGCGCCGGCAGTCCGATTGCACCGCCGACGAGCTGCGTGCCATCGTCGAGCTCGCCGAGGGGTGGAGAACGGATGCAGAGGAACGCGGGTTCTCCATGACGCTGTCGCGGGTCGCGGATCCGAGCGACTGCTCTTCGGTGATCGCCACGGCGCACGACAGGCAAGGGGCGACCAAGGCGATCCTGGTCTTCGTGCCGTGGAACCGCGACGGTCTCTCTCTCGATGTTATGAGACGGCATCCGGACGCGGTCAACGGCACAACGGAGTTCGTCGTGACCTCCCTTGTGTCAGAGGCCGCATCCTGGGGCATCGTGCGGATCTCGCTCAACTTCGCGGTCTTCCGCGACGTGCTCGTGCGGGGAGCTCGGATGGGCGCGGGACCCGTCCTCCGGATGAAACGATCCGTTCTCCTTCTGATGTCAAAAAGATGGCAGCTGGACTCGCTGCGACGGGCGAACGAGAAATACGAACCGGTGTGGCGGCCTCGACTGTTCCTGTGGGACCGCGGCGTCTCGTTCGGACGGGTCGCGCTGGCCGCGGCCGGGGCCGAAGGGTTTCTCAGCGTCCTGTTCCGCGGGAGGCACCGGTCGGCGCCGAGGCGACCGGACTCGTTCCCATCGCTCGTCGCGGCGGTCGAGGCCGTCGAGCCGGAACAGCCGGTCCATCGGGTCCGGTCGGCGACGCGCGTGCGGCAGGAGCGTGCCGAGCGGCTCCGCGACGAGGGTGTCGAGCTCTACCCTGCCTCGGTGCCGCGCACACACAGCATCGAGGAGACCGTCCAAGCGTGGCGCGCCGCAACGGATCCAGCGCCAGAGGGTGACTTCGCCGTCGCGGGGAGGATCGTCGCACGACGCAGACACGGCGGGGTGGCCTTCCTGGACCTCGTCGAGGATCACAGGCGTATCCAGCTCATCGCCACCGAGGACGGCACAGACGGGTTCCGGCGATTCGTCCATCTGGATCGAGGAGACATCGTCGCCGTGACCGGCCGAGCGGAACGGAGCAGAACGGGTGAGCCGAGCATCGCCGTGCGCACGTGGCAGCTCGCGGCGAAATCCCTCCGCGAGCCGCCCGGCACGCACACCGGGCTGCGCGATGCCGAGACGCGCGTGCGCCACAGGCACATCGACCTCGCGACGGACCCGTATGCCGCAGAACTGGTGCGAGCCCGGTCCCGTGCGGTGCGCGCACTGAGGGACGGGCTTCTGGACTCCGGCTACCTCGAGGTGGAGACGCCGATCCTGCAGAACACGCACGGTGGCGCGAACGCTCGGCCGTTCCGCACCCACATCAATGCGTACGACCGGGAGCTCAGCCTCCGCATCGCCCCGGAGCTCGCACTGAAGAAGCTCATCGTCGCCGGCTTCCCCCGGGTGTTCGAGATCGGCCGGAACTTCCGCAACGAGGGTGTCGACTCCACACACAATCCGGAGTTCACGGCCATGGAGGCCTACCGCGCGTTCGCCGACTACACGGACATGCGCAGGCTGGCCGAAGAGCTCATCACCCGGATGGCCATCGCCACCACGGGCTCATCCGCCCTGGTCTCACCGGATGGAGAGCGCGTGGACCTGACAGAGCCGTGGCGGGTCGTCACCGTCTGCGAAGCGGTGTCCGATGCGATCGGCGTCCCGGTCTCGCCGACGCTCGACCCCGACGTCCTGCGAGAGATCGCTCGGGCCTACCGGGTCGCCACGAGCCCGTCGGACGCGGCGGGAGTCATCGTCGAGAAGCTGTACGAGCAGATGGTGGAGCCGAAGACAACGGCGCCGACGTTCTACACGGACTTCCCGATCGAGACATCGCCTCTGGCGCGGCAGCACCGCTGCACACCCGGTCTTGCAGAGAGGTGGGATCTCGTCGCCTTCGGGATGGAACTCGGAACGGCATACACCGAACTGAGCGATCCCATGGATCAGCGTCGCCGGCTCACGGCGCAATCCCTCAAGGCCTCACTGGGGGACCCCGAGGCGATGGACGTGGACGAGAGGTTCCTGGAGGCCCTGGAGTACGGGATGCCACCGACCGGCGGCCTCGGCCTCGGCGTCGACCGGATCGTGATGCTCCTCACCGGCGCGACGATCAGGCAGACCCTCGCCTTCCCTTTTGTGAGATGAAGGCGATCCCCGTCGAGCAGCGGGAAGAGCACACCCAGAGGCTGATCTCTCGCCGCCAGTTCCGGCAGATACGATCCGGGGCGGGTCCCCTCGCCGCTGATCGGCATCCGCTGACCCGGCGTCTCGACAGGTACGGATCGAGCGCTTATCCCACACTCATGAACACTGCCTAGCGTGAACGATCATGAGCATCATCGATTCCCGCGCCCCCTCGGGGGCGACGGACACGGCTCGCCGGTTCCGGGCGGTGGCACCAGTCGCGATCGGCGCAGGTGCGACGATCGTCACAGCTATCGGTTCATGGCAGCCGTCGATGTGGGGAGACGAGGCGGCCAGTGTCATGTCTGCCCAGCGACCGTGGTCATCCCTGCTGGAGATGGCCGGGAACATCGACGCGGTCCACGTCGTCTACTACGCCTTCCTCCACCTCTGGATCGATGTGTTCGGCGCCTCTGCATTCTCGGTGCGGTTGCCCAGCGCGATCGCGATCGGATTGACCGTCGCGGGCGTCTTCGTGCTCGCCAACCGTCTGGCGGACACTCGGCTCGCCCTGCTGGCGAGCATCTTCTGCGTACTGCTGCCCCGTGTGAGCTTTATGGGGGCGGAGGCTCGTTCCTCGGCCATTGCAGCGGCGATGGCGACATGGCTCACCGTCCTGCTTCTCGAGATGGTGCGGCGGCCGGCCTCGAAGGGCCTCGTCGCGCTGTACGCCGCCGGGGTCGCCCTCAGCGCCCACATCTTCCTGTACACGATCCTCGTCCTGGCCGTGCACGCCGCCGTGCTGGTCGCGCTCAGGGCCCGCCGGACCATCTGGCTCCGCTGGGCGAGCGCGGGCGCGATCGCTTCCGCGCTCTGCCTTCCCTTCTTCGTGATCTGCGTCGGGCAGAGAGGGCAGATCGGGTTCCTCGCTCACCGCGACGCGACGAGTCCGGGCAAGATCCTGGTGGAGCAATGGTTCGGCGATCTCGCGTTCGCCGTCGTCGCCTGGATCCTCATCGGAATCGCATGCATCGCCTGGTGGCGCTCAAGGTCGCGCACCTCCGAGGTGCGCGATTCACGCCCTGCCGACGACCCCGGTACGGCCGGACGCCGCGACGGTTATCGGCTGGTGCTCCTGCTCTCGGCATCCTGGCTGATCGTTCCGTTGGCCCTCCTCCTCACCACCAACCTGATCGCGGGCCCCCTGTACTCGCCCCGGTACGTCTCGTTCAGCGCACCGGCCGCCGCGATCCTCATGGCCGTGGCCGTCGAGTACGTGCACCGGTGGTGGGCGCGGGGCGCGGCGGTCCTCGTGGTCCTCGCTCTGGCCCTGCCGATCAGCGTCGCGCAACGCGGGCCGACAGCGAAGTTCGGCAGCGACTGGGCGCAGGTGTCCACGTTCATCGGTGAGCACAGCAAGCCCGGCGACGGCATCGTCTTCGACGAGGACGTCAGGTCGTCGCGCAAACCTCGCCTCGCGCTGCACCTGTATCCAGAGGGATTCACCGACGTTGTGGATCTCGGACTGCGACGCCCGTACTGGCAGACCTCCCACCTCTGGGACGAGGTCGATCCGCTCGACCGCCGCCCGGAAGTCCTCGCCGGGCGGGAGCGTGTGTGGGTGATCTCACGTTCACGGGACGGGACGGACGGGGACGAGGAGTCGCTCGAGCGTGCCGGCTTCCGGCTCGACAGCAGCACACGCATCGTGACCAACGTGGTTCACCTCTACACAAAGGAAACCGAATGAAACCCCTGGTCATCGTCCCCACGTACAACGAGGCGACGAACATCCGGCACACGCTCGACGAGATCAGCATCTGGCTCCCCCAGGCGGACATCATGGTTGTGGACGACGGATCGCCGGACGGGACGGGCGAGATGGTCTCCGAGCATGCCGCAGAGAATACCCGGGTGAGCCTCCTGCGGCGTGAGCGCAAGACCGGGCTCGGGTCCGCCTATCGGGCGGGGTTCGCAGCCGCGCTCGAGCGCGGCTACGACGTCGTCATCGAGATGGATGCCGACGGCTCCCACCCCGCCGAGTCGCTTCCGACGCTCGTCGCCGCGCTCGACCGAGCTGATCTCGTGCTCGGCAGCCGCTGGGTTCCGGGCGGCAGCACAAGCGGCTGGGGAATCAATCGGGTTGTTCTCTCGCGGGGAGCGAGCTGGTATGCGCGGGCGATGCTGAGATCTTCCGTGCGCGACATGACATCGGGCTTCCGCGCGTTTCGCGCCGACACCCTCCGTATGATCGATGTGGGAACGACGACGACCAACGGATACTGCTTCCAGATCGAGACGCTTCATCGCGCCGAGCGCATGGGGCTCACCGTCTCGGAGATCCCTATCGTCTTCTCAG
This sequence comes from Okibacterium endophyticum, assembly GCF_054780075.1. Lineage (NCBI taxonomy): Bacteria > Bacillati > Actinomycetota > Actinomycetes > Micrococcales > Microbacteriaceae > Okibacterium > Okibacterium endophyticum. The sequence goes on along the minus strand of NZ_BAAGXA010000010.1, from coordinate 81,975 downwards.
AGCGAGCATCCGGTCACTCGAAGATGAGCAGGCAGATCATCGTCGAAGCAGCCGTTCAGGTGTGGCGGTGGCGACGTTCTCGTCGTCGCGACGCCGGCACCGAGCGCGGTCGCGAGCGCACGGCAAGCGCAGCCGGATGAGCGTCATCCAGCTGCGTGCGAGCGCCTGGTCATCCGCACCGTCCGCGGTTCGTCGTCGCCACCGGCATCCGCCCCGCCCGACCCGGCACCCCGGGTGATCCGGCCGCCTGTGGGCCTGGCGATCTCGATGTCGATCCACTCGTCGACGATGCCGTCGAGCATGCCGCGCCCCCACTCCACGATCACAACGCTTCCGGCGAAGTCGATGTCCAGATCGTCGAGCTCCAGCGCATCGTTCAGGCGGTACGCATCCACGTGCACAAGCGGCGGCCCGTCGACGAGGCTCGGATGCGTGCGAGCGAGCACGAAGGTCGGGCTCGTCACCGGCCCTCGCACACCGAGACCCTCGCCGATTCCCCTCGTGAGGGTCGTCTTGCCCGCTCCGAGCGGCCCGGTGAGCACAACGAGGTCACCTGCTCTCAGCCCTCGCCCGAATCCGACACCGAGCTCGTGCATCTCGTCGGGTGTCGAGACAACGTGATCAGAGGGAACAGGCAGCACGATTCCAGCCTATGCGCCGTTCACCGGACGATCACCCGGCAGGTAACGACGTTCGACCCTCTGACCGATCCGGGTCACGATGTCGTAGTTGATGGTGCCGGCGGCCGTGGCCCATTCGTCTGCGCTCGGCACACCCCGTGCCGGGTCACCGAACACCACGACCTCGTCGCCCACCCTCACCTCGGCGTCTCCCACGTCGACGACGAACTGGTCCATGGCGATGCGGCCGGCCACCGGATGCCGCCGGCCTGCTATCGCGACGGCTCCGGTGTTCGAGGCCTGCCTCGGAACGCCGTCCGCGTATCCGAGCGGCACGAGCGCGAGAGTCGTTGGCTTCTCGGTTCTCCAGGTGTAACCGTAAGACACAGCGGTTCCCGCCTGGACCCGCCTGACGGCTGCCACGGGGGCACGGAGTGTCATCGCCGGCGTCAGCCCGAGATCTGCCGAGCTCTTGCCCTCGACAGGACTCAGGCCGTACATTCCGATCCCGATGCGCACGAGGTTGAGCCTGGATTCGGGCACGGTGAAGGCCGCGCAGGTCGCCGCCGCATGCAGAAGCTCAGGGGACAGTCCGGCAGAGCGTGCCTGCGCGACCCCTCCCTCGAACATCCGCACCGCCTCGCGGTCGTCATCGACAGAGGCGTTCGAGAGATGGGTGAACAGGCCGGTGACCCGCACCCGGCCGTCGATCTCGAGCTCTCGCGCTCGTGAGAACAGGCCAGACCATTCAGCGGGGGACGCGCCGTTGCGGCTCAGGCCGGTCTCCAGCTTGATCTGCACGGCGGCCGGCCGGCCACTCGACGCGGCCGCCACCTGCTCGAGCTGCCGCGCCGACGACAGGCCGATGGTGATTCCCGCTGTTATCCCGGCGCTGAAATCCGCGTCGGGCTCGTGCAGCCACGCCAGCACGTCAGCACGGATCCCCCCGTTCCTGAGGGCTATGCCCTCAGCGATGTCCGCGACACCGAGCCAGTTCGCTCCTCCGGCGAGAGCCGCGTTCGCCACCTCGAGCGCTCCGTGGCCGTAGCCGTCGGCTTTCACCACGGCCATAACGTTCTCGGTGCCGCACACCTCTGCGATACACCGGATGTTCCCGGTGACGGCCCCGAGGTCGACGAGCGCCTGTCTGAACCCCGTCATACCGCATCCGCCCGCTCAGCGATGACAAAGGCCATGGCCGCGCCCGCGTCGTGGCTCATCGAGAGGTGCAGGCTGGTGATTCCGCGCGCTGCGACCACCGATGCCGTTGAGCCGTTGAGGCTGAAGCCCGGATCTCCTTCAGCTGTGTTCGTCACAACGATGTCGAGCCAGCGGACGCCGTCACTCGAACCGAGCGCTTTGATGAGGGCTTCTTTCGCCGCGAATCGCCCCGCGAGAGAACGCAGGGGCAGCTGCCGCTCGCTCTCGGCGAAGAGTCGCTCACGCAGCTTCGGCGTGCGGTCGACAGCACGTTCGAAACGGGCCAGGTCGACGAGGTCAACGCCGATTCCGACGATCATGGCAGCGGCTATTCAACGGTGACGGACTTGGCGAGGTTCCGGGGCTGGTCGACGTCGAGTCCCTTCGCCTGCGACAGCTCCATCGCGAAGATCTGCATGGGGATGATCGCGAGCAACGGCTCGAAGAGCGGGCCGGCCAGCGGTATGCGGATCACGACATCCGTGAAGGGGAGCACAGCGGCATCGCCTTCTTCTGCGACAGCGATGACCTTCGCACCCCGCGCGCGGATCTCCTGGATGTTCGAGACGACCTTCGAGTGGATGAGCGGCGAGCCGATCGGGCTCGGCACCACAACGAACACGGGCTGCCCCGGCTCGATCAGGGCGATCGGGCCGTGCTTGAGCTCCCCGGCGGCGAAGCCCTCTGCGTGGATGTACGCGAGCTCCTTGAGCTTGAGCGCACCCTCGAGCGCGATGGGGAACCCCACGTGCCTGCCGAGGAAGAGCACCGCTCGTGAGTCGCTCATCCACTGGGCGAGCTGGGTGACGGTCTCGGTCTGCTCCAGCACTGTCGAGATCTTCCGGGGAATCTGCTGCAGCTCTGCCGCGGCGTCTGCGAGGATGTCGGCGGGGCTCGCGGTTCGAACGCGGGCGATGTGCAGGGCGAGCAGGTACAGCGCGGTGATCTGCGCGGTGAACGCCTTGGTCGAGGCGACGGCGACCTCTGGACCGGCGTGTGTGTAGACGACGGCGTCTGAGTCTCGCGGGATCGTCGCGCCCTGCGTGTTGCAGATCGAGAGTGTCTTGGCACCGGCCTCTCTGGCGTATTTGACAGCCATCAACGTGTCCATGGTCTCACCGGACTGGCTGATCGACACCACAAGAGTCTCCGGTGTGATCACCGGGTCACGGTAACGGAACTCGTGGCTCAGCTCGATGTCCGTCGGTATCCTCGCCCACTTCTCGAACGCGTACTTGCTCACAGAGCCGGCGTACGACGCCGTGCCGCACGCGACGACGACAATGCGATTGATCCCGAGGAACAGCTCATCGAGCCCGTCGAGCTCCGGGATGACAACAGCGCCATCGTCTGTGATGCGCCCGAGCAGCGTGTTGCCGACGGCTTCGGGCTCCTCTGAGATCTCTTTGGCCATGAAACTGGGCCAGCCGCCCTTGTCTGCGGCCGAAGCATCCCACTTGACCTCGAACGCCTCGACGTCGACGGTGTTGCCGTCGAAGTCGGTCACCTCGACGGAGTCGCCGGTGATGGCGACGATCTGATCCTGGCCGATGGCGAGTGCGTTCCTCGTGTGCTCCACGAACGCGGCCACGTCCGAGCCCAAGAAGTTCTCACCGTCGCCCAGGCCGATGACCAGCGGTGAGTTCCGCCTCGCACCGACGACGACGCCAGGCTCGTCGCGGTGCACGGCGAGCAGGGTGAAGGCTCCGTCGAGTCGTGAGACGACGCGGCGGAACGCTTCACGCAGATCGTGTGTCTGGGCATACTCGCGGCCGAGAAGAACCGCTGCCGCCTCTGTGTCGGTCTCGCTCGTGAACGTGAAACCCTGCTCGACGAGCTCTGCCTTCAGCACAGAGAAGTTCTCGATGATGCCGTTGTGGATCACGGCGAGCCTGCCGTCGTCTCCGAGGTGCGGGTGCGCGTTCTCGTCGGTCGGGCCGCCGTGCGTCGCCCATCTGGTGTGACCGATGCCCGTGTGGCTGCTGGCCATCGGGGTCGCTTCGATGTCTGCGCTCAGCACCGCCAGTTTGCCTGCACGCTTTCGGGTGCTGATCTCACCGTCCTCTGCGATCACGGCGACGCCTGCGGAGTCATAACCTCGATACTCCAACCGGCTCAACCCGCCGAGAAGCACTCCCATGCTGTCGTTCTTTCCGACATAACCCACGATTCCGCACATAGGCCTCAGAATACAGTGACGATTCTGGCAATAGACTCAGGTGCTATGCCTGACCTCGCCGGCTCGATCACCAACACCCAGACAACCCCCTTCGTCGAAATCGACCGGCACGACTGGGCACGCCTCGCGCCCAGCACCCAATCACCTCTGACTGACGCCGAGATCGTGCAGTTGCGCGGCCTGGGCGATCGCCTCGACATGGGAGAAGTCGCAGAGGTCTACCTGCCGCTCAGCCGCCTGCTGAGCCTGTATGCCGCCGGCGCGCGCCACACACACAGAGACGTGAACCAGTTTCTCGGCGCGGGGACCGACAGAACGCCGTTTGTGATCGGCGTCGCCGGCTCCGTTGCCGTGGGCAAGTCGACGGTGGCGAGAATACTCCGCGAGCTCCTATCGCGCTGGCCTGACACCCCCCGCGTCGATCTCGTCACCACGGACGGTTTTCTCTACCCGAACGCCGAGCTTGAACGGCGCGGGATCATGGACCGCAAGGGGTTCCCCGAGTCATATGACCGTCGCGCGCTGCTGCGCTTCGTGACGGAGGTCAAGAGCGGCGCGGCCGAGGTTCGCGCGCCGTTCTACTCTCATTTGAAGTACGACATCGTCGCGGATGCCCAGGTGGTCGTACGGCGCCCCGACGTGCTGATCCTCGAAGGGCTGAACGTCCTGCAGCCTCCGACGCAGACCCATCGCCTCACGGTGAGCGACCTCTTCGATTTCAGCGTCTACGTCGACGCACGGACGAACGACATCGCCGCCTGGTACGAAGAGCGTTTTATGGCGCTGCAGCGAGGCGCATTCACCAACCCGAACTCGTTCTTCAACGTCTTCGCCGACCTCAGCGAAGACGAGGCGCGCGAACGAGCGGCCTACTACTGGAAGACAGTGAACGAGCCGAACCTGATCGAGAACATCAGACCGACACGCGCACGGGCGAAGCTGGTGCTGCGCAAGGCGGCGGACCACACGGTGAGTTCCGTGCTGCTGCGCAAGATCTGAGCTGCCGAGGGCCGCACGAATCGAGGCAATAGGCACGAGGCGAGGATGCGATCGGCAGATTCGTCCTCTTCCCGCGACTGTTTCCTCACGCCGCAGTCAGACGGCGAGGCGCGAGCGAACGATGTCTGCGAGAGCGTGTGCGATCCGGTCAGCTGTCGACTGGTCCGCCGCTTCGACCATCACGCGCACAAGGGGTTCCGTGCCGCTCGGCCGCAGCAGCACACGGCCGGTCTCGCCGAGTTCGGCCTCTGCGTCTGCCACGGCCTGTGCGAGCACCTCGTCGCTGTTCATCATGGTGCGGTCGACGCCGGTCACGTTCACGAGAATCTGCGGATACACCGTCATCACCGTGGCGAGCTCGGCGAGCGACTTGCCCGTTCGGGCCATCTCGCTGATCAGGTGCAGACCCGTGAGAATACCGTCGCCGGTCGTGGCGAACTCGCTCATGATGACGTGGCCCGACTGCTCTCCGCCCAGGGCGAACCCGCCTTTGTCCATCGCCTCGAGCACGTACCGGTCACCGACCTTGGTCTGCACCATCGTGATCCCGTGCTCTTCCATCGCGATGCGCAGCCCGAGATTGCTCATCACTGTGGCGACGAGCGTGTCTTTGACCAGCACACCGCGTTCCTTCATCGACACGGCCAGGATCGCCATGATCTGGTCGCCGTCGACGACGCGTCCGTCCGCATCGACCGCGAGACACCGGTCGGCGTCGCCGTCGTGGGCGATCCCGATGTCCGCCTTGTGCGCGAGCACGGCCTCTGCGAGTTTGTCGATGTGCGTCGAACCCACGCCGTCGTTGATGTTCGTGCCGTTCGGATCGTTGCCGACGACGGTGACCGTGGCGCCGGCGTTGCTGAACGTCTCCGGCGAGACACCAGACGCCGCTCCGTGAGCGCAGTCGAGAACCACGTGGATGCCGTCGAGCCGGTGCGGCAGGCTGGCGAGCAGGTGAACGACGTAACGATCCTCGGCATCCGCGAAACGACGGATGCGCCCGACGTCGCCACCCGTCGGCATAAGGATCTCTTTGTCGAGGTACGCCTCGATGCGCGCTTCGACGATGTCTGGAAGCTTTGTGCCTCCGCGGGCGAAGATCTTGATGCCGTTGTCTGGGGCCGGGTTGTGCGACGCAGAGATCATCACACCGAAGTCGGCGTCGATGTCTGCGATCAGGAACGCGGCAGCGGGTGTCGGAATCACTCCGGCGTCGAGAACGTCGACACCGCTCGAGGCAAGACCGGCGGCGACGGCGGCGGCGAGGAAGTCACCGGAGATCCGCGGGTCGCGTGCGAGAACGGCTGTCGGCCGCCTGCCCGCTGCACGACGAGCCTCAGCGCTGCGGCCTCGCCCCAGCACCACCGCGGTGGCTTGGGCGAGGCCGAGAGCAAGGTCGGCGGTCAGGTCTTTGTTCGCAAGACCGCGAACGCCATCGGTACCGAAAAGCTGTGGCATGCGCCGCAGTCCAGGCGAAACGACTAGCGCTTCGAGAACTGAGGAGCCTTGCGGGCCTTCTTGAGACCGGCCTTCTTGCGCTCTTTGACACGCGGGTCGCGTGAGAGGAAGCCGGCCTTCTTGAGCGACGCGCGGTTGTTCTCTTCGTCGATCTGGTTGAGCGAGCGAGCGATGCCGAGGCGCAGGGCACCGGCCTGGCCGGACGGGCCGCCACCCGAGATACGCGCGATGACGTCGTAGCTGCCCGAGAGCTCGAGAACCGTGAACGGGTCGTTGATGAGCTGCTGGTGCAGCTTGTTCGGAAAGTACTCGGCGAGCGTACGGCCGTTGACCGTGATCGTGCCGGAGCCCGGGATCAGGCGTACGCGGGCGATGGCCTGCTTGCGGCGCCCGACGGCTGCGCCGGGAACGCTGACGACCCTGACCGCTTTCGGCGCTGCCTCAGGGGTGCTCTCTGTCGAGAAGCTCTCTGGAGTCTCGATGGAATCTGAAATCTTAGCCACTGTGGGAATCCTTCGTTCTAGCCGGCGCGCTTACTGGGCGACCTGGTTGAGGGTGTACGTCTTCGGCTGCTGTGCAGCGTGGGGGTGCTCGCTTCCGGTGTACACCTTGAGCTTGCGCAGCTGAGCGCGGCCGACCGAGGTCTTGGGGAGCATTCCGCGCACGGCCTTCTCGACCATACGAACCGGGTTGTTCGCAAGCAGTTCACCGTAGGTGACCGACTTGAGGCCACCCGGGTACCCCGAGTGGCGGTATGCCTTCTTCTGGTCGGCCTTCTGGCCGGTCAACACGACCTTGTCTGCGTTGATGATGATAACGAAGTCACCGGTGTCCATGTGGTTGACGAATGTGGGTTTGTGCTTGCCTCTCAGCAGGGTTGCCGCGTGGCTGGCCAAGCGGCCGAGCACAACGTCTGCGGCGTCGATGACGACCCAGTCGCGCTGGATCTCACTGGCCTTCGGTGTATACGTGCGCGTCACAGTAGTACTGCTTTCTCGTAAGTTGGGTGTTCGTGAATCCCACTCCGTTGGGAGTTCTGAACAGAACGCCGCAGGTGGAGGGCTCAACTTCGTGTGTCTCGCCATGGGGGCATAGACACCAAAGAGAAAGCTTACGCCAGCAACCTGCCGCGGTCAATTCGTCGCAGTCCTGCTCTCGCAGTCCTGCTCTCGCTGTCACTGCTCTCTGTCGCTGCTCTCTGTCGCTGCTGCCCGGCCCGGCTGGTCACTCGTCGTCGTCGGTGCCCGGGAGCGTTCGCTTCGCGCGTGTGAGCTCGGCACGTGCGGCGAGCAGGTCGTCCTCCGGATACCCCACCTGCGTGAGGGTGAGTCCCCGTGCCGGCATCACCGGAAAGGCGCTCGTGCGCCTCTGGGCGTCGCGGAGTCGCACCACATCGCTCACGTCGAGCTTGCCCTGCCCCACCGCCGCACAGGCGCCGACCAGAGCACGAACCATGCTGTGGCAGAAGGCGTCAGCCTTCACCTCGGCGATCACCACCCCCTCATCGTCGCGCCACCACCGGTAGTCGAGAAGGGTCCTGATGGTCGTGGCTCCCTCGCGCGGCCGGCAATAGGCGGCGAAGTCGTGCAGGCCGACCAGCGTCTCGGCCGCCTTGTCCATCGCCTCCACGTCGAGGTGATGCGGGTACCACACGGTGCTCGCCCTCTCGAGCGGGTTCCTCGTCGAACCGAGGTCGGCAAGCCGATACCGATACCGCCGCCAGATCGCCGAGAACCTGGCGTCGAATCCGGCCGGCGCCTCACTCGCGTCTGTGGCGACCACGTCAGGATACTGGCCGAGCACACCGTTGATGCGGCGCACGAGCCCCTGTGCCGGCGACGGCACGCCCTGGCCGCCGGAGCGGCGGCGTTCGACGACCGCGACCTGGGCGGGGTTCAGATCCAGGTGGGCGACCTGTCCGATCGCGTGCACACCGGCATCCGTTCGCCCGGCCACAGCGAGGGTCACGCCGTCATCGTGCCGCCCGAGCACCGTCGCGATAGCCTCTTCGAGAACCCCCTGAACGGTGCGAAGACCCGGCTGACGTGACCAGCCGCTGAATCCGGTCCCGTCGTAAGCTATGTCGAGACGGAAACGCCGCGCATCCTGTTCTTGTCCGTGCACCGAAGTAGTTTAGCCATCACCGGATGCCGGCCACGCCCATCCCACCGCCTATCCTTGATCGATTGCCATGACAAAGCCACTCACGTCGCCTGCTGTCGAGCCGGCGCCGAGCACAAGCGGTGGCGGCTCACTGCCTGCCGCTCGGCGCTTCTCGGGACTCGACGGTCTTCGCGCCATCGCCGTCGCGCTGGTCATCGTCTACCACCTGTTCCCCGGCACCCTGCCGGGCGGGTTCCTCGGCGTCGATGTCTTCTTCGTGATCAGCGGGTTCCTCATCACCGGGCTGCTCGTGCGCGACGCGGATCGAGAGGGACGAGTCTCACTTCGGCGTTTCTGGCAGCGCAGGGCCAGAAGGCTCCTGCCCGCACTCGTTGTGCTGGTGATCGTCTGCACAACCGCTGCACTGCTCATCGGCAAAGATCTGCTCGTCGGCATCGGCCTTCAGGTGCTCGGGGCGGCCACCTTCAGTTACAACTGGTTGCAGGTGGCCGCAGGCAGCAGCTACTTCGACTCTGACACCCCTGAACTGTTCCGCAACCTCTGGTCGTTGGCGGTCGAGGAGCAGTTCTACATCGTCTGGCCGTTCCTCCTGATCGCCGTGCTCGCGGTCAGGCGCCGCTGGATGCGGCCGGTCATCCTCGTGCTCGCTGCGGTCGCATCCGCCCTGTGGATGAACCACCTCGCCGTCGTCGGCGCGTCTCCCACGCGCCTCTACTACGGAACAGACACGCACGCCTTCGGGCTGCTGCTCGGCGCCGCCCTCGCCTTCGCCGTCTCCATGCGGCGCACCCCGGCAGACACAGCGGGAAACCGCATCGCCCCCTGGGCGGCGAGCGCCGTCGGCGCCCTCGCCCTGATCGGTGTCATCGCCGGCTCGTGGCTGCTGCACGACGACGAGGCGCTGACGTTCAACGGCGGCCTCGCCCTCGTCACCCTGCTCACGGCCATCGTGATCTGGGCATCGGTCCGCCCCGGTTCTGCCCTCGGCTCCGCGCTCGACAACCCGCCGATGCGATACATCGGCGAGCGCTCATACGGGCTGTACCTGTGGCACTGGCCTGTTCTTGTGCTCGTCACCGCACTGATGCCGACCCAGGGCATCCCGACGGCGACCGACGTCGTGGTCACCGGCATCATCGCGGCGATCGTGACGGTCATCATGGCCCTGCTGTCGTACCGCTACGTCGAGCAACCGGTCAGGCGAACGGGCTTCCGCGGAACGTTTCAGGCATGGCGCTCCCACCTCGTCTCGAGGCGATGGCGGTCGGCGACGACGGCAGCGGCCACCGTCATCGCCCTCGGACTCGCGTCTGCCACCGTTATGGCCGTTGTGGTCGCTCCGTCGCAGTCGAGCGCCCAGGATGCCGTGCAGCGCGGCAGCGAAGCCATCTCGGCCAAGACACCGGCTCCAGCCAGACAGTCGCCCACGCCCGCAGAGACCTCGTCGGCGACGCCCTCCCCCGTGCCGACGATGCCGAGCGGAGACCAGATCACAGCTGTCGGAGACTCGGTGATGCTCGCCGCCGCACCCGAGCTTCAGGCGCTGTTTCCCGGTATCCAGATCGACGCGACGGTGTCGCGTTCCATGTATGCGGCACCAAGCGTGCTGCGTGCCCTCGCCGACGCGGGACAGCTGCGCCAGACGGTGCTGATCGGCCTGGGAACCAACGGACCGGTGCAGCAATCGTCGATCGACGAGATCTTCCAGGTCACCGGACCAGATCGCGCTGTGGTCTTCATCAACGCATACGCTCCGCGTGACTGGATCGACGGCGCGAACCAGGCCCTCGTCGACGCCGTCCCCGCTCACAAGAACGCTGTCATCGCAGACTGGCACAACGCCGTCTCCCCATACGCGGGAGAGCTGCTGGCCGGCGACAAGATCCATCCGGGTCCGCGAGGCGGCAGGCTCTATGCCGAGACGATCAACGACGCACTGCAGGAGCTCATCCGATCGCAGCGTTCGTCGCGTTAGAGCCGGGCGTCCGCTGCGTCGCTCGCGTCAGTATTCAGCGACGAGGGCCACCTCGCGGTGCCCCGGAACGAATCCCATTCGTTCATAGAGGGTGTTCGCACCCGTCGGGCTCGCCGAATCGACGTCGAGGATGGAGACGGCGAGGCCCGCCTCACGATGGGATGTCAGTGCCGTGGCGAGCACCGCGGGAGCGATCCGCATCCCGCGCCACGACCGCACGACCCCGACGAGGGCGATGTACGCGGATCTCTGCCCTCTGGCCTGCCAATCGTCTTCGTTGACGGTTGTCAGGGCGAAGCCGACAACCGTCTCTTCTCCGCCCCTCCCCGTCACCGCCAGCCACGAGAGGTCGCTCCTGAAGTGTTCTCCCCCGGCAAAGTTGTTCCAGCGCTCGACGTTCGTCGACTGACTGCCCCAGTGATCGCGAAACGAGTCGTTCCTCGCGAGTCGCGCGGCTTCCGAGAGCCCGGGCGAGAACGGGACGATACGAACATCGCCTCGCGGCTCGATCTCGGGCACCGGCTCAGCGAGGTCTCGTTCCATCTGGGTGAAATACCTGGCGACGGACATCCCCTGCTGTTCGGCGAGCGAGATGGCTGCCGTGTTGTGCTCTTCGACCGAAAGGATCGACCAGCCCGGCAGGGTCTTGTCCGAACCGGCCAGCTGCTGCTCAGACCGTTCACGCTCCCACGACATCAATTGCCGCCCGATTCCGCGGCCACGTACATCCGGATGCACACCACCCAGCAGAGAGGACTGAACCCTCGTCTCCTGTCCGGGTTCCAAAGAGACAAGGCCGTACGCGAGCACTCGATCATCCGCACCGAGCGCGAGCATCGAATCGACGGCCAGGTCGACGTGTGAGCTCGAGAGCTCGTCGAGGATCTCTTGCCTGGCTGTGACGTGCTCCGGGTGGTCAGCACGGTCCATCGCGAGACGAGCGGGCATCAGCGCGTCGACGTCGTCGAGCGAGATCGCCCTCCAGACCGCGACCTCAGGATGCGAGGGTGGCTCGATGACGGCGGGAGCCGGCACACGGCTACTGAGCGGGTCACGATCATTCACCCGACCAGCATACGACGAGGCCCCCGCACCGTCTGGTGCGAGGGCCTCGTATCGTGCCTGTGAACGGCTACTTGTCGTCAGCGGCCTCGGCGTCGGCCGGGGCCTCTTCTGTCGCCGCGGCATCAGCGTTCTCAGCGTCAGCGTTCTCGACGTCAGCGTTCTCGACGTCAGCGGTTTCAACGGCTTCAGCGTCGGCCGGCTCTGCGGCAACCGCGGGCTCGGCGGCCGGTGTCGCAGACGCCGTGCGCTTGGTCGATGCGACCTTGGGGGTCACCGGCTCGAGCACCAGCTCGATCTGCGCCATCGGCGCGTTGTCGCCCTTGCGGTAACCGAGCTTCGTGATGCGGGTGTAACCGCCCTCTCGCTCTGCGACCAGCGGTGCGATCTCGGTGAAGAGCTCGTGCACAACGCTCTTGTCTCCGATCATGCGCATCACACGACGGCGCGAGTGCAGGTCGCCGCGCTTCGCGAACGTGATGAGACGCTCGGCGACCGGGCGCAGGCGCTTGGCCTTGGTCTCGGTCGTCTTGATGCTCTTGTGAGTGAACAGGGCGGCGGCCAGGTTTCCGAGCATCAGGCGCTCGTGTGCTGGTCCGCCTCCGAGGCGGGGGCCCTTGGTTGGCTTAGGCATTCTTGTGGTTCTCCAGTGTCAAAAGTGAAAGGCTGCTTAGGCCTGGGTGGTCTCGTCGTCGTAACCCGAGTAGAAGTGTGCTCCGTCGAACCCGGGCACGGAGTCCTTCAACGAAAGACCCATCTCGACGAGCTTGTCGCGAACCTCGTCAACCGACTTCTGGCCGAAGTTGCGGATGTTCATCAGCTGGGTCTCGCTCAGAGCGACCAGTTCAGACACCGTGTTGATGCCCTCACGCTTGAGGCAGTTGTACGAGCGCACCGAGAGGTCGAGGTCTTCGATCGGGATCGAGAGCTCGCCCGGCAGCACGGCGTCGACCGGCGCGGGGCCGATCTCGATGCCCTCTGCCGCGTTGTTCAGCTCGCGGGCGAGGCCGAACAGCTCGACGAGGGTCTTTCCCGCAGAGGCGATGGCATCGCGGGGGGTGATCGCCGCCTTGGTCTCGACGTCGACGACCAGACGGTCGAAGTCCGTGCGCTCTCCCGCGCGAGTCGCCTCGACGCGGTAGGTGACCTTGAGCACCGGCGAGTAGATGGAGTCGATGGGAACCTGACCGGCCTCAGAGAACTCGTTGCGGTTCTGCGTTGCAGAGACATAGCCGCGCCCGCGTTCGATGGTGAGCTCGAGTTCGAACTTCGCCTTCTCGTTGAGCGTCGCGATGACGAGCTCCGGGTTGTGCACCTCGACACCGGCGGGAGCCGAGATGTCTGCGGCGGTGACCTGTCCTGCTCCGGTCTTGCGCAGGTAGGCGGTGATGGGCTCGTCGTGCTCGCTCGACACCACGAGGCCCTTGATGTTCAAGATGATCTCGGTGACGTCTTCTTTCACACCCGGGATGGTGCTGAACTCGTGCAGCACGCCGTCGATGCGAATGCTCGTGACCGCCGCGCCGGGGATCGATGAGAGCAGCGTGCGACGGAGCGAGTTGCCGAGGGTGTACCCGAAGCCAGGCTCCAGAGGCTCAATCACGAACTTGCTGCGGAACTCTGAGACGTTCTCTTCGGTGAGCGTTGGGCGCTGTGCAATAAGCACTATTGATTCCTTTCGGCTAAGTGTCCGCTATATGACACTTGCGTTGGCGAGGTATTGAGTTGTGTGGACGTGCTGTGGATGCCGTTGGTCGAGCGGGGAGCGGGAGGCTGACGTCGAGGCCGGGTCGGTGTGAGAGCAGACTCTGTTGCGTTGTTCCCTCACGCCGACGTTCTCCGTTCGGACGGAGGTGTCTCGACGCGCTCGCAGAGCTCGCTTGCTCGACCCGTCGCCGGGTCTGACGACCCGGCGGCTCCGCCGTCGGGCGTCAGACCCGGCGACGCTTCGGCGGGCGGCAACCGTTGTGGGCCTGCGGCGTCACATCGTTGATCGAACCCACCTCGAGGCCGGCGGCCTGGAGCGAACGAATCGCCGTCTCGCGGCCTGAGCCCGGTCCCTTGACGAACACGTCCACCTTCTTCATGCCGTGCTCCTGCGCCTGGCGTGCTGCGGACTCCGCAGCCATCTGCGCGGCGTACGGGGTCGACTTGCGCGAGCCCTTGAAGCCGACGCCTCCCGATGAGGCCCAGCTGATCACGGCACCGGTGGTGTCGGTGATCGACACGATCGTGTTGTTGAAGGTCGACTTGATGTGGGCCTGGCCCACAGCGATGTTCTTTTTGTCTTTGCGGCGAGGCTTACGCGCTGCTGCCTTTGGTGCTGCCATTGAAATCTCCTAAATCTGCGAGGTGCTCGCGGCTACGCCTAGCGAGCCTTCTTCTTGCCGGCTACGGTGCGCTTCGGACCCTTACGCGTACGAGCGTTGGTCTTGGTGCGCTGACCCCGGACGGGCAGGCCGCGGCGGTGCCGGATGCCCTCGTAAGATCCGATTTCAACCTTGCGGCGGATGTCTGCTGCAACCTCGCGGCGCAGGTCACCCTCGACCTTGTAGTTGCCCTCGATGTAGTCACGAAGGGCGATCAGCTGGTCGTCGCTGAGATCCTTCACGCGGATGTCTCCGCTGATGTCGGTGTCGGCGAGGGTCTTGAGCGCCCTCGTGCGGCCGACGCCGTAGATGTACGTCAGTGCGACTTCCACGCGCTTGTCGCGAGGAATGTCTACGCCTGCAAGACGTGCCATAGTGGCTTCTCCTAGGAGTGAATGGAGGTGTGGAGCAGTTTCGGTGCCAGGGCCTCCACCCCTGGGTGTCCGTCTGTATCGGTGGCCGAGCCTGTCGAGACCCGAGACCCAGACTTCTGAGACTGCCGTTTCTGTTGTATTCAGTTGTGTGTGTCTTCAGTTGTGTTCCAGAACGCCTGGCGCTCCGGAACGACTAGCCCTGGCGCTGCTTGTGACGGGGGTTCGATGAGCAGATGATCATCACTCGTCCGTTGCGGCGGATGACCTTGCAGTGTTCGCAGATCCTCTTGACGCTGGGATTGACCTTCATGTGTGTTCCTTTGTTCGCTGTCTTCGTGCCGCCGCGTCCTGTTCCCGTGGGGAGCATCCGCTCGCGGCCGTTACTTACAGCGCGTCCTACTTGTAGCGGTAGACGATACGGCCACGGGTGAGGTCATACGGGCTCAACTCCACGATCACGCGGTCCTCGGGGAGGATACGGATGTAGTGCTGACGCATCTTGCCGCTGATGGTGGCAAGCACCTTGTGACCGTTGCTCAACTCAACGCGAAACATCGCGTTGGGCAGCGCTTCAACCACTGTGCCCTCGATCTCAATGACACCGTCTTTTTTGGCCATAGCCTCACTGTCGCAATAAGTAGAACGTGCTGGTCGTGCGTTGGATGATGATGCCCTCTGACACGTATGAACGCGGCAGGCGGCACGCCAGAAGGCGTGCATAAAGCACCAACAGACAATCTTATGCCATGCTGGCCGAAAAGCCAACTACGCCGGGCGCCGGCTGTCAGCCGACCGTCATCTCGGTCGCTGCCGCGCGAACGGCTGCCCTCGCATTCTCTGCCCCATCCGTCTCGAGCGCGCGACGCGCGAGCTCACGTGCATCCTCCATCGTGTAACGCAGAAGCGACGCACGCACGTCTGGCAGGGCGGGCACCGACATCGACAGGCTCGTCGCCCCCAGACCGGCGAGCACAACGGCGAGAAGCGGATCCGCGGCGGCCTCACCGCAGATCCCGACCGGTTTTCCGGTCGCCGACCCTGCGGCGCCCACCTCGCCGATGAGACGGAGAACGGCCGGATGCCATGGGTCCTGCAGCGAGGCGAGTGACGCGAGCATCCTGTCCGCCGCGAGTGTGTACTGCGTGAGGTCATTGGTTCCGATGGATGCGAAGTCGCAGGCGTCGAGCACACGGTCGGCCAGCAGCGCGGCCGACGGGATCTCGATCATCACTCCGGCGGTCTGAATTCCCAGCTCTCTGGCCAGCTCCACGAAGTAACGCGTTTCGTCGACAGTGGCCACCATCGGGGCCATGACCTGCAACTCCGCCGACGTCGCCTGCCCGGCCTGCGCGAGCGCCGTGAGCTGATCGCGAAGTATCCCCTCGCTCGCCCTGAGCGCCCTCAGTCCCCTGCGTCCGAGGGCGGGATTCTCTTCATCCGCGTCACTGAGGAACGGCAGCGGCTTGTCAGCCCCGGCGTCGAGCACACGCACAACGACCTTCTTTCCGGGGAATGCGTCGAGAAGCCGCACGTAGTGCTCTCGCTGTTGCTCGATCGTGGGCGCTTCATCACCCGCGTCTAGGAACAGGAACTCCGTGCGAAAAAGACCCACACCCTCGGCACCGGCGTCTGCAGCCGCCTGAGCAGACGCAGACGATCCCAGATTCGCGAGAAGCGGGATCGCAGTGCCGTCGGCGAGCGCCCCCGGCGTTGCCGGCGCAGCCGCCGCACTCTGGCGGTCGGAGGCGCGTCTGGTGGCCTCCTCGACCTGGGCGGCCGACGGATCCGCGATCACGGCGCCCGCAGCCGCGTCGACGACGACGAGCGCCCCCTCGGCGAGAGTCATCGCATCCGCCACCCCCACAACGGCGACGATCGCATTCTCACGGGCGAGTATCGCCGTGTGCGAGGTCGGACCGCCCTCCCTCGTCACGAGAGCGCGTACGTGATCGAGGTCGAGTGTCGCGGTGTCGGCCGGAGCGAGGTCGCCCGCCACGAGCACAAACGGCTCCTCTGAGCGCGGAACACCCGGGGCTGGCACGCCCATCAGCTCGGCCACCGCGCGCTGGGACACGTCGTCGAGGTCGGTCGCCCGTTCGGCCAGGTAGCCGCCCATCGCCGCAAGCTGCTCACGAAACGTGGCAAAGGCGTCGTGCACGGCGCGCTCTGCGGTTCTGCCCGACTGCAGACGCTGTGAGACGAGCTCGGCGAGCATCGGGTCCTGTGCCATCATCGCCTGGGCCTCGAGCACGTCGGCTGCGGTGCCACCCGCCGCGGCCCCCCTCTCGGTGAGGTCGGCGGCGACCTTCGAGAGAGCGGAGCGGGCGCGCTCGGACTCGTCGTCACTCGTGCGGCTGCTCGGCACGTCCGGCGGTTCCGGGAGCGGATCCGGCATCCGGAGCACCCGGCCGACGGCAACACCGTTGCCGATCCCCGTACCGTGCAATTCCATCTCGAGCCTCCTCGTATCCGGCCGCGGCAGCCGCGTCATCTCACACACTAGCGCTGGGGCTTCACGGCTCCCTCAACAACCCCTCATTGAGGCTCGCGGTCAGCTCGCTGTCGACCGCGACGGGGGTGTCGTCCAGCTGCGTGACCGGCGCGGCGAGCCGAACGCTCGAGACGAGCCAGATCGCATCCGCTTCGCGCAGCTTCTCGATCGCAAGCGCCTCATAGGCTGTCTCATAGCCGAGCCGCGCCGCCACGCCGAAGAGCGCTCGCTGTGTGGTCCCGGCGAGAATCCCGAGATCCGTGCCGGGAGTGACCAGTCTCTGCCCGAACCGGGCGATGACGCTCGACGTCGGACCCTCCAAGACGAAGCCGTCCGTCGAGACGAGCACCGCGTCATCCGCCCCCAGACGCCTGGCCTCCCTCAACACGGCCATGTTCACCGCATAGGACAGCGTCTTCGCCCCGGTGAGCAGCCAGGGTGCCGTCTCTGCGACGTCGCTGCGCATCCCCCGGTCCAGTGTGACCACGCGGATGCCTGTGCGGCGCTCAGGAAAGTCGCTTCTGGCAGCCGTCACCGTGAGCCAGCAGGTGTTCGCCCCCGCACCGTCGACGCCCCTCGTGATGACGAGCCTCATGCTCGCCTGCGCGGTTGCCGGTGACGACGCCGCGAATGCGTTCTCGGCTTCAGAGACGGCGTGCCGCCACTGGTCGAGGTGCGGCTCGTCCAGATCGAGTTTCGCCGCGGACTGCGCGAGCCTGGCGAGGTGGGCCTCGACGCCTCGCGCCCGGCCATCGATCACCCCCAGGGTCTCGAACACTCCGTCACCGCGCGCGGGGCCGTTGTCGAACACGCTGAGAGCAGGCTGATCTGGGTCGATCCGGCGCAGCCTGGACTCCATCTCGTCGCGGCTCACATGCCGATGTGCCGCCAGCGGGTCGATCAGGTACACGATGCTCATGTCTCGACTGTACGGCGCGGGCACAACGCCTGCTACGCGATCGGTGCCGGTGTGACTCCGAACGGAGCAAGCCCCGCCGCTCCTCCGTCTTCGGCTGTGAGCACCCAGAGGCCGTCCTTGTGCACGGCCACGCTGTGCTCCCAGTGAGCGGCGGCCTGTGAGTCGCTCGTCGCAACCGTCCAGCCGTCGTCGCGCACATACGTGTCGGTGTCACCGAGCACCACCATGGGCTCGATCGCCACAACGAGACCTGGCTTGACGTCGGGACCCTTCTGCCTCACACGGAAGTTGAAAACAGGAGGGGCCTCGTGCATCGATCGTCCGATGCCGTGACCGACATAGTCGGTCAGGATGCCGTAACGGTGCCCCGAACGCGCACCGGCGTCCTCAACGTGGCCCTGAACGGCCTCACCGACCTCATTGAGGTGGCGCGCTCTGGCCAGCCGTGCGATTCCCGCCCACATCGAGCCCTCGGTGACCTCAGAGAGCCGACGCCGCTCGGCGACGAGCTCCGGCCGAGACGGATCGGGCAGCACGACCGTCACTGCGGCGTCCCCGTTCCAGCCGCCGATGATCGCACCGCTGTCGACAGAGACGATATCCCCGGGCTCGAGGCGCCTGTCGCTCGGGATGCCGTGGACGACGTCGTCATTCACCGACGCGCAGATGGTATGCCTGTAACCGGGTTCCAGCTTGAAGTTCGAGGCTCCTCCCCTGGCGACGATCGCGGCCTCTGCCGCCCGGTCGATCTCGAGTGTGGTTGCGCCGACGGCTATCGCGTCGCGCGCGGCGGCGAGGGACGCAGCAGTGGCGAGTCCGGGTGCCACCATCAGGCGCAACGCCGATGGGCTCTTGTAGATCGACTTTCGCAACATCACGTCACACCCGGCGGTCGATTCCCGTGGTGACGAGTGCGTCACGAATGCGTCGGCTCACCTCGTCCACAGTGCCGAGTCCGTTCACCTCGATCACCAGACCGCGTTCGCGATACAGGGCGATCACCGGTTCGGTCTGCTCGAGATAGACATCCTGTCGGTGCCGGATCACCTCTTCGGTGTCGTCGACCCTCCCCTGCTCTGCTGCGCGCTTCAACAGGCGTGCGACGACGTCGTCGGGATCGGCGACGAGCTGGATCACCGCGTCGATCGCCGTGCCGTCTTCGCCGAGTATCCTGTCGAGCTCCGCGACCTGCTCGGTTGTTCGCGGATACCCGTCGAGCAGGAACCCGTGTGTGGCGTCGTGCTGCTTCAGCCGTTCACGCACGATCTCGTTCGTCAGGGAATCCGGCACATATCCACCGCTGGAGACGATCTCGTCCACCTGCTTGCCGAGTTCGGTCTGTGCGGCGATGTTCTCCCGAAAGATGTCACCGGTCGAGATCGCCGGGATTCCGAGCCAGTCGGCCAAGACGGCTGCCTGGGTGCCCTTGCCCGCTCCTGGCGGGCCGACGATGAGCAGGCGTGTGCCGTGCCCTGCCGTCATCGCAGGAGTCCCTCGTAGTGCCGTTGCTGAAGCTGAGAGTCGATCTGTTTCACGGTCTCGAGCCCGACACCCACGATGATGAGGATCGATGCGCCGCCGAACGGGAAGTTCTGGTTCGCGTCGACCGTCGCAAGGGCGACGAGCGGGATGAGGGCGACGATACCGAGGTACAGCGAACCGGGAAGGGTGATCCTCGTGAGCACATAGTCCAGGTACTCGGCCGTCGGACGCCCGGCGCGGATGCCCGGGATGAACCCGCCGTACTTCTTCATGTTGTCCGCGACCTCTTCCGGGTTGAAGGTGATGGCGACATAGAAGTAGGTGAAACCGACGATGAGAAGGAAGTAGACGAGCATGTACAGCGGGTGGTCCCCGCTCGTGAGGTACGTGGTGATCCAGACCACCCAGGCAGCGGGCTCTTCACCCGCTGCAGGCTGGTTGAACTGCGCGATGAGAGCGGGCAGGTACAGCAGCGACGACGCGAAGATCACGGGGATCACCCCCGCCATGTTCACCTTGATCGGGATGTAGGTGTTGTTGCCGCCGAACGTTCGTCTGCCGACCATACGCTTTGCGTACTGCACGGGAATGCGACGCTGTGACTGCTCGACGAAGACGACAGCCATCATGATGACGAGGCCGAGCGCGATCACGAGGAGCATCAGCTCGAAACCGCGTGCCTGTCCGATCGCCCAGACAGACGATGGGAACGTCGCGGCGATCGAGATGAAGATGAGCAGCGACATGCCGTTGCCGATGCCGCGCTCGGTGATGAGCTCACCCATCCACATGATGAGCCCGGTGCCCGCCGTCATGGTGATCACCATAAGCAGCACCGCATACCAGGCGTCGTTCGTCAGCAGCTGGCTGCACTCCGCGCTCGCGTTCGTGCCGAAGAGCGCGCCGCTCCTGGCAACGGTGATGAGGGTGGTGGACTGAAGCACACCGAGGAAGATCGTCAGGTAACGGGTGTACTGCGTCAGCTTGCTCTGACCCGCCTGGCCCTCTTTGTGCAGGGTCTCGAAGTGCGGGATCACCACTCGGAGCAGCTGTGTGATGATCGAGGCCGTGATGTACGGCATGATCCCGAGCGCGAAGATGGACAGCTGCAGGAGCGCGCCGCCCGAGAACAGGTTCACGAGCTCGTAGAGCCCGGATGTTCCCTGGTTCTGCTCGAGACAGGACTGCACGTTGCCGAAGTCGACGAACGGCGCCGGAACAAAGGATCCGAGCCGATAGATGGCAATGATGCCCAGAGTGAAGCCGATCTTCCGACGAAGATCTGGTGTGCGGAAGATCCGCGCTACGGCGCTAAACAAAAACGGCCTCCTGGTTTCGAGCGAACGGGTGCTGCTCGTCTTGCCGGTAACGGGCCCGAGAATCGAGAGGCCCAGCAATCGAATCTACTCGATTACTGGGCCTATCGAACAATCGGTTTTCACTCAATCGTGTGTGAAGTCGAACCGGTGCGACGTCCTACTACTTTACCGAGCCGCCTGCGGCGAGGATTTTCTCCTCCGCCGAGCCAGACACTTTGTCGACAGAGACGTTGAGCTTCACGGCGATATCGCCGTTCCCCAGCACCTTGACCGGCTCGTTCTTGCGAACGGCGCCCTTGGCGACGAGGTCAGAGATCGTGACGTCTCCGCCTGCCGGGTACAGCTCGGCAAGCTTCTCGAGGTTCACAACCTGGTACTCGACACGGAACGGGTTCTTGAACCCCCGCAGTTTCGGTGTGCGCATGTGCAGCGGAAGCTGGCCGCCCTGGAAGCCGGGCTTCACCTGGTAGCGGGCCTTCGTTCCCTTGGTGCCACGGCCCGCCGTCTTGCCCTTCGAACCCTCACCACGACCCACGCGGGTCCTGGCCTTCTTCGAGCCTTCTGCCGGGCGCAGGTGGTGCACCTTCAGAACCTGGGCGCGGGGGGCGACCTCTTCAGCGGCCTTCTTGGCAGCGGGACGCTTTGCGGCAGGCTTCTTCCCGGCCGGAGCGGTGTCTGCGGAGGCCTTCGCGGCGTCCGCCTTCTTCGCGGCAGGCTTCGACGCGGCAGCAGGAGCCTTCGCGGTGCCTGCCTTCGGCGTGTCCGCTTTTTTGGCGGCCGGTTTCTTCGGAGCCGTGGCGGTCTCCTCGGTGACGTCTTTCTTCTCGTCAGCCATTAGTCGATCTCCTCAACCTTTACGAGGTGAGCAACAGTGTTGACGTAGCCACGGTTCTGCGAGTTGTCCTCACGGACGACCACATCGCCGATGCGCTTGAGTCCCAGGCTGCGCAACGTGTCGCGCTGGTACTGCTTCTCACTAATTTTGGACTTGATCTGCGTGACCTTGAGACGTGCGGCCATCAGGCACCTACCTTTGCGCTCGCCGCAGCTTTCGCGGCGGCCTGTGCTTCGACCTGCAGAAGCTTGGCCGGGGCGATCTCGTCGTACTCCTTGCCGCGACGAGCGGCAACGGCACGGGGCTCTTCCAGCATCTGAAGTGCTTCAACCGTCGCATGCACGATGTTGATCGTGTTCGACGAACCGAGCGACTTGCTCAGCACGTCGTGGATGCCTGCGCACTCGAGCACGGCACGCACCGGGCCACCCGCGATGACACCGGTACCGGCGGCTGCCGGACGCAGCAGCACAACACCGGCCGCGGCCTCACCCTGCACGGGGTGGGGAATCGTCGAGCCGACGCGCGGAACGCGGAAGAAGTTCTTCTTCGCCTCTTCGACGCCCTTCGAGATCGCGAGCGGAACTTCGCGGGCCTTGCCGTAGCCGACACCGACCATGCCGTTGCCGTCACCGACGACGACGAGTGCGGTGAAGCTGAACCGACGTCCGCCCTTCACGACCTTCGACACACGGTTGATGGTGACGACGCGCTCCAGGAACTGGCTCTTGTCGGCGTCACGGCCACCGCGGTCACGGCCACCCTGGTTGCGGTCACGACCGCCACGACGACCGTCGCGCGCGTCACGACCGGTGCGCGGCTCTGAGCCGGCAGCGGTTTCGACCGGCTTCTCAGCCACGGTCTGGTCTTCGGCAGCGGTCACGCCCTGCTCCTTGGTTTCTTCGCTCACAGGTTCAATCCACCCTCTCGAGCCCCATCGGCAACAGCCGCGACGCGCCCGGCGTAACGGTTGCCGCCACGGTCAAATACAACTTCTTCGATGCCTGCGGTCTTGGCGCGCTCTGCGACAAGCTCGCCGACCTTCTTGGCCTTCGCGGTCTTGTCGCCGTCGAACGAACGCAGGTCCGTTTCGAGGGTCGATGCCGACGCAAGGGTGAACCCCTTGGCGTCATCAACGACCTGCACAAAAACGTGGCGGGCGGAACGGGTCACAACGAGACGCGGCCGAGCGGCCGTTCCCTCGATCTTCTTGCGGAGGCGCGCGTGACGACGGTCACGGGCAGCCGACTTTGACTTTACGGCCATGGTTACTTACCAGCCTTTCCGGCCTTGCGGCGAACAACCTCGCCGGCGTACCGCACACCCTTGCCCTTATACGGCTCAGGCTTGCGGATCTTGCGAATGTTGGCGGCAACCTCGCCGACGGCTTGCTTGTCGATTCCAGACACGGTCAGCTTGTTGTTGCCCTCGACCGTGAAGGTGATGCCGGCGGGCGGCTCGACCGTGACGGGGTGAGAGAAACCGAGGGCGAACTCGATGGAGTTGCCCTTCTGCTGCACGCGGTATCCGGTGCCGACGACTTCGAGGCCCTTTGTGTAGCCCTGAGTGACGCCGATGATCTGGTTGGCGATGAGTGTGCGGGTCAGGCCGTGGAGCGAGCGCGACTCGCGCTCGTCGTCTGGACGGGTAACGAGCACCTGTCCGTCTTCGACCGTGACCTCGATCGGGTTCGCAACGGTGAGAGCGAGCTCACCCTTCGGTCCCTTGACGGCAACGGCACTGCCGTCGACGTTTACGCTGACCCCCGCGGGGATCTCGATGGGAAGTCTTCCAATACGCGACATTCTTGGCTACCACACGTAGGCGAGGACTTCGCCGCCTACGCCCTTCTTCTCGGCCTGGCGGTCTGTGAGAAGACCTGAGGAGGTGGACAGGATGGCGACGCCGAGGCCGCCGAGAACCTTGGGCAGTTCGTTGCTCTTCGCATAGACGCGAAGGCCGGGCTTCGACACGCGCTTGATGCCCACAATGGAGCGTTCGCGGTTCGGACCGAACTTGAGGTTGAGCGTGAGGGTCTGTCCGACGCGTGCGTCTGAGACTTCCCACCCGGCGATGTAGCCCTCGCTCGTGAGGATGTCGGCGATGTGCGACTTGAGCTTCGAGTGCGGCATCGACACGGTGTCGTGGTGCGCCGAGTTCGCGTTGCGCAGTCTGGTCAGCATGTCTGCGACCGGATCTGTCATTGTCATGTGATGTTCCTTTGGTCACCAGGTTTCGGCATCCGTTACACGAATGACGACCTGTGGTGGTTGGGACGGGCGGTTGCGCGTCCCCATAAAGACTGGAATCAGTCCGAAGACGGCCCCTTCAGCGCAATCGCCAGGCGACGGCTGAAGAAACCGAACTCTCTACCTGAGGCGTTTTCTGCCTGGAAAGGGCCCTTCGGCGCGGGCGCGGGGCGCCCTTGCTCTGGAACCGAACTCCCTATATTAGGCATTTTCCGCCTGGAAAGGGAATCCGAGCTGCCTGAGCAGCGCGCGACCCTCTTCGTCGGTCTTCGCTGTGGTCACGACCGTGATGTCCATACCGCGGACGCGGTCGATCTTGTCTTGGTTGATCTCGTGGAAAACCGCCTGCTCGGTGAGACCGAACGTGTAGTTTCCGTTTCCGTCGAACTGCTTCGGCGAGAGGCCGCGGAAGTCGCGGATGCGAGGCAGCGCAAGCGACAGCAGTCGGTCGAGGAACTCCCACATGCGGTCACCGCGCAGAGTGACGTGGGCGCCGATCGGCTGCCCTTCACGCAGCTTGAACTGCGCGATCGACTTGCGCGCCTTGGTGACCTGCGGCTTCTGACCGGTGATCTGGGTCAGGTCTGCGACCGCACCGTCGATCACCTTGCTGTCACGAGCCGCTTCACCGACACCCATGTTCACAACGATCTTGGTGAGCGTCGGAATCTGGTGCACATTGGTGAAGCCGAGTTCGCTCTTCAGGTTCTCTGAGATCTCGCTCTTGTACTTCTGCTTCAGGCGAGGCTGGATCTTGCCAGCCGTCGCAGCAGTGGTGTCGGTCATTACAGGTCCTTACCTGAGCTCTTGGCGTAGCGAACACGGACCGTCTTGCTGACGCCGTCTTTCGTCACGTTCTCGGTGCGGTGACCCACTCGGGTCGGCTTCTTGGTCTCGGGGTCGACGAGTGCGACGTTCGAGATGTGGATCGACGCCTCGTGGGTCTCGATGCCACCGGTCTTCGTGCCGCGCTGGGTCTGGCCCTGGCGCACGTGCTTGGTGACGTAGTTGACCCCCTCGACGATGACACGGTTCCTCTCGACGAGGACCTCGATCACGCGCCCCTGCTTGCCGCGGTAACCACCGCGGGCCTGTGAGGGGCCCGAGATGACCTGAACCAGGTCGCCCTTCTTGATCTTTGCCATGACTAGATAACCTCCGGCGCCAGCGAGACGATCTTCATGAACTTCTTGTCGCGGAGTTCGCGACCGACCGGTCCGAAGATACGGGTGCCGCGGGGGTCACCGTCGTTCTTCAAGATCACTGCGGCGTTCTCATCGAACTTGATGTACGACCCGTCGACACGACGGGTCTCCTTCTTGGTGCGAACGATGACAGCCTTGACGACGTCACCCTTCTTCACGTTGCCGCCGGGGATCGCATCCTTGACCGTCGCGACGATGGTGTCACCCAGCCCGGCGTAACGCCGGCCTGATCCGCCGAGCACCCGAATGGTGAGCAGCTCTTTCGCCCCGGTGTTGTCGGCGACCTTGAGCCTGGATTCCTGCTGAATCACTTCTTACTCCTTCTCCACAGCAGACCGCGAACGGTCTACTTGGCCTTCTCGAGAATCTCGACCAGGCGCCAGCGCTTTGTCGCGCTCAGGGGGCGGGTCTCGCTGATCACAACGAGGTCGCCGATGCCGGCTGCGTTCTGCTCATCGTGAACCTTCACCTTGGTGGTGCGGCGGATGACCTTGCCGTACAACGGGTGCTTCACGCGGTCTTCGACCTCGACGACGATGGTCTTGTCCATCCTGTCGCTCGTGACGTAGCCACGACGGGTCTTGCGGTAACCACGGACGACAGCAGGTGCCTGTGCCGCGGCCTCGGTTGCTGCGCTTGTTGGAGCGTCAGTCTTAGCCATGCCTAGGCCTCCTTCGTCTCTGCATCGGCGGTCTCGGCGTCAGCTGACGCCGCGTCGGCCTTCTTGCTCTTCTTCTTGCTCGCCTTCGACTGCGGCTCGAGCGGAGCCGGGGTCGCACGGATACCGAGCTCGCGCTCGCGGATCACCGTGTAGATACGGGCGATGTCGCGCTTCACGGCACGCAGGCGGCCGTGTGTCTCGAGCTGGCCTGTGGCCGACTGGAAGCGCAGGTTGAACAGCTCTTCCTTGGCCTTGCGCAGCTCGTCGACGAGACGCTCGTCTTCAAATGTGTCGAGCTCAGTGGGGGTGAGCTCCTTGGAACCGATCGCCATTATGCGTCGCCCTCCTCGCGCTTGATGATGCGTGCCTTGAGGGGCAGCTTGTGGATTGCACGGGTCAGGGCTTCGCGAGCGAGTTCTTCGCTCACACCGGCGACCTCGAAGAGGACGCGACCCGGCTTGACGTTTGCGACCCACCACTCCGGCGAGCCCTTACCGGAACCCATACGGGTTTCAGCGGGCTTCTTGGTGAGCGGGCGGTCGGGGTAGATGTTGATCCACACCTTTCCACCACGCTTGATGTGACGTGTCATGGCGATACGAGCGGACTCGATCTGACGGTTCGTCACGTAAGCGGGGGTGAGTGCTTGGATGCCGTACTCACCGAAGGCGACCCTGGTGCCACCTGTGGCCTGGCCGGTGCGGACGGGACGGTGCTGCTTGCGGTGCTTTACTCGACGGGGAATCAACATGATCAGCCTTCAGCTCCTACGGTGGCGGGCTGCTCGGCGCGCGGTGCGCGGCGGCGGTCGCCGTCACGGCGCTCGGGGCGAGACGACTTCTGGTTCGCCTGCTCGCGAGCGAGTTCTTTGTTGGTGATGTCACCCTTGTAGATCCAGACCTTCACGCCGATGCGGCCGAAGGTGGTCTTCGCTTCGTAGAAGCCGTAGTCGATGTTCGCACGGAGGGTGTGCAGCGGCACCCGGCCCTCGCGGTAGAACTCCGAGCGGCTCATCTCAGCGCCGCCGAGGCGGCCAGAGACCTGGATGCGAACACCCTTCGCACCGGCGCGCTGTGCGCCCTGCAGGCCCTTGCGCATCGCGCGGCGGAAGGCCACGCGGGCGGAGAGCTGCTCGGCGATGCCCTGTGCGACAAGCTGGGCATCCTGCTCGGGGTTCTTGACCTCGAGGATGTTCAGCTGGATCTGCTTGCCGGTCAGCTTCTCGAGATCGGTGCGAATACGCTCCGCCTCTGCTCCGCGACGACCGATGACGATGCCGGGCCGGGCCGTGTGGATGTCGACCCGCACACGGTCGCGTGTGCGCTCGATCTCGATGCGCGAAACACCTGCGCGGTCAAGCGAGGTCGCGAGCAGCTTGCGGATCTTGACGTCTTCGGCCACGTAGTCGCTGTAACGCTGTCCTGGCTTCGTGCTGTCTGAGAACCACCGCGACACGTGGTCGGTCGTGATGCCGAGACGGAAGCCGTACGGGTTTACTTTCTGACCCATTACTTCGTACCCTCCTCTGGAGTGGCGAGCACAACAGTGATGTGGCTGGTGCGCTTGTTGATGCGGAATGCGCGACCCTGGGCACGCGGCTGGAATCGCTTGAGGGTTGTTCCCTCGTCGACGAAGGCGCGCGAGACGTACAGGTCCTGGTCGTCGAGGAACAGGTTGTCCTTGTCTGCCTTGACGCGGGCATTCGCCATGGCCGAGGCCACCAGCTTGTACACCGGCTCCGACGCGCCCTGCGGTGCGAACTTCAGAATGGCCAGCGCTTCCTGCGCCTGCTTGCCGCGGATCAGGTTGACAACGCGACGAGCCTTCTGGGGGGTAACGCGGATGTGTCGCACACGTGCGATTGACTCCACCATTTCTTCTCCTCCTTATCGCCGCCGCTTAGCGGCGACGGCCCTTCTTGTCGTCCTTCACATGGCCGCGGAAGGTGCGCGTTGGCGCGAACTCTCCGAGCTTGTGCCCGACCATCGTCTCGGTGACGAACACCGGGATGTGCTTGCGACCGTCGTGCACCGCGATGGTGTGCCCCAGCATCGCCGGGACGATCATCGAACGGCGCGACCAGGTCTTGATCACGTTCTTGCTGTTGGCCTCGTTCGCTGTAACGACCTTGCGGAGCAGGTGGTCGTCAACGAAGGGGCCCTTCTTGAGACTGCGTGGCATCTTCTCTAACTCCTACTAGCGCTTCTTGCCGGTCGTCCGGCGACGAACGATGAGCTTGTCGCTTTCCTTGTTGGGGTGACGCGTGCGGCCTTCTTTCTGGCCCCACGGGCTGACCGGGTGACGTCCACCTGAGGTCTTGCCCTCACCACCACCGTGCGGGTGGTCGACGGGGTTCATCGCGACGCCTCGAACTGTCGGGCGTACGCCCTTCCAGCGCTTGCGGCCGGCCTTGCCCCAGTTGATGTTCGACTGCTCGGCGTTGCCGACCTCGCCGATCGTGGCACGGCATCGCGCGTCGACGTTGCGGATCTCGCCCGACGGCATCCTCAGCTGGGCGTATGGGCCGTCCTTGGCGACGAGACGCACCGATGAACCGGCGGAACGAGCGATCTTCGCTCCCCCGCCCGGCTTCAGCTCGATGGCGTGCACAACGGTACCGGTCGGGATGTTCTTGAGCGGCAGGTTGTTGCCCGGCTTGATGTCGGCGCTCGACCCCGACTCGACGATGTCACCCTGCTTGAGCTTCTCCGGGGCCAGGATGTAACGCTTGGTCCCGTCGACGAAGTGCAGCAGCGCGATGCGAGCCGTGCGGTTGGGGTCGTACTCGATGTGCGCGACCTTGGCGTTCACGCCGTCTTTGTCATTGCGACGGAAGTCGATGACGCGGTACTGGCGCTTGTGGCCACCACCGATGTGGCGGGTCGTGATGCGGCCCTGGTTGTTGCGGCCACCGGACTTCGAGAGCGGACGCAGCAGCGACTTCTCCGGAGTGGAACGGGTGATCTCGGCGAAATCAGCGACGCTGGATCCGCGACGACCGGGGGTCGTGGGCTTGTACTTGCGAATAGCCATAGTGTTTTCCTCTGCTCCTAGCCGACAGCCGTGAAGATGTCGATGGAACCGGACTTCAGGCTCACGATCGCGCGTTTGGTGTCTTTGCGCTTGCCCATGCCGAAGCGTGTGCGACGTGTCTTGCCCTGGCGGTTGAGTGTGTTGACGTGCGCGACCTTGACGTCGAAGATCTTCTCGATGGCGAGCTTGATCTCGGTTTTGTTCGCACGGGTGTCGACGATGAACGTGTATTTGCCCTCGTCGATCAGGCCGTAGCTCTTCTCAGAGACGACCGGCGCGATGATGATGTCGCGCGGGTCCTTGTAGTCGTTGCCACTCATTCTGTGACTCCAATCGGTTCCTGCGCTTCGACAGGCTCAGAGGCCGACCGAAGGGCTTTCTTCGCCGTGGTCTTCGAGGCGACGAAGGCTTCGAACGCAGCCTGGGTGAAGACGATGTCGTCAGAGACGAGCACGTCATACGCGTTGAGCTGGTCCGGGCTGATCACGTGAACCGTCGGGATGTTCCTGACAGCCAGGTAGCCGCGCTCGTCGTCGCGCTCGAGAACAACGAGCACGTGCTTCGAGGACGCGATGCCGGCGAGGTATTCGATGGCCGCCTTCGTCATCCGCTCTTCAGCGATGGCGAGCGTCTGCACAACGTGCAGGCGGTCGCCGCGTGCCCGGTCAGAGAGAGCGCCGAGCAGTGCCGCGGCGATCATCTTCTTGGGTGTGCGCTGCGCGTAGCTGCGGGGAACCGGTCCGTGGACGATTCCACCGCCGGTCATCTGGGGTGCGCGGATGGACCCCTGACGGGCGCGGCCCGTGCCCTTCTGCTTGAACGGCTTGCGTCCGGCTCCGGACACCTCGCCGCGACGCTTTGTCTTGTGTGTGCCCTGGCGAGCTGCCGCGAGCTGCGCGACAACCACCTGGTGGATCAGCGGGACGTTGGTCTGTACGTCGAACACCTCTGCGGGAAGGTCGACAGAGCCGGCCTTCTTGCCCGTGGGGTCGAGAACGTCGAGTTTGGTAGCCATGACTAGGCTCCCTTCACTGCGTTGCGAACGAATACGATGCGGCCGCGTGCGCCTGGCACGGCGCCCTTGACGAGCAGCAGGCCCTTTTCTGCGTCGACCGCGTGGACGTGCAGGTTGAGCACGGTGACGCGCTCCCCACCCATCCGGCCGGCCATGCGGTGACCCTTGAAGACACGGCTCGGCGTCGCCGATGCGCCGATGGAGCCGGGCTTGCGGTGGTTGCGGTGCGAACCGTGTGATGCCGAGACGCCCTTGAAGTTGTGGCGCTTCATCACACCGGCGAAGCCCTTGCCCTTCGACGTTCCGACGACATCCACCTTCTGGCCTGCCTCGAAGACACCGTCGACGGAGAGCTCCTGACCGAGTGAGTAGTCAGCGGCGTCTGCCGTGCGGATCTCCGTCAGGTGGCGGCGAGGTGTGACGCCTGCCTTCTCGAACTGGCCCGCGTCGGGCTTGTTCACCTTGCGGGGGTCGATCTGGCCGTAGGCGATCTGAACGGCGTTGTACCCGTCGACCTCTGGTGTGCGGATCTGTGTCACAACGTTCGGGGTGATCTGGATCACGGTGACGGGGACGAGCTTGTTGTTCTCGTCCCATACCTGGGTCATGCCGAGCTTGGTGCCGAGCAGACCTTTGCTGGTCTTATTCTGCGTAGACATGGTTTCTCTCGTCCCTATCCAGCTCAGAGCTTGATCTCGATGTTGACGTCGGCCGGCAGGTCGAGACGCATAAGCGAGTCGACAGCCTTCGGCGTCGGGTCAACGATGTCGATCAGGCGCTTGTGCGTGCGCATTTCGAAGTGCTCGCGGCTGTCCTTGTACTTGTGGGGCGAACGGATGACGGCCACCACGTTCTTCTCCGTCGGGAGGGGCACGGGTCCGACGACCGTAGCGCCCGCGCGGGTCACTGTGTCGACGATCTTGCGCGCCGAGGTGTCGATGACCTCGTGGTCATACGACTTAAGTCGAATGCGGATCTTCTGTCCCGCCATTGTGTGACTCACTCTCTGTCTTGCGTCTTACGAATCACTTCGCATTGGACGCGCTTCTTAGCGTTGCCGCTTGGCACTACCTGCTGAAAGCACCACTGTTCTACTGTCAAGCCCGTTCCACGCTTTCGCCCGGCACGGGTTCCCTCGACTTCTTCGCCCTCTCGGACGACAGACAGGGATCACCCACGTCTAGGAGAATGTCGATTAAGGAGTTGTTCTGCTGCCCGCGGCCTAGGTTGACTTGCCCGGACTCTGTGACCTGTCAGACTCGACCTATGCACTGCCTGGCAGTGATCCGAACGCCGCGCACGCGCAGCCGCTCGAAATGTTGAACTAGAAGAGTCTGACAGAAAAGTCCCCTATGTGCAACCCGGGCGTGTCGCGCTTCCTCGTCAGCCCCTCGCCTCCCTTCGCACCCCTCTGTGTGACCTTTCCGGACCTAGGTGACCGCTGTAACGCGCACCTAGGTCCGGAAAGGCCCCATAGGGATGGGCCAGACGCATCACCGTCGGCGGCGCGGGCGACGCACAAGGGGAAGACCAGCGTCGAGGAGCATGTCACGTAGCTCGACAGGGTTGCGCAGTTCCTCGATACCCCACCGCGTAACCGTGCTGCCGGCGCTGCGCAGGCTGTCCTCGCGGCGTTTCTCTGCACGCACTACTTCTCCGGGAGTTCGCCCGTGCAGGTACTCCTCTTTGAGATACTTCGCCGCGCCGTCGAACTCCCCGATGTGCCGATATCGCGGCCACTCGAAATCCGTCTCGAAATAGCTTCCGGCGGGCGACGGATGCCTGACCTGCAGATCGGGCTCCGGAAAC
Source organism: Okibacterium endophyticum (assembly GCF_054780075.1). Taxonomy (NCBI): domain Bacteria; kingdom Bacillati; phylum Actinomycetota; class Actinomycetes; order Micrococcales; family Microbacteriaceae; genus Okibacterium; species Okibacterium endophyticum. Next base: position 50,597 of record NZ_BAAGXA010000010.1, on the reverse strand, counting down.
CCGATCTCGTCGATGACAATGCGGCTGATGCTCTCGCCCACCGAACCCGAGCGACCGTCCGCGAACTCTATGACCGCCCGGGCACGCACGACCCCCGATGCGTCTGGCACCGGCCCGAGCTCCTGGAGCACCTGCTGCTTTGTCACCCGCTGCGCGTCGTGTGCCCGCCCCGGGCTCAAGGCGAAATCCAACATCACGACCGCCACACGAAAGGATGCCGTACGCGCGACATCCGCGAGAGTGCGCGCCGGAGTGGTCACCAGCACCCCGTCTACTCTCACAACGGATTCATCACCAACCGTGCGCCGACGAACGCGCACGGAATTTCGACTTCGCCGGTTCGAGTCCGGCGGCTCCGTGATGTCCACGACCTTCGGCCAACCTCCAAACATCGGATATCTGTGCACTGCAGCTGCCGAGAGGTGCGACACCACCACCTCGCTTCGACGAGTTGCGACAACGGCGAGAATAGATGCGAGATAGCGCTGATCGTCGTCGACCGCTCGCCACTTCTCTGTCGGCACATCGGCATAGGCGCCCCGACGGAGGCGCTCGATCTGTCCGGAAGCCCAACGACGCCGCAACTCGCGCTCATCTGCCGGCAGGAGGAACTCGGCTGGAAAGTCAAGGCCGAAGCGAAGAAGACGCGAACCGTTCACATGTCGATATTCGCGTACGCGTGAACCGTTCGTTCCGTGGCACGAGATCTGTGGACAGTCATCCGTTCGCCATTGACGTGTGGACAAACTCGATCGAGGCGCGCCGGTCGGCTCAGGCGCGCCGGTCGGCTCAGGCGCGCCGGTCGGCTCAGGCGCGCCGGTCGGCTCAGGCGCGCTGGTCGGCTCAGGCGCTCTCTGTGGCCGTTCCGGACAGAGGTGCGCGTTGCAGCGGCCACCCCGGTCCGGAAAGGTCACAGAGAGCGGGCGCACGGCCGTGGTGCCCGGGAAACGCCGAAGGGGGCCGGGCCGAAGCCCGACCCCCTTCAGGGATCGTATGCAGTCGAGACTGCCCGAACGATGTTACTTGAGGACCTTGGTGACGGTACCGGCACCGACGGTGCGGCCACCCTCGCGGATCGCGAAGCCGAGGCCTTCTTCCATGGCGATGGGCTGAATCAGCTCAACCGTCATCTCGGTCGTGTCGCCGGGCATAACCATCTCGGTGCCCTCTGGCAGCGTGATGACGCCGGTGACGTCGGTGGTGCGGAAGTAGAACTGCGGGCGGTAGTTCGCGTAGAACGGGTTGTGACGGCCACCCTCGTCCTTCGAGAGGATGTAGGCGGTTCCCTCGAAGTTGGTGTGAGGGGTCACAGAACCCGGCTTGACGACGACCTGGCCGCGCTCCACGTCTTCGCGCTTGGTACCGCGAAGCAGCAGACCACAGTTCTCGCCTGCCCACGCCTCGTCGAGCTGCTTGTGGAACATCTCGATACCGGTGACCGTGGTCTTCTGCGTCGGGCGGATGCCGACGATCTCGACCTCGGAGTTGATGGCGAGGGTTCCACGCTCGGCGCGGCCGGTGACGACGGTTCCACGACCGGTGATCGTGAAGACGTCTTCAACGGGCATAAGGAACGGCTTGTCCTTGTCACGCACCGGGTCGGGGATCGAGTTGTCGACGGCTTCCATCAGCTCGACGATCGAGTTGACCCACTTCTCGTCACCCTCGAGAGCCTTGAGACCGGAGACCTGGATGACGGGAGCGTTGTCGCCGTCGAAGTCCTGACTGGAGAGGAGCTCACGCACCTCGAGCTCGACGAGCTCGAGGATCTCTTCGTCATCGACCATGTCGGCCTTGTTCAGGGCGACGAGCAGGTACGGAACGCCGACCTGCTTGGCGAGGAGCACGTGTTCACGCGTCTGAGCCATCGGGCCGTCGGTGGCGGCGACCACGAGGATCGCGCCGTCCATCTGCGCGGCACCGGTGATCATGTTCTTGATGTAGTCAGCGTGCCCAGGGGCGTCAACGTGCGCGTAGTGGCGCTTCGGAGTCTCGTACTCGACGTGCGAGATGTTGATCGTGATACCGCGCTGGCGCTCTTCGGGAGCCGAGTCGATCGACGCGAAGTCGCGCCGAACGTTGACTGCCGAGGGGTACTTGTCAGCAAGCACCTTCGAGATCGCTGCGGTGAGGGTGGTCTTGCCGTGGTCGACGTGACCGATCGTTCCGATGTTGACGTGCGGCTTGGTCCGCTCGAACTTGGCCTTAGCCACTGTGGGTCCTCCTCAGGACTCTCGTGTAGCTACCCCGGGCACTGGATTGCGACCGGATTACTACGGGGATTTGTGTACTTATGTTACTAGGGTGCCACCGGCGATGAGACGCGAGGCCGCGTCACCGACGACGTGGGCGGAATTACTCGCCCTTGCCCTTCTGGATGATCTCTTCGGCAACTGCCTTCGGGACCTCCGCGTAGCTCTCGAATGCCATCGAGTACACGGCGCGGCCCGAGGTCTTGCTCCTCAGGTCGCCCACGTATCCGAACATCTCCGAAAGCGGCACGTTAGCACGGATGACCTTCACACCGGATGCATCCTCCATCGACTGGATCTGCCCGCGGCGCGAGTTGATATCACCGATGACGTCGCCCATGTACTCCTCAGGAGTACGCACCTCGACGGCCATCAGCGGCTCGAGCAGAACCGGGTTGGCCTTGCGGAGTGCTTCTTTGATGCCCATCGAGCCGGCGATCTTGAACGCCATCTCCGACGAGTCGACGTCGTGCGCGGCACCGTCGAGCAGTGTCGCCTTGACGCCGACCATCGGGTAGCCGGCGAGAATGCCGACCTGCAGGGCATCCTGGAAACCGGCGTCGACCGAGGGGATGTATTCGCGGGGGATGCGACCGCCGGTCACCTTGTTCGAGAACTCGTAGGTCTGCTCCGCAGTGATCTCGAGGGGCTCGACCGCGAACTGGATCTTCGCGAACTGACCGGATCCACCCGTCTGCTTCTTGTGGGTGTAGTCGTATTTCTCGACGGCCCTGCGGATCGTCTCGCGGAACGCGACCTGCGGCTTTCCGACGTTGGCCTCGACGTTGAACTCGCGCTTCATCCGGTCGACGAGGATGTCGAGGTGCAACTCGCCCATTCCCTTGATGACCGTCTGGCCCGTTTCGGAGTTCTGCTCGACGCGGAACGTCGGGTCCTCTTCGGCGAGCTTCTGAATCGCCGTCGAGAGCTTCTCCTGGTCGGCCTTGGTCTTCGGCTCGATTGCCACCTCGATCACCGGCTCGGGGAAGGTCATCGACTCGAGGACCACCTGGTGTGCCGGGTCCGAGAGCGTGTCACCGGTTGTTGTGTCTTTCAGACCGATGACCGCGTAGATGTGACCGGCGGTGACGGAGTCGACGGGCATCTCCTTGTTGGCGTGCATCTGGAAGATCTTGCCGATGCGCTCCTTCTTCTGCTTGGTCGAGTTGACGACCTGCGCGCCCGATTCGAGGTGACCGGAGTAGACGCGGATGTATGTCAGACGACCGAAGAAGGGGTGAACGGCGATCTTCGACACAAGCGCCGCGAAGGGCTCGCTCGAGTCGGCGCGGCGCTCGATGATCTTCTCTTCGTCTCGCACGTCGTGGCCCTGCACGGGCGGCACGTCGAGGGGCGAGGGCAGGTAGTCGACAACGGCGTCGAGCATCGGCTGCACTCCGCGGTTCTTGAACGCCGATCCGCAGAGCACAGGATAGATCTCACTCGAGACGGTGAGCTTTCTGATCGCCGCCTTGATCTCGGCAACCATAAGCTCGTCGCCCGAGAAGTACTTCTCCATAAGCTCGTCGCTCGTCTCTGCGACGGTTTCGAGGAGCTTGTTGCGGTATTCCTCTGCCTTCTCCTTGAGATCGGCTGGGATCTCTTCGACCGCATAGGTCGCGCCCATCTGGACGTCGCCCTTTGCGTCGCCGCGCCAGGTGAGGGCACGCATCTCGACGAGGTCGACAACACCCTCGAACTCGCTCTCTGAGCCGATCGGAAGCTGCATGACAAGAGGCTTGGCTCCGAGGCGGCTGACGATGGTGTCGACCGTGTAGTAGAAGTCCGCGCCGAGCTTGTCCATCTTGTTGACGAAGCAGATGCGCGGAACGTTGTACTTGTCAGCCTGACGCCAGACGGTCTCTGACTGGGGCTCAACGCCCTCTTTGCCGTCGAAGACCGCGACGGCGCCGTCGAGGATGCGCAGCGAGCGCTCTACCTCGACCGTGAAGTCGACGTGCCCAGGGGTGTCGATGATGTTGATCTGGTTCTGGTTCCAGAAACAGGTGACGGCTGCAGAGGTGATCGTGATTCCACGCTCTTTCTCCTGCTCCATCCAGTCCGTCGTCGACGCACCGTCGTGGGTTTCGCCGATCTTGTGGTTGACGCCCGTGTAGAACAGGATGCGCTCTGTCGTGGTGGTCTTACCAGCATCGATGTGCGCCATAATGCCGATGTTGCGGACCTTGTTCAGGTCAGTGAGCACGTCTTGTGCCACAGGGTTCCTCCAGGGAGTATCAGTTGTGAAAGGCATCCGGGTGCGGGTGCTGGCGGCTTTTCCGCCGCCGCACCCGCCCGTGGATGCGAGCTGCTACCAGCGGTAGTGCGCGAAGGCCTTGTTCGATTCGGCCATCTTGTGAGTGTCTTCACGACGCTTGACCGCTGCGCCCAGCCCGTTCGACGCGTCGAGGATCTCGTTGGTGAGGCGCTCGGTCATCGTCTTCTCACGACGGCCCTTCGCATAGCTCGTGAGCCAGCGCAGGGCGAGGGTGTTCGCACGGTGAGGCTTGACCTCGACCGGCACCTGATAGGTCGAGCCGCCGACGCGGCGTGAGCGAACCTCGAGGGTCGGGCGCACGTTGTCCAGGGCCTTCTTCAGTGTGACGACGGCATCCTGGCCGTTCTTCGCTGCCACGCCTTCGAGCGCGTCATAGACGATGCGCTCGGCGAGGCCCTTCTTGCCGTCGACAAGGATCTTGTTGACGAGCTGGCTGACGATCGGGGCACCGTAGACGGGGTCGGCGACGACGGGGCGCTTGGGTGCTGGGCCCTTACGTGGCATTACTTCTTCTCCATCTTCGCGCCGTACCGGCTGCGAGCCTGCTTGCGGTTCTTCACGGCCTGGGTGTCGAGTGCACCGCGGACGATCTTGTAACGCACGCCGGGGAGGTCCTTCACACGACCGCCGCGGACGAGCACCATGGAGTGCTCCTGCAGGTTGTGGCCTTCACCGGGGATGTAGGCGGTGACCTCTGTGCCGTTCGAGAGCTTCACACGAGCGACCTTGCGCATCGCGGAGTTCGGCTTCTTCGGGGTGGTGGTGTACACACGTGTGCACACACCGCGCTGCTGGGGGTTGGCCTTCAGGGCGGGCGCCTTGGTCTTCGAGACCTTGGGCGAGCGACCCTTGCGGACCAACTGCTGAATGGTTGGCACTGCTTCTCCTTGTTATTGCTGCACGGTGACAGCTGCTATCTGATTGCTAGCATTCGCGCTTCGCGAACCGGAGTCCGACATGGGCGAGTTCTTTTGGACCCACCGGCACCGCAGAACTGCGGGGCTTTTGATGTGGTGAGTATGCCGTGGGGGCGTCGGCTTGCGCACGTCGCCCTTGCAGTGTGAAAGTTGTCTTTCTGCCGACGCGAGCGGTGTGAGGGCACGGGTCAGCGGCGCGACAAAGCGCACACCCGATAAAGAATACCTTCTGGCCACCTGTTGGTCAAACGAGTCGGGATGCCGGGCGGCGGCCGCCGCCGCGTCGCCTCACGGCTCGTACGTGGCCCCGTCTTCGCCGAATGCCGTGATCTGTCCTCGGACGGAGACCGGCATCGGACCGGCCGTCGCGGTCCCCGTCGCACCGCTCGCCGGGTCGCGCAGGTCGCAGGTCATCGAGGCGCTCCCCTCACTGTCCGTGCTGACCGGCCAGGTGCCGTCGCGATATTCGCCGATGGTGAAGTCGGGGCGGGGATCGACTGTCCATACGACGTTCGTGTACTCGTATCCCGGTGTTCCGCCTGTCGCTTGGAAAGGGCAGCCCTCTGGCTGCAGCTGCGCGGCGGCGACACACTGATCGAGGTAGGCGTTCACCGCTTCTTCAGCGGCCTGGGTGCCCGCTTCGGTGAGTGCGATCGAGAGCTCAGCCGCCTCCGGTGACGCGTCTGGCCCGAAACCGATGACGCTCGCTGTCTGCGGCTCTGCCGAGAACCACTCGCTCTCGGCGACGCTTATCGCATAGGTGCCGGGGAGCGCCCTCAGTTCCCACGCGCCACTCTCACCGGGTTCGCGCTCGGTCACATCGACACCGCCGACAGTGGTCGCCGTGCCCTCGGGCGCATCGACGCTCACAGAGATCGTGGCGAACTCCGGCGATTCGAGCTGCCAGAGGTCGAAGATGACGAACTCTTTTCCCGCCCGCTGGAGGGTGAACTCCTGGGTGTAGTCCTCTCCGCCCTGTGTGATGCGTGCGGTGACCGTCGCGGTGTCGCCGCTGATCGTGGAGTCCTCGATCGCGTAGCGCGAGATCCGGTCTTCGGTCTCGGCGTAGACCTCGTTGCTCAGGAGCACGTCGCCCTCGTCTGTCTTGGCCCCGCTCAGCTCCAGAGCAGCCTCGGCGTCACCCGTCTTCAGCGCCTCGAGATATTCCGTGACGTCGTTCTCCGGCGCGTGTGCGGCGTTCCCGATGTTCACACCGACGATGCCGCCGACGACGAGAAGCACAAGCACAACGACGCCGGAGATGATGCCGATGACGGCGCCCTTCCTCATACGGCGCTTCTCAGGGGGAGGTGAACCGCCGGGCGGCACGGATGCATAGTGCCCGGTGGGCGCCGGTGCCGCGTATGGCGTCGTCGGCTGCTGACCGGTCTGTTCCTGACCGGTCTGTTCCTGACCGTATGGATACGGTTGCGCATAGCCGGGCTGGGCAACCGGCTGCTGAGGCTGTTCCGGGGGCGGCTGGTATGCGGGCGGCTGCTGCGGCTGTCCCCAAGGATTCTGCGGGGGCTGATTCTGCGGGGGCTGACCGGGCCCCTGACTGTCGCCGTTGTTCCAGCTCAATGTTCAACCTCCAGCGCGCTCGATCTCTCTCAGTCCACTCTAGTCAACCAGACAGCTGTCTGGCAGAGGAGGATCAGTCACCAGCGCGGCGGCGGTGCGTCCAGCTGCGTGGTGAGGTCGGCGAGCAGCGCCTCGACCTGCGGTTCGACATACAGGGCGACGGCCTCACGGATGCGGTCGCGGTGCTCTTCGATGGCGACGCACGCGAGCTTGCCCGCGTGGATGGCGCATTCGTCTGCGAGCCTGATCTCGGTGCGCAGCGCCTGCTTCTCTTCGTCGCTCAGCGGCTGCTCCTCTGCCGCGGTGGTGTCGTCTGCCGGTGCGGCGTCGGCGAAACCGGCGAGCGTGAACAGGTATGGCTCGCCTGGCACGGGCTCGGGGTCGAGAGGCAGCCCGTCGTACTCGGGCTCAAGACCGCGATCAGGTCGGTACTGCCTCGACTTGCGTTCCTCGGCGCGTCTGAGCTCACGCTGCAGAAGGGGCAGGTTCTTCTCCGTGTATTCGTCGACGATGTCGTCGACGATCGATTTGATCCTGGTCGAGAGCCCGTGTTGGACAGCATGCGGCACGTCGTGATCGAGGCCGACCGCCGCGATGATCGGTGATCCGAAACAGCGCCTGCACAAGCGCGTGCGGCCGGTGTGGGTGGCCGGCCGCCAACGCGGCAACCAGCGCAGCCAGGCGTCGACCGCCTGGGCCACGCGCACCTCGAGCGACCGCTCCATACAACAGATGCTACTCGCGACCGTGCCCGTCTCGCCGTTCCCACGGCCACAGGGGACGAACGGGATGACGCGCCGTGGCTCGGAGCACAAGCACAAAGCACAGTGAGACGGCGGCGCCGAGCAGCCCGACGGCGACTCCGTACGGCCGGATAAGCGTTTCGGCCAGCACAAAGACGAACGAGACGGCTGAGGTCTGCAGCGCGTACAGCATCCCGGCGGCGACCGCGTAGCCCATCCAGGCGAGAAGCCCGACACCGAGCGCCCAGGCGACGGGCACGCGTGCGCGGATGTCACCGTCCGGCCGGTCGGGCCGGTCGGGCCGCTCGGGCCGGTCGGGCCTCTCGGGCCGGTCGGGCCTCTCGGGCCTCTCGGGCCTCTCGGCGATCATCCGGCGAACGAAACAGGTCAGGGCGATGACAACCGCAGCCGCAACGGACATCGGTCCGAGAATGGGCCCGGCATCCGGCCTCGCCACCACATCGGTGTCGGTGAGAAGGCTGATGAAACCGAAGGCGCAGATGATGAGGGCCAGATAGAGCACGGCCGAGAAGACCGCGAGCACAAACGGGTACGCCGAGGGTCTGGTGGCACCGCCTGGCACGGTCATGAGGCCGGCCTGTTCATTCCGTTATGATGCGCACGAGATACTCACCGAACCGCGCGCTCGCTCCCCGCGGCACGGGGGTGGCGACCTCCGGTCTGCACGGCACGTCGTCCCCGTCTTCTGTGACGATGGTCGTGCCGTTCGTCGAGTTGAGGTCGATCACCCAGACACGACCCTCTGACACGCCGATGACCGCGTGCGTCTTCGACACACTCCGCTCGACGTCGTGCAGACGGGCACGTGCTTCCACGCCATAGCCGTCCTGCGGCTGGGGGTCGCGCCCGACGATCACACCGTGCCCGAGCGGGATCACCGAGTTGTCGGGCAGCAGGAGCCACGGCGACGCCGGGCGTGCGGGCTGAGACGACGCGGGTGGGGCGACCCCGGACGACGCCGGCGCACGAACGGGCGCGACCCCGAACTCGGGGCGTCTGACGGTGACGGGGGCCTGGCTCGGCACACGTGCCGTCGGAGGTGCCTGTTCCGGCTGGTCCGTCGAGGGCACCGTGTCCCGTGCGGGCTCCATTCCCGGCGGCATTCCGATTCTGAACGCGGACGCCCTGGTGGCGCCGCTGTCGTCGGTGCGCTCGTCACCCCTGTCTTCGCCCGGGGTGTCCCGCCCGTCAGCCATTGCTCGACCTGCCCTCTGCCCGTTCACGTTTCGGCGCCGGTGCCGACAGCCGATCGGCGAGGGTCCTCGTGCCGCTCACCCTGAACCGCCTGAGCTGCCGACGCCACCAGCCTACCGCCGATGTCGCGTGGCTCGATTGTTCGTCCGTGCGCCGCCACAACGATTCGACGTCGTCGTCCGGCACCTCGTGACCGGCGAACACCGCCCTGTCGGTGTCCTCCGCGAACTCGAGCAGGCCGTCGGGCATACGCCGGCCATCCGGTTCGTTCGGCGTCTCGTACTGCGCGGCGAGCCCGCGTGCGATGTTCCTCCTGGTCACCCGTGCCGGAACGGCAAAGCCGAGTTCGGCGTGCCGGTCGACGAGTTCGTCCCACGCCCCCGCCGCCTGCTGGTGCGAGGCGCCGCCTCTTCGCCGTTTCGCCACGCGCCTGCGTTTGACGAGTGCGACGATCAGCGCGGGCAGGATGCAGAGAAGCACGGGGATGCCGACAGCGGCGAGCACGATCCACACCCAGAGCGGGATGCCGGCGCGGTCGTTGTTCTCATCCTCGTCTTTGTCGTCGATCTCGACGTTCGTGAGCAGATCGTCATCCTGCTGGGCCGCCCTCGGCGGCTGCCTGACCTGCGGCTGTGGTTCCGTCTTCGGCTTCGGTGTCTGGTCCTGCGGGATCTCTTTCTCGTCAGGGGTCGGGAAGAACGGTATCCAGCCCACATCCTCGAACGGCACCTCCACCCAGGCGGTGACCGCCTCTCCCGTGACCGTGATCGGCGCGCCCCCGTCCGCGTCCTCCGGCGCGAATCCCATGACCACACGGGCGGGATACCCGAGTTCCCGGGCGATCAGCGCGAACGCGGCGGCGAACTGCTCTTCATCGCCGATCATCTGGTTCCGCGTGAACAGCTCGTCGATGCGGTCTGCTCCGTGCCCGGCCCGCGAGGGAACGTTGTCAGAGGCCAGCCCGTGGCTCAGGAACCCGTTGTTGTGCAACGCCGTCTCCACGGCCCTCAGCTGTTCGATCGGCGTCGTCGCCTCGCCGACATATTCAGCGGATTTCGCGGCGACGATGTCTGGAACGGTGTGCACCGGGGGCATCTGCACGCTCGCGACAGGCACGGTCAGCAGTTCGTCGTCGCTCGGCTGATCCTGCAGCGCGGTGTCGAATGAGTACCGGTAGCCGGATGACACGCCGGAGGTCACAACTGCCGTCGCCGTCGCCGGGTTGTAGCGCAGGTCCTGAGAGGCGTCCGGCTCCGCAGGAAGGGTGAGGCTCTTCGGATGGCCGGCGAGCGGTAGCCACACCCCCGAATAGTCGATAACGGTCACGTCGATCGAGCGGCTCTCGCTCGACGAGAGAAGCCAGGGCTCGGGCAGGTCCTCACCGACCAGGGTGAACGATCCGGAGCCGTCGGCGGCGGTCTCCGGCCCGGCGAGGTTCCACAGCCGTCCGTTATAAGTGTCCATCGTCGCCAGCCGGATGAGATCACCGGCTTCGAGGCCGGACACCGTGAAGAGCTCGGTCTCGGCGAGATCTTTGGTGTACTCCCTGAACCCGCTCAGCGGGCTCGGGTAGTCCGTGGGGTCGAACGGGGGCACGATCTCGTCCCGCAGCACAAAGCGTGCGTCAGACGACGGCGCGAGAACCGACCCGGTCACCCCGGCGACGAGCAGCGCGGCGACGGCGATGATCCCGCTGCCCACGAGCCTCGTCCTGCGCAGCCGCCCCCGGTCCTGCAGCGCGGCATTGCGGTTGTCTCCTCGCCGCCAACCCAGCCAGATGAGTGCGATGAGCGCGAGCGCGACCCCGCGCACAACCGCGAGAAACGGCTGCGAGGTGCCCACGAGCACCCCGAGCAGATAGAGCACAAACGGGGCGACCAGCAGCACAGAGGCCGCCAGCGTGCCGCGCTCGCGCCGCGGCATCCATCGAAGGGCGAGAACGGCGCTCACAAGACCGACGAGCCAGCCGCAGGCGTACGGCAGAACGTCGATGTAGTCCGGCTGCGCGACCGGTGCGGGCAGGGTGACGATGTCGGTCCAGCCGAACACCGACCCGAGCGCCAGGCTCCGAAGCGAGTCGAGGGTGGGAAGGACGGCGAACAGGCCCTGCGACGGCACGGCGAGCGGTGTGCCGACGACGACGTAGGCCACAACCGCGAGCATCACGGTGACGAACGCATTGAGCCGCCACAGGCGCGACAGGTATCCGGCGCATGCGCCGACGAGGATGCCGCCGATTCCGGCCACGAGGAACACTCCGTCGGCGAAGGCGGGGGCGAAGCCGATAATGCCTGTCACAGCGAGGAGCAGCAGCACAGCGAGGTCCCGCCATGCGGCCGCACCCACAGCGTCGCCCTCCGGCTCGCCGGCAGCGGTTCTCGCCTGCTTCGGCTTTCGTGTGGTGTTCTGGGACGGCGCTGTGCCCGGGAGAGCCTGGTCGGTCATTGCGCCCTCGCCATCACACGCGGCAGCTCTGTGAGCGCGCCGATTGTGGCGACGCTGAGCCCCGCGGCATCCTGCAGCCGGGCGCGGGCGCCGAGCTCTGTCTTCAGGGCGATCACGTTCGTCTCACCGCCGAACAGGCGTTGCACGGCGCGATAGTCAGCGGGGTCGAGTTTCGATCCCGCGACGATCACAACGACACTCGGCGCGGGCAGTCGCCTGGTCGCCTCTCGTGCGGCGTCTCGTGCGCTCCCTGTTCCGGTCAGCATCCCTACCCTGCAGCTGTCGTCGAGCAGCGATGTGACCGAATGGGTGCGCAGGATCCGCTGTTCGGTCACAACGCTGATCTGCGTGCCGTCCCTGATCACCTGCGACCCGATGGATGCCGTCACCGAGACGGCGAGCTCGAACTCGTCTTCTCCCGCGTACCACCTCTCGTCGCAGAGCTGGATGATCGTCAGCTGGCTGCGTCTCGTCTCTTCGAACTGCTTGACCATCAGCTGGCCCGTCCTGGCCGAGGTCCTCCAGTGCACATATCGCACGTCGTCGCCCGTGACGTATGACCGCAGGGCATGGAACGAGATGTCGCTGCTGGTGATCTTCTTCGTGATCTGTCCCTCGAGATCGCGGACGAGGCCCGCTGCAGTTGGACGCAGCGGCGTGGTGAGGGGATGGACGAAGAGCTCGATGGCGTCGGTCCAGCGCACCGTGCGGCGGAAGAGCCCGAGCTGGTCTCCGCGCACCGAGACCGCCGGACCGGCGAGGATCACCGCACGTCTGGCGGTCGGCACGGCGAACAGTTCCTCGTTCTGCTCGCCCGGGCGAAGCGACGACACCGAGAACTCGGCGAGACCGTGCCCGACGGGAAGCTCTATCGTCGTCGACGACGAGCTTCTTCTGCCGGTGTTCGTGACGAGCACCCGGCCGATCGCGCGCTCCCCCACGACCACACGCCGCGGCGTGAGCTCGATCTCGACGACGAAGCTCGCGCGGCCGATGATGAACACGAGTGCGGCGGCGAGTGCCGCTCCGAGCGTCAGCGCGACAACGGTGAGCTCGACCCATCCGAGCAGAAGACCCGCCGTCGCCACGATGACGGTTGCGCAGATGACAAGCCACCCGAGCGTCGAGACGACTCCGAGAGCGGGTGCGACAGCCCGCCACAGCCAGCTCGTCCACGACGAGGTGACTCGCGCGATCGAGTCGAGCACGTTCTTCACCGGGCTAAGCGGCCCTGTATGCGGGCGGCGGCAGCTCGACGAGGATGCCCGCGATGATGTCTTCGGCTCGCGCTCCGGCGAATTCGCTCTCGGCGTCGACGATGAGACGGTGTGCGAGCACGGGAACCGCGAGCTGACCGACGTCGTCTGGGGTGACATAGGTCCTCCCCTGCGAGAGCGCCCAGGTCTTCGTCATCCGCGCCAGGGAGAGACCGCCGCGCATGCTCACGCCGAGTGCGACATCCGCGTGTGTTCTGGTCGCCGTGATGATGTCCGTGACGTATTCCATCACCGAGCGGTCGACGTACACCTGTGCGGCCAGCTGCGACATCGCCACAACCGACTCGGGACTGATGATGGCGCTCACGCGTGATGCCCGTGCGCGGTTCGCCGCGTCGAGCAGCAGGTCGACGCTCGTCTCGCGGTCGGGATAGCCGAGCGAGGTCTTGACGAGAAAGCGGTCGAGCTGCGCCTCGGGGAGCTTGTACGTCCCGGCCTGCTCGACCGGGTTCTGGGTGGCGATCACCATAAACGGCCTGCCCACCTCGTATCCCTCGCCGTCGACGGTCACGACTCCCTCTTCCATGACCTCGAGCAGGGCGGACTGGGTCTTGGGACTCGCGCGGTTGATCTCGTCGGCGAGCACGATCGAGGCGAAGATCGGGCCCTTGTGGAACTCGAACTGGTTCTTCGCCTGGTTGTAGATCGTGACGCCCGTGACATCGGACGGCAGCAGGTCGGGGGTGAACTGCACACGCGAGTTCGTGCCCTCGAGCGTGTTGGCGAGGGCCTTCGCGAGCACCGTCTTGCCCGTGCCCGGATAGTCCTCGAGAAGCACGTGGCCGTCGCTCAGCATCGCCGCGACGACGAGCCTGATCGGATCGCTCTTGCCGAGGATCGCCTGGCCGACGTTGCCGACGAGGGAATCGAAGGCGCCGGCGAACCAGGCTGCCTGCTCTTGGGTGACGGTCACTTCTCTCCTCGGGGTGGTTGCGGTGGTTGCCCTGGTCAGGGCCACGGGAACGAGGGGCTCGTGTACGACCCGATCTTCACGCGTACGCCACAGGAGTACCCTGCCTGCATAAACGCGGTCATCTTGACGGTGCCGTTGCCGCCCATGTCGTGGGGGCGGGTCGGCGCCATGTCCTGCCACTGGCCGTCTCTGCAGAACTGCGGCGTGACCTGCTCGGTACGAGCGCCCCCCCAGTTCTCATACCTGAACTCGACCTTGTGCGCGTTGCTCACACACCGGGGTCCGTCGCAGTACGTCGCCGGTCCGCCGTAGGGACCGACGTACGTCACGGTCGGAGGGGGAGGCGGGGGATCGCTCACATGCACAGCAGGCGAGGATTGCCAGCCGCTGCAACCGCCCTCGCCGCAGGCCTGCACCTCGACCGTGTAGTCTCCCGATCCAACCTCGTTGGATCGGGCCGACAGAGCGGTGCCAGACCCGGAGCCGGCCCCGGAATGGAACCGCCATTCGTACCGGGTGATGCTTCCCCCGTCATTGTCCGGTGGCTGCCACGAGGCGCTCAGCGTCGTCGGGGCATCGCCCGGTTGCGCTATCGCAACCGCCTTCGGCTTTCCCGGCGCACCGTAAGAGGTGGCCGATGCACCGGCCGACCGGCTGCTCTCGCCGACCTTGTTCGTCGCCGTCACGGTGAAGGTGTAGCTGACGCCGTTCTGGCCCGAGAACGTGAGCACGGCACCGGCGGCACCGGACTGCTCGACCCCGTCGTTCCGGTAGACCGTGTAGCTGCTGATGGGCGCGCCATTGCTCGCCGCGGACGGATTGATCGTGACCAGTATCTTGCCGTCTTGGGTGCTCAGATCCGGGGCCGGCGGAGCATCCGGTGCCGACATCACCACGACCCTCGCACGCCCCTGCGCCTGGCGGTTCGGATCGTTGGTGGCGTCCATCACCGTGTAGACCACACTGATCTCCTGGCTCTTGTCCGGCCCGGGAGTGACCACCAGGTTCTCGCCCGAGATCGTCACGGTCGCATTGCCCGAATCGATGACAGCCTCTTCGATCGTCAGCGGTTCGCCCGGGAACGGGTTGTAGTCGTTCTCGAGCACGCTCATCGTGACGGCCTTGCTGCTTCTGGCATCGGGCTCGACGTCTTCGACGGTGGACGGCAGCGGCCTCGTCGACGACACCACGCGCACCACCGCAGAGCCCTCGATGTCGAACTCCTTGAACGACACCGTGAAGGTCAGGGTCGCAACGGTGCCCGGCTGGGTTCCGAACGGCGCGGACGCCGTGAGCGTCGATCCCGACAGCGATGCCTCGACACCGCTGCCCTGGCCAGAGAGGTTTGCGTACCTCACCTGCTCCAGCACAGCCGGGTTCGGATGCGCCGTCGACGCGCGAAGGTCGAGCGTCGCCGGCTCTTCGCCCGCTTCGATGGTGATCTCGGGCGGTGTGAACGTCGGCGGCACGTCTTCCATGTCGGCATCGCCGACCGTGACGGGCAGGGTGAGCAGGGCGACACCGTGCGGTGTTCCGTCGGACACCTCGAAGGTGATCGTCGCCGGCCCCCGGTAGTCAGGGGCGGGTGTGAACGTCAGCCGCTGGTCGTTCACGTAGTTCGGTGTTCCGTCGCTGCGCGTCGCCGAGACGCCCGCGGCCCCGGTGAGCGCTATGTCGTTGCCGATCGGGGACTCTGCGATGTCGGTCAGATTCCAGCTGATCGTCCCGTTCATGTCGACGACCTGTTCGCCCAGTCCGGGGATCAGCCGCGGCGGCTCCGACTCTTCGGCGCCGTCTGCGGTGAGCGGCGGCACCACGATGAACGCGGCCGAGCTCAGATCGTCGATCTCGTTCGTCAGGGAGTAGGCGATCGCCGTCCTGGTCTCTGCGAGCGTCACGCGCACCCTGCCGTCGTCGAGCACCTCGGCCTGCGAGGCGTTCGGGCCTTCGACGCTGACAGCGAGATCGCCAACACGCCCACCAGGATTGTTCGCTCCCTCGCGCACGTCGATGTCGACGGTCTTCTTGCCGACGATCTCGTCCGGCTCCACGATGTGGTCGATCACCGTGGGCGGCTGCAGCGTCGCGTCGGGCGTCACCCGCACCTGGATGAAGGCGGTGTCAGAGCCGCCGTGCCCGTTGCCGATCTCGTAGCGGATCGAGAAGGTCGTCTCTTCGTCCGGCGCCTCGACCTCGACCAGACGACCGTCTGCGTTCGCCTCGATCCCCTCCGGCACCTCGGGCAGCTTCTCATCGAGCGCGATCTCGTATCCGTTCGGATCGGAGTCGTTCGCCAGCACGTCGACGGATGCCACACGGCCCGGCTGCACCTCGATGGTGTCGTCGACGGCGATCGGCGGTGACGTCTGTTCCGGCCGCTGTATGACGCCGATACGCACAACACCGGTGCTCACGGCGCCGTAGACGTCCTTCACCCGATAGCTGAACGTGTCCGTCCCGGCAGAGCCGGGGGCGGCCTCGTAGGTGAAGCTCACACTCGTCGACTCGCTCACCAGGCCGAGGGACGGTGTGCTCTCGAGTCCGTCGAAGATCACCGAGTCGCCGTCAGGGTCGATCCCGTCGAGCGGAACGTTCACGGTGACGTGCGAATCCGCGAAAACCCGGGCGGTGAGCGTTCTCGGCGCCGGTTCGTTGTTGGTCTCGATGTCTGGCGCGACAACAGTGAACGTGACCTGGCCGACGTCGCTCTGCTCGAAGTCGTCGGTCACGGTGTAGACCACGGAGTAGGTTCCCGGTTCCGCAGGCGCCTGATAGCGGAGCCTGTCGTCCGTGACGAAAGCAAGGCCGGCCTGCGGCTCCTCGACGAGTCGCGGGTCGAGTGCCATGGTCGCACCGTCGGGATGCTGGTCGTTCTCGAGCACGGCGACGCTCGCGACGTCACCGGCGCGCACGGTCACCTGGTCGTCTTCGGCGATGGGAGCCTGATGTTTGACGAGCGGAGGAACGGGGACGATCGCCACGGTGGTCTCTGCGGTGTTGACACCGTCCGAGACGGTGTAGCTGAACTGCAGCTGCGCGGTGATCGCCGCAGACGCGGTCACCCGTATGACAGAGGAATTGAGCACCTCGATCGAGAGAACGCGCGCGTCGTCCGGGACGTCGACCTTCTGGATCGCGAGCACCTCCCCGCTCGGAGACGCGTCGTTGGTCAGCACGTTCAGGGTGGTCGGTTCGTTCGGGCGCAGGTATCCGGTGTCCCTCACGGCCACGGGGGCGAGCGCGTCGTCCGGGTGGTCCTTCACATCGACTCGCAGCAGGCCGATGCTCGTCTTCGGCCCGGCGCCGAGGGTGTACTGCACGTAATAGACGCCGGCGACCCCCGCGTTCACCTGGATCGTGCCCTTGTCGGTGTTCGGCGTCGTCGACAGACCTCCGCTGAGCGCCTCGGCGCCGAGCAGTTCCAGCTGATCACCGGACGGCGACATGTCGTTGTCGAGCGGAAGGGCAGACACCGGCTCGCCGACGAATGTCTCGATGTGGTCCGGTGTTCCGACCGGGTTCTGCGAGCCGTTCGGCTTCACATCGACGACGAAGGTGCCCGTCGCGGTCTCAGTGCCGTCTGACACCACGAACACAACGTCTCGCGGCCCCTGCTGCGCAGACGTGTGGGTCACCGTCACGAACCCGTCCGGCGAGAACCGCACCAGGTCGCCGGCGTCTGAGGCCGCAGAGACGAGAAAAACATCGTCGCCGTCTGGATCGCGCCAGTCGATGAGGGGGTTGTAGGTCACGCTCTGGCCGGCTTCGACGACAACAGCGCCCTCACGCTGTCCGACGGGCGGGTTGTTGGCGTCCGGTGGCTGGATGAGCACACTCACCGTCGCCGAGTCGACGCCTGCCGTGCGCCCGTCCGAGACCGAATACCTGAACGACACCGTTCCAGCGGACTGCGTCGGGTTCGGTGTGAACTGCAGGGCACGGGAACCGTCGATGTACTCGAGCGTTCCAGAGGCCTCTGCGAACCCCTCGATGTTGCCGATGGTGAGCACGTCTCCGTCTGGGTCCGTGTCGTTGTCGAGGATGGGCAACACGGTTGTCCTGCCTGGCCTCGCACCGAGCTCATCGTCACGGGCGAGGGGCGGGCGGTTGGTTTCCGTGCGATCGGCGAGGGTGTCTTCGAATGACTGGGTCGATGCCTTCTCGTCGCCCTCTTCGCCCTCGTCCTCCTGAGGCGGAGTGACTTCTTCCCAGTTCTTGACGAGACGCATGTCTGCATCGACGAGCCACACGTCGCCGGTCTGCAGGTTGTTGAGCGCGATCACGTCGCGGTTGACCCTGAACTCGAGAATCGAGCCGCGCGCGAGAGGCTCGATCTTCTGCGTCTGCACCTCGTTGCCATCGCACCGCGCGACATAGGCGCTCGCGCCCGACCACGCGCCGTGAAGGCATCCGTTGAGGTTGACGGGGGACGACACCTCGATCGGTTTGGTCACCGGCTGCGAGAGTCCTGCGTCGATGGTCTCGACGTCACCGCTCGCGAGTTCGACCCGCAGCAACGAGGTTCCCGACGCCACAACCACCTCGCCAGGCGTCGCCGACACCTGCTGGATCTTGAGAGCGGGCTCCGGCAGCTCATCGAAGCGGCCGCCGTCGACGACGAGAGTGTTCTGCTCCAGGTCGAGGATGACGGGGGTGTCTCCCGCGACCGTCAGTTGATAGTCGCCCAGCTCTGGCAGGGTGGTGACCGCCGGTTCCCCTCCCTCTGGGGCGTATGCGTACATCCGCTTCTCAGACGGCGAGACGGCGAAGACGGTGCCCTCCGCAGAGACGGCGGCCTGTGCGCCCGAACCGAGCTCGGCGAGCGGTTCGTTGTCGGCCGTCGAGAATCGAAGCCCGGCACCGATATCGGTGAGCCACAGGGCTCCGTCGTCCGGATCGATGACGGCGAGGCGTGTGCCTCCGAGGGCGGCCTCTGACCCTGGCGGAAGCTCTGCGCGTTCGATGAGTGTGGTGAACGCCGGGTCGACGCGCTCGAGGGTCGATGACGAGCGATCGTGCAGAAGGACGTTGTCGCCGTTCTGGAGCACGTCGATGTCGTTCGAGACGCTCGCGACGGAGCCGTCGAGCTCTTCGATCTGGCGGTTGAGCCTGCCGGCCATCAGCTCAGACCCGTTGGTGACCCAGACGTCTTTCGCAACCAGGTCGACATCCGTCACGGGAAAACCGTGGTGCAGCACGGCGAAGGTGACCGGCACTGCGACGACGACCGACGCCGCGACGACCGACGCGGTGATCTTGCGCCCTCTCAGCCATTTCAGCACGCGCACGGTCACCTCCGGGTCATGGTCTCTCTGGCCCCCGAAATGGCTACACCGGGCCGCCTGTTAAGCTAGCACGCCGTGTTCACGCGATCGAACCGCGGAGAGGGTCACCTCTCGTCAGACGGAGCCATCGATTCGGTGGCGGAACCGGACGATTCAGAAGGCCGGTCGGGCACAGCGGATGCCTCTGGGGCACCGGCCGGCGACGGACCCTTCGCCGGCGCGAGGTCGAGACGATCGAGAAGCACAAGGTCATCGGGGCCGACAAGACGTGTGGAGACCGCATACTCCACGAGGCGCGAACGGCGTTGGGTGGCGAGCTTTCCTCGCCCGCCGCGGAGTCCTCTGACACCGACCCTGTCGAGTTTGTCACAGACGTTGTCGAGCTTGCGGTTGAACGCCGTCTGCGTCCAGCCCAGTCGTCGAGCGGCATCCGCAGAGGCGGGGATCTCGCCCCGCCCGGGTGAATCCTGCCTGAGGACGTTCTCGGCGAGCGCAACGACAAGCAGTCGCTGGCTGCTCGTGAGCGTCACCGGTCCGACAGTCGTGGTGCCGGCAGAGACGGTGGTCATGATCGACGTGCCGAAGAACTCGGACTCTGAATGGATGGTGAACTCATAGGTGGTCGAGCCGGCGCTGAACAGGACCTGCAGCTCGGAGAACACGATCGGCAGACGTGATCCGGGGGGAAGCCAGGACTGCACCTGCCCGGAGGTGTCCGTCACCGTCGCGGCGAGCAGACTCCCGACGTTCGACAGCCACCACAGGTCGTTCTCCCTCGTGATCGACAGGAATCGGCGATGCAGGAACGGGTTCTCGTCGATCACGAGGTCTGAGTCCCGCCCGACGAAGAACGGCCTGTCGCCGACGTCATACCATTCACCGCAGAACTCGATACGTGGTGGCTTCACTGTGTGCACATCCGGAGGGGGTCGGTCGAGAGCTTTCCGTTCCTGTTGATCTCAACGCTAATGCACTGTTCGCTGCCGGGTTCGACGCCGGTGATCGTCACCGACTCGGAGTCTGTAGGGGTCTTGGCGCCCTGTTCCGCTCCCCCGACCCGCTGCCAGACGTATCGATCGCCGTCCTGGGGATCCGGGTTGTCCCACGTGAAGGTGACAGCCGTGCCGTCCGCGCTCGGCTGGATCGACACCTGCTCAGGCGTCGGCACCCCACCGACCGCAAGGTCTGATGTCGCCGACGGCCTCGGCTCCTCGGTGGTCTCCGACGAGCCGAACACGACGGCCGCGGTCACAACGCCGGCGACAGCGACCCCGGCGGCGACTCCGAGAACCGCGGGGACCCAGCGGCGACGGCCGGGCTCGGACGCAGCGGATGCGTCGTCGGGCGGGACCGCCGCAGCCGGACGCCTGATGACCGTGTCGATCGGCCGCCCTTCGGTGCTTCCGTGCTGCACCGGGAGCGGCGGGCGCACAACCGTGTCGTCGCCGGTCGGATCTGCCTGCTGATCACGACCGTGTCCGGCTCCACCGGCCAGAGACGCGGTCGGCGGCTCGTCCGGCGTTGTGGCGGGGTAGTGGGCGTTGATCGACGGCATCTGCCTGACACGGGTCGCATCGCCGGCCTCGTCCGCCGCCTCCGTGCCCGCGATGTCGTGGACTGTGAGGTTGGGCACGTCGATGGTGGTCGGTGCGTACGACAGCTCCATCTCGACGCGCTGAAGGGCGCGTGCGAAGTCGATAGCGCTCGAGAAGCGGTTCTCCCGGTTCGCCGACATTCCCTTGTGCAGCACAGCGGTCAGGGAACGAGGGATGTCCGTGCGCTGGATCGGTGTGATGGCCCCGCGCTCGATGCGACCGATCAGATCGACGACGCCGTTCGGTCTGCCAGGGATTTCGAACGGCGTATGCCCGGCAAGCAGGGTGTACACGGTGGCCGCCAGCGAGAAGACGTCGCTGCGCACGTCGGCGTTGGGATGGTCGTCGAAGAGCTCGGGCGCCGACCAGGGAATCGACATGCCGATCGTTCCCGTCGCGGTGGCCTGATCAGCTGAGTCGAGCGCGGCTCGCGTTGTGGTGTTCGCGGGGAACTCGGTGTCGACGGCAGACGAAATGCCGAAGTCGGTGAGAGCGGGCCAGCCGTAGGCATTGGTCAGCACGTTGGCCGGCTTGATGTCGCGGTGAAGGATGCCGGCGGCGTGCGCCGTGGCGACGGCGCTCGAGAGGCGCACCCCCGTGCGCAACGCGTCGGCGACGCCGAAGCGGCGGCTCTTGTACTGCTCCGCGAGGCTCGGCCCTGCACAGTACTCCATGGCGAAATAGGGCCGGCCGTCCGGAGCGAAGGCGGCGTGGTAGATGGTGACGATGTACGGATGCGCGGAAAGCTGCGCCATGAGGTTCGCCTCGGACACGAACCCGGAACGCGACGCATCGGTCAGATCGTCGGCGGCGAGGACTTTGACGGCGACCTGCCGCCTCGGGAGTTCCTGCTCGTACAGGAACACGTCGCTGAAGCCACCGGAGCCGAGCAACCGCAGGTATCGCAACCCGGGAAGCTCTGGTGGTGCGGCAACCTGGCGAGAGCGCAACTACGCCTCCGACACACGCAGCTCGACCCCGGAGCCGAGGTCGACGACAGTGCCCGCGATGACGGGCGTCGGCTCGCCCGCTCGCAGGAGCTGGGGGCCCTTTCCCGGTGCGATCACGTGGGTTCCGTTGCTCGAATGCAGGTCGGTCACAACGACCGTGCCGCCCTCGACGGCTATGCGCACGTGGCTGCGTGAGATGTCATCGCCCGTCAAGGTCACAAGGTGCGGCAGAACGGATGCCGGAACATGCGAGACGCTCGGCGCGCGCCCGAGGACGACGGGAGCGGTGAGCGGTTGCACGGCTCCGCCGGGGAGAACGAGTGTGTAGTGGTGCTCCCGGGGAATGTGAGCGTTCGTCCCCCGTCCGGCGTTCGCGCTCTTGGCGGCCTGGATGTCGGAGGCGAGGACTGTTCGCCCGTCGTGGTCTCCGAGGGTGTCGTGCGTCGAACCCCGATGCGATGACACAGTGGCATCGCCTCCGGCTCCCTCCCGGCCGGGCGGGTCGGCCGGGTGTGTGCTCGCCTTCTGCACGATCGTCTCATCGAAGAGGTAGTCGTAGTCGTCGTGACCGCCCTCGAGGGTGCCGTCGGGAGCGCCCGCGGCGGAATCCTCTCTGGTCGCGCTCGACGACGTTGTGCCGAAGATGCGGGTTTCTTCTGCTGCACGGGTGTGAGGCACGGACGGTCTCGGCCCGGATTCGACGGCGGCGACGCTCACGACGGTGTCCCCTGTGACCGCGTCGTCAGCCGTTGCAGATGCTCTGGCGGGCGCCTTGCCGCTCGCCGGCTCCGATGTGACGGTCGCCGCGGCGGAGGCGCGTTCCGGGTCTGCCGCCGAGGCCGGGTAGTCGATGCGCGTGACCCAGGCGACACCGTCGCGCAGAGGGAGCGCGATCTCAGACGGGGTCGACGGCGCGACGACAACGCTGAATGCTGTCGCGTTCTCGATGACCTGCTCCGTCCAGGTGGTCACGCCGCCTGCAGACACCGTGACCGTGGCTCCTTCGGTGTCCACGGTCACCGTCGCGTCGCCGCGCACGATCACGCCGAGGCCCTGCTCGCTCATGGCGCCGTCCACCCAGAAGACCAGCGCGAAAGGTCCTGTCGCACCGAGTCCGCGCGCTGTCAGGGTGTCGAGAACCTGCTGCACCGAGACGTCCTGCAGGGCTGTGGCCGCGAGCGTCCGAACACGGTCGAGGTCACCGTCCGCCCGCGCGACGAGCACACGACCGGCGGTGGCGACGGCCAGCCAGTCCTCGGCGTGCGCCGGCTCATAACGGAACATCCGTCACCCTTCAGATTCTCGGCAGGGTCTGCTCGAGGTAACCGAGCGACCGACTGTCATGATATCCCGGGCTCGGCGGGGTGGTGTCTTCGGTGAAGGCGTCGACCACAAGCACCGTGACGTTGTCCCGCGCACCGGAGTCGAGGGCCAGTTGCACAAGCTGTGCCGCCGCATCTGCCGCGCCGGAGCGCAGCACGTCGACGATCTGGGCCTCAGAGACCTCTCGGGTGAGTCCGTCCGAGCAGATCAGGAACACCTGCCGGTCGGTCGCCGGAAGAAGCCAGACGTCCGGGTCCGCATCCACTTCGACGCCGACGGCGCGTGTCACGACGTTGCGTTCGGGGTGCACGAGGGCCTCTGCGTGCGAGAGCGTGCCCTCGTCGATGAGCTCCTGCACGGCGGAATGGTCGACGGTCACCTGCCGCAGGGTGTCGTCGTCCCACAGGTAGACCCTCGAGTCCCCGATGTTGAAGGCCATCCAGTGGCAATCGGCCTGGCTCGAGAGACTCACCAGGGCCAGCCCGGCGACCGTTGTGCCGGCGATGCCGCTCTTCTCAGCCCACGACATGATCTGCGCGTTGGCGGCCGTGATGGCGGTGAACACCACTTCGGGGCTCGTCGGTTCGTGTCGCCTCACGCTCACTGAGAGCTGGTCGACCATCGCACGGCTGGCGAGATCACCCTTCGAGTGGCCGCCCATTCCGTCTGCCACGACGAAGACAGGAGCCTCGGCGAGATAGCTGTCTTCGTTCACCTGCCGCACGTGACCGATGTCGCTCGCGCCTGTGACGCTCACCGTCACACGGGAGCGAGGCGTGACGATCGTCTCAAGAGCTGCAGTCATGGCCATCCAAGCATATGAGCGTTTCCGAGCGGCGCTATGGGGAGAACTGCCCATAGCCGCCCACAGGCCTCAGCCACGCTCTCTGCGCACGCACCTCGACGAGCAGAGAGCGCGCGGCCGCACGGCCACGCTCCCACGCAGGTCAGACGACGGGACCCTGCTCGAGCAGCCGATCGTATTCGCGTTGCTGCTCGTCGTTTCGCTCACGCACCTTGCGACCACGAGCCGCGATCCACGCGCCGAACCAGACGGGCACCTCTCGGCCGACGACGAAGGCGACGACAGCCGGAGGGGTGAGCAGGATCGACGTGACGAACGGGCCGACGTCCGCGGGTGTGAGCATAAACGCCCGTTCGACCAGGACCCCACCGATGTAGGCGCCGTAGGCACACACCGCGACGAAGAAACCTCCGATGACGTATGCCCACCATCCGCCTCGGTTGACGATGGCGGCGAGCACGGCCATCGCGATGAAGAACATCACAACCGGAAGCCAGAACGGTGCCCGCACCAGGATGCCGCCGACGATGTCGACGCTTCCGACGCTCAGCAAGGTGACCAGCGCGAGGACACCCCCGTAGACGAGGGCGAACACGAGGGTGGCGAGAAGGCCGATGAGAATGCCGAAACCCCTGTTGCCCTTCTTCTGCGGCGGCGTCGGCGCCTGCACGAAGACGGGACCGGACCGCGTGTGCGCATGGCGCTGCTGAGCCGGTGCGCTGTGCGCCTCGCTCAGGTCGTCGAACGATGTCGTGTTCGCCTGCGGTTCCGATGGTGTGATCACAGACGGGCGGCCCTCGTCGCTCGTGTCGGCCGCATACGCCTCGTGCGCGACCTCCGGTGTGTGGGCATGCCCGTGTCCAGCCAGATCAGGACCGGTATCCGTGCGAGCGGCGTCGCCGACGTCGTGCTGCTGAGCCGCGTCTCGCGTCTGGTCAGAAGGCAGGCGGGGTTCCGGCTCGGCAGGCGGTGCATCCGGGTTGCCGGCGAACTCGTCTGCCGGACTCTCGGCACGAGACGGCTCGTCTTCGGGTGGTGTGCTGCCGGGTGTGGGATTGCTCATTGTGACTCCTCGATCGCGGGCGTCCGGCGCCCGGCTTCAGCACACTTTATCGTCGCGCACCCTCTCGACGGCGAGAACGCGCGGCGGGTGGGTCGGGCGAAGACGGCGTTCGCCGCACACGAACAGGGCGGGCTCCGGCTGCGCCGGAACCCGCCCTGGTGGAGTGCGTACAGGTTAGTTGTACGTACCCGGGGTGTAGTCGTCGCTCGAGAAGGTGTCGAAGTCCACGAAACCGAGATCGTTCTCATCGAACGTTCCGTCGCTCGCGAAGATGCGGTTCGGGTACCGTTCCGCCTTCGCTTCCTCCGTCGCATCCACCGTCACGTTGCGGTAACGGGCGAGCCCGGTGCCGGCGGGGATGAGCTTTCCGATGATGACGTTCTCCTTGAGGCCGAGCAGGGGGTCGCGCTTGCCCTCCATGGCCGCCTGCGTGAGCACGCGGGTGGTCTCCTGGAACGACGCAGCCGACAGCCACGACTCGGTCGCCAGCGAGGCCTTGGTGATGCCCATGACCTCCTGGCGGGCGCTCGCGGTCTTCCTGCCCTCGGTGAGCGCTGCACGGTTGAGCTCGTTGTACCGCGAACGGTCGACGAGCTCGCCGGGCAGCAGGTCGGTGTCACCGTGGTCGACGACAGTCACCTTGCGGAGCATCTGACGAACGATGACCTCGATGTGCTTGTCGTGGATCGGCACACCCTGAGAACGGTAGACACCCTGGACGCCGCCGACGAGGTGCTTCTGCACCTCGCGGACGCCCTGCACGCGCAGGACCTCCTTCGGATCGATGGCGCCGATGTGCAGCGGCTGGCCGAGCTCGACGTGGTCGCCGTCTTCGACGAGAAGCGTCGCACGCTTCAGCACCGGATAGACGATCGCCTCGTCACCGTTGTCCGGCGTGAGGATGAGCTTGCGGCTCTTGTCCGTCTCGTCGATCGTGATGCGGCCAGCGGACTCTGCGATCGGCGTCGCACCCTTGGGGGTACGCGCTTCGAACAGCTCCTGCACACGCGGAAGACCCTGCGTGATGTCGTCGGCGGATGCCGAACCGCCCGTGTGGAAGGTACGCATCGTGAGCTGGGTTCCCGGCTCACCGATGGACTGCGCCGCGATGATGCCGACGGCCTCACCGATGTCGACGAGCTGCCCGGTGGCGAGCGAGCGGCCGTAGCAGGCAGCGCACACACCGACAGCAGACTCACAGGTCAGCACCGAGCGAACCTTGATGTTCTCGACGCCTGCGGCGACGAGCCCGTCGATCAGCACGTCTCCGACATCGGAACCCGCCTCTGCGAGAACAGTCCCCTTCGCGTCGACGGCGTCTGCGGCCAGCGAACGGGCGAACACCGAGTTCTCGACGTTGGCGTCGCGCACAAGCGTTCCGCTCGCGTCGACGGCGGCGATGGGCAGTTCGAGCCCGCGCGTGGTGCCGCAGTCGTCTTCACGGATGATGACGTCCTGAGACACGTCGACGAGACGACGGGTGAGGTACCCGGAGTCTGCGGTACGAAGAGCCGTGTCGGCAAGACCCTTGCGAGCACCGTGGGTTGCGATGAAGTACTCGGCGACCGAGAGACCTTCGCGGTAGCTCGAGATGATCGGGCGAGGGATGATCTCACCCTTCGGGTTGTTCACGAGCCCGCGCATACCCGCGATGTTGCGGATCTGCAGCCAGTTACCACGGGCGCCAGACGACACCATGCGGTTGATGGTGTTGTCGACCGGGAAGTTCGCACGCATGGCCGCGGCGACCTCGTCCGTCGCCTCTGTCCAGATCTTGATGAGCTCCTGACGACGTTCGGCGTCTGTTGTGAGGCCCTTCTCGAACTGCGACTGCACCTTGGCGGCCTGCTTCTCGTATCCAGCCACGATCTCCCGCTTGTTCGGCGGTGTGAGAACGTCGCTGAGTGCGACGGTGACTCCGGAACGGGTCGCCCAGTGGAAGCCGGCGTCCTTGATGTTGTCGAGTGTGGCCGCCACAACGGTCTTCGGGTAGCGCTCGGCGAGATCGTTGACGATCTGCGAGAGCTTGCCCTTGTCCGCCACCTCTTCGACGAAGGGGTAGTCGTCTGGCAGCGCCTCGTTGAAGAGCGCCCGGCCGAGGGTCGTCTCCTTGAGCACAGGCCCGCCCTCGTAGCCCTCGGGCGCTTCACCCGCGGGGAAGCGCACGTCGTTCAGGCGGATCCTCACCTTGGCATTCAGGTGGAGGGAACCCTGGTCCATCGCGAGAATCGCCTCTGCGACACTCGAGAACGCGCGGCCTTCACCGACAGCACCCTCTGTGAGGGTGGTGAGGTGGTGCAGTCCGATGATCATGTCCTGCGAGGGCAGCGTCACCGGGCGGCCGTCAGACGGCTTCAGGATGTTGTTCGAGGCGAGCATCAGGATGCGTGCCTCTGCCTGAGCCTCGACAGACAGCGGAAGGTGCACGGCCATCTGGTCACCGTCGAAGTCGGCGTTGAACGCCGCGCAGACGAGCGGGTGGAGCTGGATGGCCTTGCCCTCGACGAGCTGCGGCTCGAACGCCTGGATGCCGAGACGGTGAAGCGTCGGCGCACGGTTCAGCAGCACGGGGCGCTCGCGGATGATCTCTTCGAGAACGTCCCACACCTCGCCGCGGCTCCGCTCGACCATCCGCTTCGCAGCCTTGATGTTCTGAGCGTGGCTCAGGTCGATGAGGCGCTTGATCACAAACGGCTTGAACAGCTCGAGCGCCATCTGCTTGGGCAGACCGCACTGGTGCAGCTTGAGCTGCGGACCGACGACGATCACGGAACGACCGGAGTAGTCCACACGCTTTCCGAGCAGGTTCTGGCGGAATCGACCCTGCTTGCCCTTGAGCATGTCGCTCAGTGACTTCAGGGCACGGTTGCCTGTTCCTGTGACGGGGCGACCACGGCGGCCGTTGTCGAACAGCGCGTCCACGGCTTCCTGCAGCATCCGCTTCTCGTTGTTCACGATGATCTCGGGAGCACCGAGGTCGAGCAGGCGACGCAGGCGGTTGTTGCGGTTGATCACACGACGGTAGAGGTCGTTGAGGTCGCTCGTGGCGAAACGGCCGCCGTCGAGCTGAACCATCGGGCGCAGCTCGGGCGGGATGACCGGGACGACGTCGAGCACCATGGCAGCCGGCGAGTTGCCCGTCTGCACAAAGGAGTTGACGACGCGCAGCCGCTTGATCGCGCGGATCTTCTTCTGGCCCTTGCCCTCGGCGATCTGCAGGTGCAGGGTCTCTGCCTCTGCCACCAGGTCGAAGGTCTCGAGGCGCTTCTGGATCGCCTCTGCGCCCATGTAGGCGTCGAAGTAGATGCCATAGCGGTCCTGCAGTTCGTGGAAGACGGCATCCTCAGGCTTGAGGTCGCCGACCTTCAGGTTGCGGAAGTCCTCCCACACACGCTCGAGGTGAGCGATCTGCTCGTCGAAGGACTTGCGGGTCTGGCTCATCTCCTTCTCAGCGGCGTCTTTGGTTCGACGCTTCTGGTCGGCCTTCGCCCCCTCTGCCTCGAGGGCAGCGAGGTCGTCTTCGAGTTTCTGCAGACGGTCGGCGATGCGCGAGTCGCGCTGGTCGCCGAGGGTCTTGATCTCGAGACGCAGCTCGTTCTCGAGTCCGGGCATATCGGCGTGACGACCCTCGTCGTCGACGTCGATGACCATGTATGCGGCGAAGTAGATGACCTTCTCGAGGTCCTTCGGCGCCATGTCGAGCAGGTAGCCGAGGCGTGAGGGAACACCCTTGAAGTACCAGATGTGCGTCACGGGCGCGGCGAGCTCGATGTGGCCCATCCGCTCGCGGCGAACGCTGGACTTGGTGACCTCTACTCCACACCGCTCACAGACGATGCCCTTGAAGCGCACGCGCTTGTACTTGCCGCACGAGCACTCCCAGTCACGGCTCGGTCCGAAGATCTGTTCGCCGAACAGACCGTCCTTCTCCGGCTTGAGTGTGCGGTAGTTGATGGTTTCAGGCTTCTTGACCTCACCGTACGACCAACGACGGATGTCGTCGGCGGTAGCCAGGCCAATGCGAAGCTCGTCAAAAGTTGTTACGTCGAGCAATTTCTCTCCTACGGAAATACTGGTGAGTTCTACAGTGGCCAGGCTTAGATCTCGTCGATCGACGAGGACTCAAACCTGGAGGAAATGTTGATGCCGAGCTCTTCTGCAGCACGGAACGCGTCATCGTCGGTGTCTTTCAAGCTCACCGCGGTGCCGTCAGCGGACAGCACTTCGACGTTCAGGCACAGCGACTGCATCTCCTTGATGAGCACCTTGAAGGACTCGGGGATGCCCGGTTCCTGGATGTTCTCGCCCTTGACGATCGCCTCGTAGACCTTCACCCGGCCGAGCACGTCGTCAGACTTGATGGTGAGCAGCTCCTGCAGCGCGTATGCGGCGCCGTAGGCCTCGAGCGCCCACACCTCCATCTCGCCGAAGCGCTGTCCGCCGAACTGAGCCTTACCACCGAGCGGCTGCTGGGTGATCATCGAGTACGGTCCTGTCGAACGAGCGTGGATCTTGTCGTCGACGAGGTGGTGGAGCTTCAGGATGTACATGTAGCCGACAGAGATCGGAGCCGGGAACGGCTCACCGCTGCGACCGTCGAAGAGCTGGGTCTTTCCGGTCGAGTCGATCAGGCGCTCACCGTCGCGGGTGGGCGTCGTCGAGTCCAGCAGGCCGGCGATCTCTTCTTCGGCTGCGCCGTCGAACACCGGGGTGGCGACCTTCGTTCCCGGCGCCGCACTGTGTGCCTCGGCGGGAAGGGTCTTCGCCCAGCTCGGCTTGCCCTCGACCTCCCAGCCCTGCTTCGCGATCCAGCCCAGGTGCGTTTCGAGCACCTGGCCGAAGTTCATACGACCCGGAATGCCGAGCGGGTTGAGGATGATGTCGACGGGTGTGCCGTCTGCGAGGAACGGCATGTCCTCGACCGGGAGGATCTTGGCGATGACGCCCTTGTTCCCGTGGCGTCCGGCGAGCTTGTCGCCCTCTGTGATCTTGCGCTTCTGGGCGATGTAGACCACAACACGGCGGTTGACGCCCGAGCCCAGCTCGTCGTCTCCGTCTTCGGCGTTGAACTCCTTGACGGCGATGATCGTTCCCGACTCGCCGTGGGGGACCTTCAGCGAGGTGTCGCGGACTTCGCGGCTCTTCTCATTGAAGATCGCGCGAAGCAGACGCTCTTCTGCGCTCAGCTCGGTCTCGCCCTTCGGCGTGACCTTGCCCACCAGGATGTCGCCGGGGCGGACTTCGGCGCCGATGCGGATGACTCCGCGCTCGTCGAGGTCCTTGAGCAGCTCGGGGCTGACATTGGGCAGGTCCCGGGTGATCTCTTCCTTGCCCAGCTTCGTGTCGCGGGCGTCGACTTCGTACTCCTCGATGTGAATCGACGAGAGCACGTCGTCCTTGACCAGGTTCTGGCTCAGGATGATCGCGTCTTCGAAGTTGTGGCCTTCCCAGGTCATAAACGCGACGAGCAGGTTCTTGCCGAGCGCGAGCTCGCCGTTCTCCGTCGCCGGGCCGTCCGCGATGACCTCGCCTGCCTCGACACGCTCGCCCGCAGAGACGACGACACGGTTGTTGTAGCTCGTGCCCTGGTTCGAGCGGTCGAACTTGCGCAGGTAGTAGTCCTGTGTGCCGCCCTCGTCGAGCTGAACGGTGACGACGTCTGCAGACACCTCGAGCACAACACCCGACTTGTCCGCCGTGATGACGTCGCCGGCGTCGATGGCTGCGTAGCCCTCCATACCGGTTCCGACGAGCGGCGACTCGCTGCGCAGCAGCGGGACCGCCTGACGCTGCATGTTCGCACCCATAAGAGCGCGGTTCGCGTCGTCGTGCTCGAGGAACGGGATGAGGCTGGTCGCGACCGACACCATCTGGCGCGGCGAGACATCCATGTAGCCGATGTCTTCTGCGGGAACCAGGTCGACCTCGTCGCCCGTCTTACGGGCGAGGACGCGGCCTTCCTTGAAGGATCCGTCCTCGTTCAGGGGGGCGTTGGCCTGGGCGACGACGAACTCGTCTTCTTCCATCGCCGTGAGGTAGTCGATGTTGTCTGTGACCTTGCCGTCGACCACACGACGGTACGGCGTCTCGATGAACCCGAACGCGTTGATGCGGGCGAACGACGCCAGCGAGCCGATCAGGCCGATGTTCGGGCCTTCAGGTGTCTCGATGGGGCACATACGACCGTAGTGCGAGGGGTGGACGTCACGGACCTCGACGCCTGCGCGCTCACGCGACAGACCGCCGGGGCCGAGCGCCGAGAGACGGCGCTTGTGGGTGAGTCCCTCGAGCGGGTTGTTCTGACCCATGAACTGCGAAAGCTGCGACGTGCCGAAGAACTCCTTGATCGCGGCGACGACGGGGCGCACGTTGATCAGGGTCTGCGGGGTGATCGCTTCGATGTCCTGCGTGGTCATCCGCTCGCGGACGACGCGCTCCATCCTCGACAGGCCCGTGCGGACCTGGTTCTGGATGAGCTCGCCGACGGCACGGATGCGACGGTTGCCGAAGTTGTCGATGTCGTCGGTGTCGAGACGGATCTCGGCGGGCTTTCCATCGCGGATGCCGGTGTACGTCTTCTCCTCGGCGTGCAGGCGGACCAGGTACTTGATGGTCTCGACGATGTCGTCGACCGAGAGCACCGAGTTCTGCAGAGGAGCGTCGACGCCGAGCTTCTTGTTGATCTTGTAACGACCGACCTTGGCGAGGTCATAACGCTTCGGGTTGAAATAGAAGTTGTCGAGAAGCGCGCGGGCCGCCTCTGCCGCGACCTGCTCGCCCGGGCGGAGCTTGCGGTAGATGTCGCGCAGCGCGTCTTCCTTGGTGAGGATCGCGTCCTTCTCGAGCGTCGCCTCGATCGACTCGTACCCGGCGAAGCGCTCGAGGATCTCTTCGCTCGTCAGGCCGAGCGCCTTCAGGAACACGGTGACGGACTGCTTGCGCTTGCGATCGATGCGCACACCGACCTGGTCACGCTTGTCGATCTCGAACTCGAGCCAGGCACCGCGGCTCGGAATGATCCGGGCCGAGTAGATGTCTTTGTCGCTCGTCTTCTCTTGGGCACGCTCGAAGTAGACACCGGGGCTGCGGACGAGCTGCGACACCACAACACGCTCGGTGCCGTTGATGATGAAGGTTCCCTTTTCGGTCATCAGCGGGAAGTCGCCCATAAAGACCGTCTGGGTCTTGATCTCACCGGTGAGGTGGTTCATGAACTCGGCTTCGACATAAAGAGGGGCTGCGTAGGTCTTGCCGCGCTCCTTGCACTCGTCGATCGAGTACTTCTCCGGCTCGAGGAACGGACTCGTGAACGACAGCTGCATCGTCTCGCCGAGGTCTTCGATGGGAGAGATCTCTTCGAAGATCTCGTCGAGGCCCGAGCTCGTCGCGAGGTCCTGACGACCCGCCTTCGTGCCGGCGTCGACGCGCGCCTTCCACGCGTCGTTGCCCACGAGCCAGTCGAAACTCTCGGTCTGCAGGGCGAGCAGATCGGGAACCGTCAGGGTGTCGCTGATCTTGGCGAACGAGAGGCGGGAAGCTCCGCGGCCGTTCTTGGGTGGATTGGTGGGTGCGTTGCGCGCAGCAGCCAAGGAAATAACCTCCGTGGGCCCCGTCGGGCCTAGTTACCTGTGAGTAATGGAGAACTCGCCAGACGTCAGCGAAATACAGCACGAACTCGGAGTGACTCGAGCATGTGCACGCGTGGGCCGACCGCAATATGAAGGCATTAGAAAACGTCTGGGAGCGCAAAGGTCCAGTGTATGCGGTCGCGCACGTTAAGTCCACTCATCTCCTTGACGAGTTTCGCAATCTCAGGTATAACCCAGGCGCAGTCGTTCTGCGAGCTCCCCGGGAGGCGGGGCTCCGCGGGGACTTCACCTGGCGAACGACCGAACGTCGACCCCGGCGGCGGCGAGCGCCTCGCGCACCCGGCGCGCCAGACGAACCGCTCCCGGAGTGTCGCCGTGCACACACAGGGAGCCGAGGCGCACACGAACGGCGGCGCCCGAGATGGAGGGCACAACGCCCGTCGTCACCATGGTGACCGCGCGGCCGGCGACGTCACGGTCGTCGCCCGTGAGAACGGCTCCGTCCGTTGTTCTCGGAACAAGGGATCCGTCGTCCCGATACGCCCGATCCGCGAACCCCTCTCCCACGAACGGCACACCGTGTTCAGCCGCCGCGCGCTCGATGGCCGAGCCGGGCAGGCCCATCAGCATAAGGGAAGGCGAGAACGACGAGGCTGCGACGGCAACGGCATCCGCTCTGGACTCATCGCGGGCTATGCGGTTGTAGAGCGCACCGTGCGGCTTCACGTAGGCGACGCGGGTGCCTGCCGGCCGAGCGGCGTTCTCGAGCACCGCTATCTGCTCGAGGACGTCATCGATGAGAACCCCATGCTCGACCTCGACGTCCGTGCGCCCGAAGTCCCTCGCGTCTCGGTACGAGACATGAGCGCCGATGCTCACTCCGCGCTCGACGGCCAGGTCGCACAACCGGCGCATGGTCTCCGGGTCACCGGCGTGGAACCCGCACGCGATGTTGGCACTCGAGATCACACCGAACATCGCGTCATCGTCCGCCGTCCGCACCCCGTTCACGGTCTCACCGAGGTCACTGTTGAGGTCGACTCGCACATCTCAAGCGTACGTCAGCGGCTCGTCAGGGGCTCGTCAGGGGCCGGAGGCCGGGGAACGTGCGGGCCGTGCGCGGGTAGGCTCATGGTGTGGCTGAGAAACGCGGGAATGCACGGGGCGAGCGAGCCGACAACCCGCGCATCACCCTGCGGAACAGCGGTCACGAGGCCGTCATCGAACCGGACGCGTTCGTCCCCGGCGGCTATCGGCTTGTGGTCGACGGCACCCCTCAGTCCCACGTGAACCTCGAGGACCCCTCAGCGCTGTTCTTCGAATACGTACAGCGCATCGGGCACGTCGCCGATCTCGTGCGCACCCCGGGTGAGCCGATCACCGCCGTGCACCTCGGCGCGGGTGCGCTCACTCTTCCTCGCTACATCGACGCGACCCGGCCCGGCTCGCGTCAACAGGTGATCGAGCTGGAGCAGGACCTCGTCGACTTCGTGCGCGAACACCTTCCCTGGTCGAAGAGAGCGGGCATCCGCGTGCGTTACGGCGATGCCAGGGAGGTGCTCTCGCGGTTGCCCGCCGCACTGACGGGGAGCACCGATCTGGTCATCGTCGACATCTTCTCAGGGGCGCGCACTCCGGCCCACGTGACGAGTCTCGAGTTCTATCGAGAGGCTTCGGCTTTGCTCACGCGAGAGGGCATCGTCGCCGTGAACGTCGCGGACGGCCATGGTCTCGCCTTCGCCCGCGGCCAGGCTGCCACACTGCAGGCAGCGGTGGAGCACGTCGCTGCGTTCGCCGAGACGGCCACTCTCAAGGGCCGTCGATTCGGCAATGTCGTGCTGATCGGATCGCATTCGCCGCTTCCGCTCGACTTCGTTCCCCGGCTCCTCGCGGGCGGTCCCTACCCGGCGAAGGTGATAGCGGATGCAGAGCTTCGCGCGTTCATCGCCTCTGCCCCCGTTGTGACGGACGCGACAGCTGTGCCGTCACCGCTTCCCGCGAAGAGCATCTTCCAGGTCAAGGCTTAACCGTCGTCGTCCCTCAGTCGTACTTCTGGAGCGGCCAGCGGCATCCTCTCGGCGAACACCGAAGGCACGCCGCAGCCAAGACCCTCGATTCGCCCTGCGCGACGTAGGCTCGGACCAGCCCGACGGCACACGCACCACCTGGAGACGATTCTGAGCATCATCATCGGCTACGACGCCGTCACACTGAGAGAAAAAGTCGACCTCAAGGCCGTGGGGGACCGCCTCGACGAGCTCGGCGACATGCGCAGCCTGAGCGCCCTGCTCGAGCGCGGCTGGCTGCTGAAGGTCGCCGGCCAGCTCGATGAGGCCCTCGACATCACCAATGAAGCCGTGCGCCTTGCACGCTTCACCGGAAACCGCCGAGACCTCATCCGGCCGAGACTCCTGCGGTCGCAGGTCCTGCAGTTCCGTGGCGCGTTCGACGAGGCCGTCCACGAACTCACCTCGTGTGCAGAAGAGGCGCGCACCCACGAGTGGCACCTGCTCGAGGCCTTCTCGCTGCAGCACCGCGGCCGTGTCTTCTTCGACCAGCGCGACTACGCAGCCGCTCTCGGTGATTTCACACGCGCCATCGACCTGCGCAGAAAGGCCGGGGCATCCGACGACCAGCTGGAACCGACACTGATCGCTGCGGCCGTCACCGAGTCCTTTCTCAGTGCATCTGATCAACCGGCCGCCGGGTAGCGGCATCCGAAGCGCGCCGAAGGCGCTCGGACAGCATCGGTTCACCAGCTGTTGCCCTCGCGGATGCTTACCCTCTGTCTGTGGCCAGGAGTAGATTTCTCGCATGGCAGATCTTGTGCGGGTGCGGGTATGGGCAGACGCGCTCATCTCGTTGCACCTCGACGCCGCCGTCTGGACGTTCGGTTTCGACAATGCCAAACGGCGTGCGGGCCTGTGCAACTTCTCTGACAAGCGCATCACGGTGTCGAGATATCTCGCCGCGCGATACGCGGATGACGAGATCCATCAGGTGCTGCTGCACGAGGTCGCTCACGCGATGGCGGGTCCCCGCGCCGGGCACGGGCCCAAATGGCGTGCTGTCGCCACAGGGCTCGGATACGTGGGCTCACGTCTGCACGACGGCGAATCCGCCGACGAACTCGCACCGTGGGTCGGCACCTGCCCGAGCGGACACACGATCTACCGCCACCGGCGGCCGACGAGACCGAGTTCGTGCGCCGTGTGCTCACGGCGCTTCGATCCTCGATTCGAGATCACCTGGACGAAGCGCGAGATCAGCGCTTCGACGCGCAAACGAGCTGCCGCGTCGCGCTGACCTCATCGGCCGGATCGGAGCGGTTGAGACAGAACGGCGAATCGAACCAGAACAGTAGAGAGTCAGAAAAGTAACAGTAGAGAGTCAGAACAGAGAGAGTCAGAACAGAGAGAGTCAGAACAGAGAGAGCCAGAACAGAGAGAGTCAGAACGGTTGAGTTCGAACATGCAGAACAAGCAGGTCGCCCTGCTCCGGGGGGTCAACGTCGGGGGCGTGACCATCAGGTCATCGGATCTCGCGGCGGTTTTCCGCGACCTGGGCTTCGACGACGTGACGACTGTGCTCGCCTCTGGCAACGTGCTCTTTCAGCATCCATCACCAGATCTCGTCGGCGCCGACCACCTCGGCGCTGACGACACCAAACGAACCATCGAGCAGGCGCTGTCGGATGCCTTCGGCTACGACGCCTGGATCGTGCTGACCGATCAATCGTCGCTGCGACAGATCATCGATGCCTACCCGTTCGACGAGGTCGACACAAAGCAGCCGTACGTGATGTTCTCGTCTGACACAGCGTCGCTGGACTCGCTGCTCGCATTCGCCGCGACCGGGCTCGATCCGGCAGACGAACGCGTCACCGCGGCGCCGGACCTCGGCACCACGAAAATCGGCGCTGGCGGGATCATCTTTTGGGAGGTCACGCGCGGCGGGAGCACCGACACGGCCTTCGCACGGGAATCGGCCAAGAAGCGCTATCGCGAGACCACAACAACACGGAACCTGCGCACGCTGCGCAAGCTGGTGTGAGCCCGTTGCACTGGCGCGGGCCGCACAGGGCGGGCGTCAGCTCAACGGCCTGCGCTGAGCACCTCGACGACCTCTGAGCACCTCGACGACCTCTGAGCTGTCGACGGCGGCCGCTGCTTTCACAGCGTCCCGTTCGCCCGCCGCAACACGTTCCTTGCCCTCGACCGAGGCCGTGTACAGATGACCGACGGCATTGCGGAGCCCCTCATATGCCGCACAGGCCACGGCCGCCTCCGGTGAGGTGAAGTCGATGCCCCTCGTCACCAGCGCGTCGATGACAGCGCCGGCGGCGAGCATGTCGTTGCTCGCGAATCCATCGGAACGACCGGCCGCGACGACAGCGACGGCGACCCGCCCGCCGATGCTGAGCTGGTGCTCGAGGATCCAGTCGGCGGCCGCGGACCGGTTGACGAGTGATGCCGCGATCACCGCGGAGCCCGGTGGCACAGCGGCCAGGTCCGGCGCCTGCGATCCCCCGGTGCCGGAGAGCGCGTCGACCCAGACCACAACATCCGCCCGGCCGATCCGGGCGAGACCCGATGCGCCGAAATCGAATCGCACCTGATAGGGAACCTGCGTTTCGGGAGTCTGCGTCTGAGGCTGGTCGCTCACGGTCTTGTTGCTCACGCCGTTATCGTATCGACGGGCGTTGCCTGCCGTGGTCCGATGACGAACCATGACAGAAGGCAGCCTCCGGCCGAACGCGTTCGTCGCCCGATCATCGCAGGCGGTCGTCTGGGGACGGGGGCCTCATGGCGTTGCCGATCACGTCGAAGTCGTTCCGGCTCAACTCGATCAGGCCGCTGCGAAGCTGGTATCCCCAGTTCAGCTTGTCCCTGGTGAAGTCCAGTGCTCCGATCAGCGGCCGGATCGGCGCCTCGCCCACGTCGAGGCGGTAGTCGACGCGCCGGCGCCAGGGCCGCCAGGTCGCGTCGAGGCGATCGGCGTGCACCTGTGTCAGCTCGTCGTCGGCGATCCGCCCGATCGCCGTGAAGCACTTGAGCTGCGGCCCGTCGGCGCTCTCCCGAGGCGAATAGAAGACGAGCCCGTCTGACTCGCGCATTCTGCCGAGGCCCTCACGGCGCCCGTGACCGACCTGGGCGAATCCCTCTGCCACGCCGACCCGCACGTGGTCCCTGTGCACCACTGCCAGCCAGTACCGGATCGCCATACGTCATGTCTAGCGCATCGCGGCCGTGAACGGGGCAGGATGGAGGCATGCGCATACAGCTGAAGGTCGAACTGGACTGTGAGCCACGAGCGGTCTGGCGCGCGCTGCACTCCCCTGCGGTTCTGCAGGAGCTCTATGGCCCCCTTGTACACACGGCCTCTGGGATCGAGGGCGGATTCCCGACGTCGTGGACAACGGGAACGGAACATGTGCTCACCATCCGCGCCGCCGGGCTCGTTCCTCTCGGTCGCCAGCGCATCGCCCTGCGCGACGACAGAAGGCCAGACGGCACCCGGATCCTGAGCGATGAGGGTGGCGGCGTCTCGGGACCGCTCGCTTCTCTCGCCTCGTGGCGGCACCGGATGGCGGTGTCAGCCGTTCCCGATCGGCCCGGTGCGGCCCTCTATCGGGATCGGCTCGATATCGGCGGGCCGGCAGCTGCACTGTACTGGTACCCGTTGTGGGCGTTGTGGCAGTGGCGCGAGGTGCGTATGAAACAGCTCGCGCCGACCTGGGCATACGATCCAGAGCCGCCGGAACAGACGACGGACGGGGCATCCGAACCTGGCTGACCCCTGCCGTTCGGCTGGCGCCGTTCGATGCGCTAGACTGGTATGACTCGCAGGCACAACTATGTGTCTCTTGCGTCGTAGAACGCTTTCTCTCCTCGTGTCAGCAATGACCGGGTCGATGACTTTCATACGGCGAACGGATGCGCCCTCCGGCGCCTTCGCCAATCATCTGCACACCGCTCCAGCACAAGCGTGCTGACCACTGCGCAGATTTGACCACAGTGCAGACTGCTGCACGAAAGGCACACATTGACTGAAACATCCTTCGGCGCGCTCGGCGTGCCGGCACCGCTCGTCGCCTCGCTCACCAAAGCCGGAATCACCTCTGCCTTCCCGATCCAGGTCGACACA
Organism: Okibacterium endophyticum; assembly: GCF_054780075.1. Classification (NCBI taxonomy): domain Bacteria; kingdom Bacillati; phylum Actinomycetota; class Actinomycetes; order Micrococcales; family Microbacteriaceae; genus Okibacterium; species Okibacterium endophyticum. Next base: position 12,219 of record NZ_BAAGXA010000010.1, on the reverse strand, counting down.
CTCCCAGACACCCTGAACGGCCGCGACGTGCTCGGCCGCGGCAAGACCGGCTCAGGCAAGACCCTCGCGTTCTCCATTCCGATGGCAGCCAGGCTGGGAACAGAACTCGCCGGCGGCGCTCGCCGCGCCGGCCGTCCGCTCGGCCTCGTTCTCGCCCCGACCCGTGAGCTGGCAACGCAGATCGACGCGGTGCTCGCGCCGCTCGCCGGGGCATACGGGCTCAAGACGACAACGATCTTCGGCGGCGTGAACCAGAAACGCCAGGTCGACGCACTGAAGGCCGGCGTCGACATCGTTGTGGCTTGCCCCGGGCGTCTCGAAGACCTGATGAAGCAGGGCTTCATCTCGCTCGACGCCGTGGAGATCACGGTGCTCGACGAAGCAGACCACATGGCCGATCTCGGCTTTCTGCCCGGCGTCACACGCATCCTCAAGTCCACGCCGGCCAACGGCCAGCGACTGCTCTTCTCCGCGACCCTCGACAACGGCGTGGACAAGCTCGTCAGGCAGTTCCTGCACAACGAGGTTCTGCACTCCGTCGACGAGGCCAACTCTCCCGTCGCGGCGATGACCCACCACGTCTTCGAGGTCGAGTCGCTCGATGCCAAGAACGAGGTCATCAAGACGCTCGCCTCTGGCACCGGTCGCCGCATTCTCTTTATGCGAACGAAGCACCACGCCAAGAAGCTCGCGAAGAAGCTGACGGAGCAGGGCATCCCCGCTGTCGACCTGCACGGAAACCTCTCGCAGCCCCAGCGCGACCGCAACCTCGCTGCGTTCAGCGATGGCACCGCGCGTGTGCTCGTGGCAACGGATGTCGCGGCACGCGGTGTGCACGTCGACAACGTCGAACTGGTGATCCACGTCGACCCGCCCATGGAACACAAGGCGTACCTGCACCGCTCGGGCCGCACCGCTCGAGCGGGCAGCGACGGCGACGTCGTGACGCTCTGCCTTCCGACGCAGAAGCGCGACCTCGCGCAGCTGCTCCGCAAGGCAGCGATCACTGTCACGCCGGTTGCGGTCACGGCGAGTTCACAGCAGGTCACCGAGCTCGTCGGCGAGATCGCTCCCTATGTGAAGCCCGTTCTTCGCCCCGTGCAGCAGCAGGGCGGAGGCCGTTCACAGGGCGCGAACGCACAGCGCAAGCGCGCACGCGGCGGGGCATCCCGTGACGCCGTGGCGGCCGGAACAGCACGAGGCGAACGCTCACGTCGTGACCGTTCCCCTCGGCCCGCGGCCTCCGGTCAGCCGGCGGCGCAGTCGAACGGCGGATCGTCGCGCGGCGGCTCACAGGCACAGCCGGCGCGCGCGGGTGGGCTGCGCGTCGGAAGCCTCGTCGGCGGGCAGTCGGCCGGTCGCGGTCGCGGATCGCGTCGCGCTCAGGGCTGATACTCGCGTCAGGCGCGGCACATCTCGCTCGCACTGCACAAAGCGCTCGCGCTGCCGAAATGTTCGGTGGCGCGAGCGCTTTTCCGTGCGCGGGGTGCCTCAGCGCGGATGTTTCGCCATGCCCGCCGCTCGATTAGGACGCGACGCGCATCCGGGCTACCGTCGGATTATGAGCACTGACGTCGTCGTCCGACCTGTGAGAGACACTGACACTGAAGCCCTCGGTCGCGTTCACGCGACCTGCTGGCACGAAACATACGATCACCTCATCAGCGAGGCGACGCTCGCCAAGCTCTCGCCTCGGCGCATCGCGGAACTGTGGTCGCACTGGGTGGCGCAGGGCGAGGACTATCGCCTCTACGCGGCGCTCGAAGACAGCGAGATCATCGGTTTCGCCGGCTCCGGGCCCGCGCGCGACGACGATGCCCCGCGCGATCGGGAGCTCTACTTCATCTATCTGCTCTCGCGGTACCACGGCACGGGCACAGGGCAGAAGCTCTTCGATGCCGCTCTCGGCGCCGACCCGGCCTATCTCTGGGTCGCTTCAGACAACCCGCGTGCGCACGGTTTCTACACACGAAACGGATTCACCGCGGACGGCGCGGAGCACATCGAGCCGTTCCTCGGTGAAGACCTGCACGAGGTCAGGCTCGTTCGGTAGGCGGCACCCGGCCCGAGCGCTCCCGTTCCTCAGACGGCCCTGTCCCCTTGTCCGAGGCGAGCACTGCAGAGACGAATCGCACGAAGAGCGCGATCCATCCGAACATGATCACGAACGCCACGAGCTCGAACGCGGTGATGTTGAAATAGCCGATGCTCGCGAGCCACGCCGATGCGGCAAGTGCCGCGAAAAAGCCGAGCGCCGTGATGCCGAGGGCCGCAGGCATCCCCCAGAGCATGATCGGCGTCGCCAGAAGCAGCACACCGAAGAGGATCACGGTCCCTCCGGCGAACACGTTGTGGCCGATGATGGTGAGGTTGATCGGAACGAGGCCGATTCCGGCGAGCGCGATTCCCATCGCGATGAAGAACGCCGAGATGACTCTCGCGCTCCATTCGAACCTCACGATCCTTCTGCGTGCCAGCCGACGGATGTCGCGGCTCACGTACAGCGCGAATGTCGTGACCAGAAGACCGGCGATGATGAGTGTCGCATTGAACACGATGCTCGGCTGATCGCCGAAGGTGCCGAGGTGACTGAAGTGGTACCGCCACCAGATGGGGTCGGTCGATGTGGCCATGCTCAGCAGAACGCCGACCGTCATAAAGAGAAGCAATCGCTGCGACATCGACTCGGTGGTCAGCTGCGAGACGGCCAGGTACAGCCCGTATGCAGACAGCGCCATCGCGAGGGCTACGCCGATGGTTGCGGTGTATCCGTCGACGGTGAGCCGTCGAAAGGCGAGTTGCAGGACGAAGAAGAGCGTCCCCGCCGCGAACACGGCGATGGCCGTGTGCACGAGCGCAACAGCTCCGGCGTCGAGCACCGTCTTCCATGTCGGCAGACGTCGACGCCAGCTCTGTTCGGGCAGCCAGCGCGATCGCCAATAGCTCACCACACTGGACACGAGGCCGGCAACGACCATCCCGGTGACCCCTATCGCTCCGACGCTGCCCTCGAGAAAGATATCGCCCCAGATCGGCACATGGCGGCCCCAGAACGCGATCGCCGCGAAGACACCACCGGCCAGTCCTGCGATGAGCGCGGCGATGAGGGCTTCCGTCTCGATGCGGATCGAAGGAGCCGGGTGCTCACCGGCAGGCTCGGAGTCGCCGGTCACGGTTCGAGGATCGGTTTCGCTCGTCAACGGCTCCTTGGTCATCACCAGCAGCGTACTCCGGGTTGTGAGAGGCTCAGCGCAGGCGGCCCACAGACGCGAGCGCCGCACGCAGGAGCGTTCCGCGCCCGCCCTCCATCTCAGCGCTCACGGCGTCCGACTGCGCTTCTTCGGGGGTCATCCAGGTCAGCTCGAGGGCATCCTGCCTGGGCTCGCAGGTGCCGGTCACCGGCACGACATAGGCGAGTGCGACGGCATGCTGCCGATCGTCTGTGTATGGAGAGACGCCTGGCATCGGAAAGTACTCGGCGATCTGGAAGGGCACGGGAGACGCAGGCAGCAACGGAAACGCCATCGGGCCGAGGTCCTTCTCGATGTGCCGGAACAGGGCGTCCCTCAGCATCTCGCCGTACATCACCCGGCCGGATACCAGGGTTCTCGTCATCTGCCCGGTCGGCGTCGCGCGCAGGAGAACCCCGAGTTCGGTCACGATGCCGAGCCCGTCGACACGCACCGGCACGGCCTCGACATACAGCAACGGCAAGCGGTGCCTGATCTGCTCGAGTTCGATGTCGCTCAGCCAGCCCGGTGTCGGGTTCTGCTCCGAGTCTTCGGGCTGGTCTGGGTCTGGTGTTCGAACGGCCATGCTCCATTCTTACAGCGGATGCCGCCCGCTCCGCACCGTGCGTCGTCCGGTGGTTAGGCTGAAGGCGTCGAACGGAGAACGGATGCACCGGATTGCGATAGACGACGACGCCGTCATCTGGTCTGCCCGCGCGCCCGAGCGAGCCGGCCGCCCCCTCCTGATCGTGATGCATGGCTATGGTTCTCACGAAGGAGATCTCTTCGGTCTCGCGCCACACCTTCCGCTCGAGCCTGTGATCGCGTCTCTGCGTGCGCCGCTTCTCGCGCCCTGGCCGGTAGACGGGTGGTCGTGGTTCCAGCGCCGCGAACCCGGGGAACCAGACCTCGAGGACCTCGACCGGTCTGCGTCTGCAGTCATCGACTGGATCGATTCCCTCGAGGTGACACCGGCGTCCATCGGTCTTCTCGGCTTCTCGCAGGGCGGGGCGATGGTGCTGCACCTGATGCGCACGGCTCCTGACCGCTTCGCGTACGGGGTGAACCTGGCCGGATTCATCACGTCTCGCCAGATGGAAGGCGATGAGACGCTCGCCGAACGACGCCCTCCCGTGTTCTGGGGCAGGGGCGCTGTCGACGATGTCATTCCCGAAACGGACGTCGCTGCGACGACCGAGTGGCTTCCCTCGCATTCCACGCTCACGGGCCGGATCTATGAGGGCCTCGGGCACGCGATCAACGAGCAGGAGCTCTCCGACATCCACGGGTTCGTGGCGCGGCAGCTCAGCACACGCTGAGCGCCGCTGCGCCGGACTCGTGCAATCGCCTGGCATCCGTGGGGATGTCAGCCGAATGTGCTGTGATGGGTGCATGAGCGACGTCCTCGACAGGTTCTCGCCGGCGACGCGGGAGTGGTTCGCCGGTGCCTTCGACGCGCCGACCTCCGCGCAGGCGGGGGCGTGGGATGCCATCTCGCGCGGTTCGCACGCGCTCGTCGTCGCCCCGACGGGGTCGGGAAAGACCCTGTCGGCGTTCCTGTGGTCGATCGACAGGCTCATCTCGCTCCCTCGCGAGCCCCGGGGTGAAGCCCTTTCCGCCCCCGCCACGCGCGTGCTCTACATCTCTCCGCTGAAAGCACTCGGTGTCGACGTGGAACGCAATCTGCGCGCGCCGCTCACGGGAATCACACAGACAGCGCTCCGGCTCGGTGAAGAGGCTCCTCGGGTCACCGTCGGCGTTCGCTCCGGAGACACACCTGCCTCGGACCGGCGAGCGCTCATCGCATCACCGCCCGACATCCTCATCACCACCCCTGAGTCTCTCTTCCTGATGCTCACCTCGGCGGCGCGCAAAACCCTCACCTCCGTCGAGACGGTCATCATCGACGAGGTGCACGCCGTTGCGGCGACCAAACGCGGGGCGCACCTCGCGCTCTCGCTCGAGCGGCTCGATGCCATGCTCGAGCGTCCAGCCCAGCGCATCGGCCTCTCGGCCACGGTGAGGCCGAGAGAAGAGGTGGCCCGCTTTCTCGGCGGCAAGGCCCACGTCGACATCGTCGCTCCCCCTGCCGCCAAGAAATTCGACCTTCGGGTCGTTGTGCCCGTCGAAGACATGACCGATCTCAGTGCCGGGCAGCCCGCGGTTCCGGACGGCTCCGCTGCCGGCCCTGTCCGGGCGGACGGCGAGCGGGGCGGATCCATCTGGCCGCACGTCGAAGAGGCGATCGTCGAGAGGGTGCTCGAGCATCGGTCGACGATCGTCTTCGCGAACTCACGACGGCTCGCGGAGCGTCTGACGGCGAGGCTCAATGAGATCCATGCGGAACGGATGGCGCCAGACGACGCAGCGCTCGAGCTCGTCGGTGTGCCGACACAGACCAGGGCACCCGCCGCGCTGATGGGCGGGAGCGGTCAGACCAGAGGCGCGGCCGGTGCGGGGCATGCTCCTGACACGCCTCGTGCGGAGCGCACAGGTGACGGTGACGCGGATGACATTCCCGTGCTCGCCAGGGCCCACCACGGCTCCGTGTCGAAAGAGCAACGCGCGCTGATCGAAGACGACCTCAAGGCCGGTCGTCTGCGCTGTGTCGTCGCCACGTCGAGCCTCGAGCTCGGCATCGACATGGGCGAGGTCGACCTGGTTGTGCAGGTCGAGGCACCGCCGTCCGTGGCCAGCGGTCTGCAGAGGGTCGGCAGGGCCGGCCACCAGGTGGGCGAGACCTCACGCGGTGTGCTCTTTCCGAAGCACCGCGCAGACCTCGTGAACTCCGCCGTCGCCTCGGAACGGATGCGGTCCGGGCAGATCGAGTCCCTCGCCGTGCCCAAGAACCCGCTCGACATCCTCGCTCAGCAGACGGTCGCGGCGACAGCGCTCGAACCGCTCGATGTCGAGGAATGGTACGAGGTCGTCACGAGGAGCGCGCCGTTCGCTCACCTGCCGCGCTCGGCGTTCGAGGCCACTCTCGATCTGCTCGCCGGGCGCTATCCGTCAGACGAGTTCGCCGAGCTGCGCCCTCGAATCGTATGGGACCGCGACGCGGGAACGATCACCGGCCGTCCAGGCGCTCAGCGCCTGGCCGTGACGAGCGGAGGCACCATTCCCGACCGCGGCCTGTTCGGTGTGTACCTTATGGGCGAACCGTCGGCGGCGACCGCGACGGGAACAGCCGGGCCCGGTTCTCGTGTGGGCGAGCTCGACGAAGAGATGGTCTACGAGTCACGTGTCGGCGACGTCTTCGCCCTCGGCACAACGAGCTGGCGGATTCAGGAGATCACACACGATCGGGTGCTGGTCACGCCGGCTTACGGCCAGCCGGGCCGGCTGCCGTTCTGGAAGGGCGATGCCCTCGGCCGTCCTGCTGAGCTCGGTGAAGCGGTGGGCGGGTTCCTGCGTATGCTCGACACGGCACGGCCGGCGGATGCCGCCGCCCGCCTGTCGCAGGCTGGTCTCGACGACCGTGCGGCCGCGAACCTGCTCAGCTACATCGCCGAGCAGCGACGCGCGACCGGGCACCTGCCCACCGACAGGACCCTCGTTGTGGAACGCACACGAGATGAGCTCGGCGACTGGCGGATCATCCTGCATTCCCCCTACGGGATGCATGTCCACGCTCCCTGGGGCCTGGCCGTGAATGCCCGTGTGCACGAGCGGTACGGAATCGACGGCGCGTCGATAGCGAGCGACGACGGCATCATCGTGCGTATTCCCGATACCGAGCTCGAGCCGCCGGGCGCGGACCTGTTCATCTTCGATGCAGACGAGCTCGAGGCGCTTGTCACCGAACAGGTCGGTGGTTCTGCGCTGTTCGCCTCGCGATTCAGGGAATGCGCGGCTCGCGCCCTTCTGCTGCCGAACTACTCCCCGGGCAGGCGGGCCCCCCTCTGGCAGCAGCGCCAGCGCTCGGCTCAGCTGCTCGACGTCGCCCGAAAATACCCGACCTTCCCGATCATTCTCGAGACGGTTCGAGAATGCCTGCAAGACGTCTATGACCTGCCGTCTCTCCTCGACCTGTCCAGGCGCATCTCGGCGAGGGGCGTCCGGCTCGTCGAAACAGTCACCGAGACACCGTCGCCGTTCGCCGGGTCGCTTCTCTTCGGCTACGTCGGGGAGTTCATGTATGAGGGCGACAGTCCGATAGCGGAGCGCAAGGCGGCCGCTCTCACGCTCGACACGGCTATGCTCGCAGAGCTCCTCGGCCAGGTCGAGCTGCGCGAGCTGCTCGACCCCGGCGTCATCGAACAGACAGAACAGGAGCTGCAGCGGACCGCCCCCTCGCGCCGTATGCGCGGTGTCGAGGGGGTTGCGGACCTTCTGCGCCTGCTCGGTCCCCTCACCGCGGCTGAGGTGGCGGCGAGGCTCGAGCCCGCAGACGACGACGCGGTCTCGAAAGCGACAGAGCACCTGACCGAACTCGAGCGAGACAGGCGTGTGCTGAGAGTGCGACGGCCGGGTCACGACGCCGAGCGCGACGACAGACGCCCAGACAGCCCAGACAGCCCAGACTGGTGGGCGGCGATCGAAGATGCGTCGAGGCTCCGTGATGCGATGGGTGTTCCGCTTCCGATCGGGGTGCCGAACGCTTTCATCGAACCGGTCGCCGATCCGCTGCTCGATCTTGTGGCGCGGTATGCCCGCACACACGGCCCGTTCACGACTGACGACGTCGCCCGCCGGTTCGGGATCGGCAGCGCGGTGGCCGCTCACACCCTGCGCCGCCTCGCCGATGATCGACGGGTCGTCCGCGGAGAGTTCCTTGCTGCGGGCCGGCAGAGCGCGGCTGACGCGTACGCAGACAATACCGAGTGGTGCGACACGGGAGTCCTTCGCCGCCTGCGCCTGCGCTCCCTCGCGGCGCTCCGGCACGAGGTCGAGCCCGTCGACCAGGCTGTGTTCGCTCGTTTTCTTGTGGCCTGGCAGCATGTCTCTGCACCGCTCACCGGGATCGATGGCGTCGTCGGGGTGATCGAGCAACTCGCCGGTGTTCGTATGCCGGCTTCGGCATGGGAGACCCTCGTGCTCCCCCAGCGTGTGTCCGACTACTCGCCGGCCATGCTCGACGAGCTGACAGCGACAGGTGAGGTGGTCTGGTCAGGTGCCGGTGCACTGCCCGGCAGCGACGGGTGGGTCTCGCTTCATCTGGCCGAGTCCGCCCCGCTGACGCTGCCGGTCGCTCTCGACGCGCCCGCCGGCGTCCACGAACCCGATGACCTGCAGCGCGAGATCCTCGTCGCACTCGGCGGAGGAGGCGCATACTTCTTCACTCAGCTCGCGGAGGCCACAGGAACACACGATGACAAAGCACTCGTCGCCGCGCTCTGGGAACTGGTGTGGGCCGGTCTTATCACAAACGACACCTTCTCACCGCTCCGGATGCTCACGGGAACCGGTGGTGCACACCGGACCACGAGGCGTGCGCCGCGTTCTCGGACGTACTCGTCGTCACTCTCGGCCCAGCGTCGCGCCGTCAGGCCGGCGACAATGCGCACACGGGTCGGTTCACCCGCTCTCGGCGGGCGATGGTCGATCCTGCCACTGGCCGAGCAGGATCAGACGGTCCGAGCCGCAGCGACGGCTGAGACGCTGCTCGACAGGTACGGCATCGTCACTCGCGGTTCGGTGATGGCCGAGGGGGTGCCGGGCGGGTTTGCACTCACCTATCGGGTGCTTGCGGGCTTCGAAGATTCGGGCAGGGCGAGACGGGGCTACTTCATAGACGGTCTGGGCGCTGCACAGTTCTCGACGTCTGGCACGGTCGACCGACTGCGCACCCACACACGTGCTGACGGCGACGACGCGAACCCGTCTGACGCCATCACCCTCGCGGCGACCGATCCGGCCAATCCCTTCGGGGCGTCGATCGCCTGGCCCGCCCTCGCCGAGAGTGCGACGAGGCACCGGCCGGGCCGCAAGGCGGGGAGCCTGGTCACTCTCGTCGACGGCTCACTGGCGCTGTACCTCGAGAGAGGAGGCAAGACGCTCCTCGCGTTCACCGACGATGCAGAGGTGCTCTCGGTTGCAGCGGCCTCCGTCGCCTCGCTCGTACGGTCGGGGCGCATCGACAAGATCGCCGTCGAGAAGATCAATGGCGAGTTCGTTCTCGGCACGGAGTTCGCCGCTGTGCTGAGAAGCGCCGGGTTCAGTGAGACGCCGCGGGGGCTGCGGATCCGTGCCTGAAGGAGACACCGTCTGGCGTACGGCTCGTCATCTCGACGAGGTGCTGGCCGGTGAGACCCTGACAAGATTCGACCTGCGTGTGCCAGGGTTCGCCACGTCGGATCTCACCGGGCAGACCGTGTCAGGTGTGGTCAGTCGCGGAAAGCACATCCTGCACAGGATCGGCGACCACACGCTTCACACTCACCTCAAGATGGAGGGCTCGTGGCACATCTACCGTCTCGGCGTCAGGTGGAAACGGCCGGCGCATCAGGCGCGAGCCGTGCTGGCGAACGCCGACTGGGTGACCGTCGGGTTCGACCTCGGTGTTCTCGAGCTGGTGCCGCGATCGGCAGAAGACGACCTGGTGGGCTATCTCGGTCCCGATCCTCTCGGCCCTGACTGGGATGCTGCGGAAGCGGCTAGGCGGCTCAGCGCCGACCCGTCCGTGCCCACGGCTGTCGCACTGCTCGATCAGCGCAACCTCGCCGGCCTCGGCAACGAATACGCCAACGAGCTCTGCTTCCTCCGCGGCGTGAGGCCCACGACCCCGATCGGCGAGACGGATGCCGTGCGGCTGGTCGACCTCTCGCACCGGCTGATCACGGCGAACCGCGATCGCGTTCGACGCACAACGACCGGAGACACACGACCGGGTCGAGAGAGCTGGGTCTACGGTCGCGACGGCCGGCCGTGCAGACGGTGCGGCACCCGGATCGAACGCGCAGAGCTCGGCCGACGCGCGACGGAGCAGCGTGTCATCTTCTGGTGCCCGGCGTGCCAGCGGTGAGCGAGAGGCGAGCTGGTCGGTGCCCGTCCGCGGGTGGTCGAGCTTGTCGAAGCCTAGGGCGTGTCTGACAAATGTCTGATCCAGGCGATGACGGTGTTGAGGGCGACGGCGCGTGCGTGCTGATGCGCGCGAGCGATCGTGGAGTCCCACGGGCCGATCCCGCACCGATATCGGTACACGATGCCCTCGACCATGAGCCGCGCGCCCGAGAACGGACGTCCCTGCCGGCAGCGATCACGACCGACGACGGGTCCTGCTCCGCGAGGCCGTGGCCCGCGTCACGCAGCCCTGAGCCCGGCGAGTAGTATCTCCACGGCCGCGCGCGACTCCGCTATCCAGTTCGGTCGGTCGGTTGCCGACCCGATGCCGTGCAGCACGACCATGACCGCCCCCGCGCTCGCATCGCTGCGTACGCCGCCTTCGACGACGGCCTGAGTCAGAAGCTCGGTGACGGTGCGTTCGAGCTGGATGCCCCCGTCGGCCTGCACGGACGGGTCGACGACGGCTGCGAGCCTGCGGGCAAGTCCGCTATGTGCCACGACGTACTCAACGAAACCTCGCAAGAAGGCGCCGAGGTTTTCGTCGGCGGATCGAGTCGGGTCGCGGGCCTCGTCGCAGAGTGCGGCGACTTCCTCCTCGTAGACTGCCGTCGCCAACGCCTCCCGTGTCGGGAAATGCCGGTAGAGCGTTCCCACTCCCACGCCGGCACGCGCCGCGAAGTCATCGAAGCGCAGCTGCTCATCACGATCGAACACCTGACGCGCAGCTGCCACGATCGCGTCTCTATTTCGGCGTGCGTCTGCTCGTAGCGCTCGCGCCTCGGCCACGCGTGACCTCCTTTGACAATCGGAGACAGTCTCCATATCCTCATAGTTGGAGACACGCTCCATTTTACGGGAGGGCACACCCGCCATGCGCATTCTGATGTTCGGTCGCGGAGTGATCGCGACGATCTATGGCCGCGTGCTTCACGCCGCAGGACACGATGTCGAGTTCTACGTGCGTCCGGGACGCGTTGCGGAGTACGGCGACATGGTGCAGGTGGATGTGATCGACGGTCGCCACAAGCCATTCGGCCGGCGGGTTCGCGAGTCGTACCGAACCACGTTGCGCGAGTCCCTTGACGAGACAGACGGCTTCGACCTGATCGTGCTCAGCGTCGGGCACCACCGCCTCGCAGAGGCAGCGGCGTTCCTGGCGCCCCGACTCGGAAAGGCGACGGTTCTCGTGCTCGGCAACGTGTGGGCGGAACCGCTCACCGCCGTCGCGCCACTTCCGCCCGATCGGGTCGTGTTCGGGTTCCCGCAAGCGGGCGGCGGTTACGGCGACGACGGCGTACTGCGAGGCGCGATGATGCCCTCCGTCATCATCGGCACCACGGGAGCCTCTCCCCGGCCACGGGTGCAGGAGATCTTCACTGCCTTCCGGCAGGCGGGCCTGACCGTCCGCCAGCAGAAGGACATGCGAGGGTGGCTCTGGCTTCACTTCATCGCCGACGCCGGCATGTTCAACCAGGCGCTGCGCAGCGGGTCGTTGGCGAACATGATTGGAGACCGCCGAGCTTTCCGCGACGCCTTCTTGACGACACGCGAACTGGTCCCCATGCTGACGGCTCGAGGAGTCGACCTCGGACAGCACCGCATGGCGATGATCCCGTACCGACACCCGCTCCTCGTCGCGACGATGATCGCATGGGCGACTCGACTGATTCCGATCGCGCAAAGGAGCCTCGCGGTGCACACGGATCCCCGCGCCGCCGAGGCACGCGCCGTCCTCGACGACACGATGAGCGAAGCGCACCGGCTTCGCATCCCCATCCCCCGCTTCGAGCGGTGAACCCGATCTGATCGCTTCCTCGCTGGGCACTATGACTCAGCTGTCGGACACGCCCTAGGTGTACACCTAGGTCTTGGCAGTCTCGGTCACCGGCCGCGACCACCACGGGTGTGTGTGGGGGTTAACGCAGGAAGGCCACCCAACGATGGGTGGCCTTCCTGACCAAATAAAGTCCGGCGGTGTCCTACT
>NZ_BAAGXA010000009.1:0-81765 GCF_054780075.1 Okibacterium endophyticum | reverse complement strand
CTCCGCGACGGCACCCTCTATCAAGCTCCGATCCCGATCGCCGCTTGACGAGAACCATAGGGACACCCCCCAATCGATGACTCTCGAGCCGCTTCCGTGTGAGAAATATCTTGAGGACCGACGTCATAGTTCACCCCATCGTGCATCTCTATAAGCAGGGAACCCCGCACTGCCCCGAAAACTGTGCGGGGTTCCCGCCTGCTCAGGACGCCGGGTCCCGACAGGCTGGACATCCACCAGGCAGGGCATCCACCAGGCAGGGCATCCGCCCGATTCGACAGGCTGGATCACCGGTCGCCTCGACCACCGATCGACCCGTGAGGCTCGCGTCAGCTGGTGCGACTCCCGAAGGCCACAGCCGCCGTCGACGCGGCGGCCCCCGCCGCGAGGGCGAACAACCCGCCCAGCGCACCCCAGCGGGACTTGCCGCTGAGGGCATCCACGGATGGCTTGCCCGGGCCATCCGTCGCGAGCGCGACGACGCTCGCGATGAGCACAGCGTTGTATTCGTAGCCACCCGATGCGTTCCACACGCCGTTCTTCCAGTGCACCTTGCGGATCGCGGTGAGCATCACCGAGGTGAGCGCAGCAGCAGCCACCGGCGTCGCGGCGCCGAGCGCGATCGCTGCTCCCCCGGCGGTCTCAGACACACCAGCCGCAATGGCATGCGTGCGGGGCGGTTGCATGTCGAGACTCTCCATCATCTGCTCCGTGCCCTCGAGTCCCGGGCCGTCGAACGACCCCTTGAGCTTCTGCAGGCCGTGGCCGACGAAGAGTCCGCCGACGACCAGTCTCACGATGACTTTGCCGAGATCCATCTGGTCCTCCCTGCGATGTAAGCCGAACGGTTCGCATGTTACGCGTGGTTCCCCGGTCCGACGAGGGCCAGTGCGGGTCGAGTGTCGGGTCGAATGTCGGGGCGGGCAGCCGTCGTTCGCGAGCGCTCGCGAACGACGGGTCCGGGTTCAGGCAGGGGCGAGAGGCGAGGTCAGCCGGGGTGCCGCGGCGACACTCTGCACGAACTGCTGCAACCGCGCATACACTTCTCGCGACTGCGGAAGAGCCGGGTTCTGCTGCCAGGTGTGCCGCACGTTCGGTGTGCGCCGGTTGTAGATGAGTGTGTCCGTGGGAATCGCATGCGCACGCAGTCGCTCGATGAAGTTGAGGTTCGCGCGATAGAAGAAGTCGCGCTCAGAGGTCGACACGAACACCGAGGGGAACCCGGCGGCCAACCACTCGATCGGAGACAGCCAACGGGCGCCGTGGCGGATCGACTGCCCGCGGCCGCGTTTCGGCAGCAGCATCGGCACAAAGCCGCGCAGCGGTGACACGCTTCTGCCTTGAAACACGGTGAAGTCGACGGCGCTGCAGTGCTGCACCAGCCCGCGCACCGCGCCCGGCGCGAGCACCGGCTGCAGGCCGTAGTGCGACGCGAGCTCATCTGAACGCTCGACGCTGGCCGCGAGCGCGGCGATCTGCCCGCCTGCGGAGTCACCACCGAGCACAATACGATCGGGGTCACCGCCGTACTCCGCGATGGAACGACGCACCCAGGTGAGGGCGGCAGAAGCATCGTGCATGATGTGCCGCATCTGAAAACGCGGCGCCATACGGTAGTTCACGTTGACGACGACCATGCCGGACCGGGCCTGCTCGGCACAGTATGTCGTGAGCGGGTCCTTGTCGCCCGAGGTCCAGCCGCCGCCGTGAAAATAGACGTACACCGGCAGCCCGGATGCCTCTGGTGCGGTGGGTTCGCGGGCCACACCCTGTGCACCACGAGGCAGCTCGCCGCCTCTCTCTGCAGCCGGACCCTGCGCGCCACGATCCCGTTCACCGCGACTATGCGCACGCGTCGGACTGTGCGCATCCGTCGGCGCAAGCACGTCGAGGCGATGCGCTCGGATGCCGTCACCGACGAAGTCGACATCGCGGGTTCTGGAGACGCCGGGCACCGGCTCCGCGTTGAACTCCGCGAGTTCGCGCACAGTGGCGCGAGCCATCATCTGCTGCCACACCCACACGGGTACATGGCCGAAAAACCTGTCGAAGCCATCGAGCACGCCGGGGCGCGGCAGGGTGGCGGGTGAAGCTGTCATTAGCTGACGGTACCTCGGCGATATCCGGATTGGCTGGGCTCCCGGTGGGCGGCAGCTGAGTGGAGCGGCTTGTGTGCACAACTTCGGAGATTCCTTGCGAAAACGGGTCTGTGCCCCTCGCGGGCGCGGCTCTGCTCCAATCCTCCGAAGTTGTGCACCCCGATGCGCGCCGAGGCTCTGCTCACTCATCACCAGGACTACCGACGACGTCGAATGCGTCCACCTCGCGCGTGGTCACGGTCGTCGGAGTCTCGAGGTGCACGGCGCCGCTCGGCAGGATGCCCGCACCTCCGAATCGTGCCATCACATTCCACTGGGCTGTCACGTCTTCACCCACGTGGCCGTGCGGCAGCTCACGCCAGAAACCGAATCCACCGCATTCGATGAGCGCACTGCGCCGATAGAGCACACAGGCGCCGACCCACGCGATTCGATACGCCATCCATTCACCCGGCGCGAGGTCGTGATGCGCCGCCTCGTGGGCGAGGTTCGCCGCGTTGTGCAGCCGCCAACGCTCGAACTCGAGTGCGGATCGACCGATGATCTCGGGTTCGACGGCTCCCGCCCACGGCGAGAACTGCTCGCGCTCATGCGGCCGGTCGTCGTCGAGATACGACAACCCCTGCACGGCGTTGCCCACGAGACCGCAGCCGAGTTCGTCGAGGGCCACAGACATCCGCTCGAGTGCCCCGGGTTCGAGCCAGACGTCGTCGTCGAGAAACAGCACCTGCTCTGCGCTCGACTGCTCGAGCAGGAACTGACGATGCTCGGCAAGACCCCTTCGGGGGAGGTGACGCAGCTCGACGACATCACGGCCCTCTGCCCGAAGTGCGCGGATCATCGCCTGGATCGAGGGCTCGGCGCTCACGATTCCGTCGTCGGACTGATCGCTGATCACCACACGAAACGGCGGATCGTTCTGCGCGGCGAGCCCCCCGAGGGTCACCGCGAGCTCAGACCGGCGCCCGGCTGTGGGAATCAGCACGTCGATCGCCGGGACCACCCGGCGCACCGGCAGCGCCCATTCGGCCGACCAGCGCCTGCTGCCCGTCGAACCGGGCGCACGTCGTCCGCGCACGACTCCTGGCCCGGCGCCGGCATACCCGGCACCATCACTCCGCTGGGCGCCACCGGTCACGAGCGCCGGTCCGGCCTCTCTGCCGCCTCCGGCCTCGGTGCGGTGTTGCGGATGCGCGTGACCACCTCGGTCGTCGAGTGCGAGGGAACGTATCCGACCATCCGCACCTCGCCACCGTACCCCGTGACCACCGCCGTCTCTGTGAGCATCTCCGGGGTGTAGTCGCCGCCCTTCACATAGACGTCTGGGCGCAGCCGCTCGAGCAGTTCCTCTGGGGTGTCTCCGTCGAAGACGGTCACATAGTCGACGCATCCGAGTGCGGCGAGCACACTCGCACGATCGGTGGCGGCGTTCACCGGACGGTCGTCGCCCTTCAGCCGCCGCACGGACTCATCGGCGTTGATCGCGACGACGAGCACGTCTCCCAGCCGCTTCGCCTGCGCGAGGTACGTGGTGTGCCCGCGGTGCAGCACGTCGAAGCATCCGTTTGTGAACACGATGCGCCTGCCGTTGTGCCGGTCGCGTGCGAGCATCTCAGCGAGGGTGTTGTGGTCGATCGCGGCGCCCGATGCTCCGAGCTGTTCCGTCACGTCGTCGAGTGTGCAGACCGATGTGCCGTAACGCTGCACAACCACATCCGCGCACACCTGGGCGAAGTCTGTGCTCACCTCGAGCGACAGCCCACACGACCGCGCCATGGTCAGCGCGGCCACGAATGTGTCACCGGCGCCGGATGCCCGTGCCTCGAGAGCAGGATGCGCGTGTGTGCGATGCGGCGCGGCATCCGCCCTCACCGTCACGGTGCCCTCGCAGTCGAGGGTGACGACCACGGCTGCCGCACCGGTGGCCGCGAGCAGCGTGTCGGCATGCGCGACGGCAACGGCGGCGCGATCCTCGCCGCGCAGAGCGTCCAGATCCGCCGCTCTGGCGGCCTCGCCCGCGTTCGGCGTGACGAGATCCGGCCGGAGCGGCGCCCACAACGCCGGGTCGTGGGCGTCGACGACGGTGAGAGGCGCACGACGCCGCTTGCCAGACACGAGCGCGTCGAATACGGGTCCGTAGAGCGCGCCGAAACCGTAGTCGCACACAAGCTCGGCATCGGTGGCCGGCGACGACTCGATCCGCTCGGCGAGCCGGTCGAGGTCGACAGGGTCGGCAGAGGCGGTCTGCCCCTCGTCGATGCGCACAAGCACGTGGTCGTCGCTGACGATGCGGGTTTTGGTGATGGTGCTCATGCGGGCGGTGCGCACCACACCCGAGACGTCGACGCCCGCCTCGGTCAGGATCTCGAGCAGATGCGCGCCGGCGTCGTCGTCTCCGACGAGGCCGACCAGACGCACCCGGGCGCCGAGAGCGGCCAGGTTCATGGCGGTGTTCGCAGCGCCGCCGGGTGAATAGACGCGTTCGGCGACGTCGACCACCGGCGCAGGAGCCTCACGGCTGACCCTCTCGGTGTGTCCCTTCCACCATCCGTCGAGAATCAGGTCGCCGATCACGGTGATCGTCGGCGCGAGGCGCGGCAGTTGCTCGACGAGCTCGGGGGTGACGGCGGTCGCCGTCGACAGATCGTGGTGTGCCGGCTCGGTCGATGCCAGGTTGGGGCGCTGTGTCATCGAGGTCATCGTGGCAGCCCCATGTGCACAACCTTTGTGGTGGTCATCTCGTCGAGCAGCTCCGGACCGTAACCGAAACCCGACCCGCTCCTGCGCCGCGGCTGGGCCGACCCGCCCGGCGCGCCGCCGAACACGTTGTTGATCTTCACGGTGCCCACCTGCAGCTCGGCGGCAGCGCGGTGGGCGTGCTCCATCGATCCGGTCAGCACACTCGCGCTCAGCCCGTATTCATCGGACGAGGCGGCGATCAGCCCCTCGCCGAAGCCGTCGACCACCTGGATCGGCGCGATCGGGCCGAACGTCTCGGTGTTCATCACCGGCATGCCGGGTGTGCAGGCGGTGAGCACGGTGGCGGGGTAATACGTGCCCGGCCGGTCGGGCAGATCACCGCCGATCTCGCACACGGCACCCAACTCGATCGACGCGAGCACGGACGCGTGCACGGAATCACGCTGGCCGGCGTCGACGAGCGGACCGAGGGCATCCGTTTCGGTGAGCTGCCTGGCTTGCCCGATGAGTGCCCCGGTGAAGCGCTCTGCGATGCGGCGGTGCACGAAGATCCGCTCGACAGACGTGCAGATCTGCCCGGTGTTGGTGAACGCCCCGATGGCGGCCTGCTCGGCCGCCCACTCGGGGTCGACGTCGTCATCGACGATCAGCGCGTCGTTGCCGCCGTTCTCACGGATGACGTGGGCGCCGGTCAGAGCCGCGGCCCTGGCGATCGATTCACCGGTCGCGCTCGAGCCGACGTGCGCGATCACGTCGACGCCCGCGCTGCCCGAGAGCACGGCGCCGAGCTCGCCGTCACCGGTCAGGGTGATGAGCACGTCGTGCGGCAGGTGCTCGGCCAGGACCTCACCGAGCAGCAGTCCGACGTGGGGGCATTTCTCGCTCGGTTTGTAGACGACGGAGTTTCCGCTGACGAGAGCGGCACCGAGGATGCCGGCGGCCACGGCGACCGGGTCGTTCCACGGTGTGAGCGCCACGACAACGCCTCGGGGCACCGGGGTGGCGTAGTCGACAGCGGTGATGCCGCCGCGCAGCTGCTTTCCGCGGTGCAGAGGCCCGAGCTCGGCGTACTGAAGAAGGGTGTCGACGCCCGCTCGCACACCCCCGAGCGCCTGGTCGAACAGCTTGCCGGTCTCGCGCTCATTGAGCGCCGCCACCTCGTTCTCGCGTGCGGCGAGGGCGTGCGCCGCCTGGCGAAGCCTGCTCCCGCGCTCGGCGGGGTCCGTGTGCGACCAGTGCTCGTGAGCTTGCCGGGACGCCGCGAGGATGCCGGTGATCTCGTCGGCCGACGTCACCGTGATGTCGCCGACGACGGAGTCGTCTCGCGGGTCGACGATGTGGAGGGAGGGATTGCTGTTGCCGTCCGTTCCGCCGGTGCGTCGATCGGCTGATGCGTTCTGCGCGGCACTCCGCTCGGCGGAAAGCACGTTCAGATCGGGGGCGAGGGGCTGTGATACCGACATCGATCCTCCTTGCTCGTCCGCACGTTCGGCGGCTCTTCTCGCCCTGTACCCAGTTCCTCTCAGGACTACACAGCCGGGCAGAGGGTGTTATACCCGGGCGTGTCGCTCGCGTTCCACCCCGCCGCCCGTCGCACCCCATTCATCCGTCACCAACGCACCGAATGCGCGCTTATACCGTACGTTGGCGACGGCCGAACCGGTGCAGGCCGCGTCATCCGACACATTTCGTATCGGGCGGCTCGTGGGCGAATCTAGCAGCGTCTCTCACGTTTCACCTCTGAGCCGAATGGGCACTGCTTGGAGCACACCCTTCTTTCCGCTTCGACGCCACAGGAGACCGCAGGCATGCACCACGACCCCTCGCTCACTGAGCACGAGCACGACGCACCCGGCAACGCGCGCGACGCTTCCGCCACGGCGCCAGAGACGTCACCCGCCCAAGCACCCCTGACCATCGGGCCGCTGCACGAACCCTTCGCCGACGTGCGCAAGATCGCCGTGCTCAGAGGCGGCGGGCTCGGCGACCTGCTCTTCGCCCTCGCCGCCGTCGACTCCCTGGCGGGGGCATACCCACACGCACGGATCACCCTGCTCGGCACTCCCCTGCACAAAGCCCTGCTCGACGGCCGCCCGGGTTCGGTGCACCGGGTGGTCGTGCTGCCGGTCGCTTCCGGCCTGCGGGATGCCCCCGGCCAGATCGAAGACGAACAGCAGGCCGCCCGATTCATCAACGAGATGCGCGCCGAACGGTTCGACCTCGCCGTGCAGGTGCACGGCGGCGGCCGCAACTCCAATCCATTCCTGCTGCGCCTCGGCTCGCGCCACACGGTGGGTCTCAGGACCCCGGATGCCGCGCACCTCGAACGCGACATGGCCTACGTCTATTACCAGCACGAGATGCTGCGCGCACTCGAGGTCGTCGCCCTCGCCGGGGCGGCGCCCACGATGCTCGAACCCCGACTGCAGGTGACGGACGCAGAGCGAGAGACCGCAGCTGCACACGTCGACGGCGGTGCCAGGGGCCTGGTGCTCATCCATCCCGGCGCCACCGACCCCAGAAGGCGCTGGCCGGCCGATCGCTTCGCCGATGTCGCCGCACGGTTGGCCGCAGACGGCGCACAGGTCGTCGTCGTCGGCGACGAGAGTGATGTCGCAACGGCAGCCGAGATCACGGCACGTGCGCAGCAGGCCGCACCACGGGCATCCGCCGGGCTCATCTGCTCGCTTGCCGGTCGGCTCACACTGGGCGAACTCGCCGGGCTCCTCACCCACGCAGATGTTCTTGTGGGCAACGACAGCGGCCCACGCCACCTGGCGCAGGCCGTCGGAACCCGCACGGTCAGCGTCTATTGGTTCGGCAACCTCATCAACGCCGGCCCCCTGGGCAGGGCGAACCACCGCGTGCACATCGCGTGGACAACAGCCTGCCCCGTATGCGGGCGAGACAGCACCCAGGTCGGCTGGACCGCCGAACGCTGCGAGCACAACGACTCGTTCGTCGCCGACGTCGAAGCCGGTCCTGTCTATAACGACACGGCCGAGCTCATGGCCACGAGTCTTCTTCTGCGTGGCAGATGACGAGCTCGCGCACCTCGCTCGTCTCGGGCTGACCGAGCGCGAACAGCACAGCGTTCGCAACGTTAGCGGGGTCGTTGAGCCTGGAGTCGTCTTGCGGCTTGTACTTCTCGTCGCGATCGTCGAAGAAGCGTGTCTTCATGCCGGACGGAACCAGGGTGGTCACACCGATCTGGCCCTTCGTCTCGGCCGCGAGCGCGCGCGAGAACCCCAGCACCCCGAACTTCGACGCGCAGTACGCTGTCGCGTCAGAGACGGCCTTGAGCGCGAGCGACGATGCCACGGTGACCACACGCCCGTGCGTGCGATGCAGGTGGGGCAGCGCCGCGCGCACCACGGCGACCGTGCCGAGCAGGTTCACGCCGATGACCTTCTCCCATTCCTCTGCGGGAATGTCTTCGAGACGGCCGCAGCGGTCGATCCCGGCGGCCGTCACCACCGAATCGAGCCCGCCGAGCGATTCGGCGACCTCGGCGACCACCTTCTCGACGGCTCGTGTGTCAGACACGTCGACCTGCCTCGCCTCGACGCCAGACACCTCGTCGACGTTCCGGTCGAGAACAACTGGTGTTCCGCCCGCGTCGAGAACCGCCTGCACCACTGCGGCGCCCAGCCCAGAGCCCCCTCCCGTGACGAGCACACGGCCGATGGGTCGAGAAGTGAGTGTAGTCATTCGATCCTGTCTTTCTTGGGGTTGGTGATTATCGGATGGGACGAACCGCGGATGCGTGTGGCCGGATGCCGTTCAGCTCACCTTCGCCAGCGCAGCGGCGAGCGCGGTCGACGACCGACCCGGGTAGTACGGAACGGTCACGGCGGTTCCTCCCCACTCGGCGAGGATGGCCGCCTCAGGCAGGTCGTCTGCCACATAGTCGCCGCCCTTCACCCAGAGGTCGGGTTCGAGTCTGCGGATCACGGCCTCCGGAGTGTCTTCGTCGAACACCACCACGGCGTCGACGCACTCGAGTGCCAGCAGCAGGTCGACCCTGTCGTGCTCATTCATGATCGGCCGGCTCGCCCCTTTCAGCCGCCGCACGGAATCGTCGGAGTTGAGGCAGACGATCAGGCAGTCCCCGAGCCCCCTGGCCGCAGACAGGGCACGCGCGTGGCCCGCGTGCAGCAGGTCGAAGCATCCGCCGGTCGCCACAACGGTGCCGCCCGCCTCGCGGGTGCTGTGCACAACGGCGAGCGCATCTGACGTGTCGACGGCCAGGCGGCTGGTGTTGTCCGGTGCGGACAGCGCCGCCACACCGCCTGCCGCGAGAAACGACGCTGCGTCGGCCACGGCGTCTTCGAGGGCCTCTTCGATCGGCAGCCCGTGCGCAAGGCCGACCACAAGCGACGCGGCCAGACGATCTCCCGCCCCGCAGGGATCAGACACACGGATGCTCGGGGCCGGCACCACAAACGGAAGCCCGCCACCCGACTGTCCCCTCTCAGCCTTCTCGAGAAGCGCACCCCTCGACCCGAGGGTCACCACAACGGCTGAACACCCCCAGCGCGCGCGCAGTTGCGCGGCGGCCTGGGCGGCGGCGCGCGCATCGGGAATCGCCAGGTGGGTCGCCTTCTCGGCTTCGGGAGTGTTCGGGGTCGCCGCCCACGTCGAGTGCACCGGCACGGCGCCGTTCGGATGCGGGTCCCACACCAGCGGCGCCCGTTGGCCGAACCCGGTGAGCGCCTGCCGCAGAGCGGCGTTCTCGGTGAGCGCACGGCCGTAGTCGGCGACGATCACGGCATCGGCCGTGTCGACGGCGTCGAGCATCTCTGCCGAGACCTCTGGCACACCCGGCCTGTCGCAGCCCTCGTCGATGCGGGCGACGGACTGCCCTGCGGCACGGAGTCTCGTCTTCACGGGTGTCGGCGCACCGCTCCGGCAGCTGACCATCGTGACGCCGTCGAGGGCCTGGCGAAGCTCACCGGCGGACGCGTCGTCGGACAGGGCCGTGACGAGCGTGACGTCGTGGCCGTCACGAGCGAGCATCGACGCGACGAGGCCCGCCCCGCCCGCGCGACGCTCTGCCGAGCGCACGTCGACGACCGGCACCGGGGCATCCGGACTCAGGCGTTCCGCGGTGCCGACGAGGTCGACGTCGAGCAGCACGTCTCCGACAACGGTGATTCTCATGACTCGCCTCCGTCCAGAAGCTGGATCTGCCGGTCGAACGCGCGGCAGATCGTGTGCACGGCAACCAGCTGCGCCTCTTGCACGTTCGCCGAGATGCCAGGCAGAGCGATCTGGTCGTCGCATTCCTCTGTGAGCGGGTTCGGGCCCTGCCCGGTGAGCGACCAGGTGAGCACTCCCCCGTCGCGTGCCGCGCGTGCGGCCTCGATCAGGTTGGCGCTTTTGCCGCTCGTCGAGAGCAGCAGCAGCAGGTCACCCGGCCGTGCGTGACCGCGCACCTGTCTCGCGAAGACCTGGTCGAAGCCGTAGTCGTTGCCGATCGCCGTCATCGCCGACGTGTCGCCGTGCAGCGCGATGGCCGAGAAGGCGCGGCGCTCACCGTCGAAACGGCCCACGAGCTCTGCCGTGAAGTGCTGTGCCTCGGCGGCGGAACCTCCGTTCCCCGCGGCGAACGCGCGTGCTCCCCCGTGCAGGCGCCTCGCGAGCTCTTGCCCCCACGCGGCGAGGCGCCCGGACTCCGACCGCAGCGCCTCGAGCACCGGAGTGAGCGCGGCGAGGTGGTTCTCGACGAGGCCCAGTGGTGTCGTCACCTTCACCTCGACACCCCCTTCGCGGTCTGCTCGGGCACCGACTGCGCGGCACGCGCTATCGACTTGCGGTAGGCCCTGTCGGTCTCGGCGGCCACCTGGCTCCACGAGAATCGCGATTCCATCCGTTCACGGCCGGCACGGGCGAATGCCCGCCGCCGTTCGGGGTCGTCGAGCAGCGAGCCGAGTGCAGAGGCGACGGCCTCTGGATCTCTCGGCGGAACGTGCACCCCCGTGACCCCGTCGACGACGGTGTCGATCAGGCCGCCGACGGAGCTCGCGATGACCGGTGTGCCGCACGCCATCGCCTCGAGCGGAACGATCCCGAACGGTTCGTACCACGGGGTGCACACCACGGCATCCGCCGACCGCAGCACGGCGGGCATGTCTTCGGGAGCGACCTGCCCGCGCAGGCTCACGCGGTCGGCGACGCCGCGCTCTCGTGCCAGCGCACGAAGCCGCTGCGCTTCGGGGTCGTCGCTCAGCCGGTCTGCGCCGCCGGCGCCGCCGACCACCACCAGCTCGACGTCGTGCCGCCCCTCGCCGGCCAGACGGGCGACGGCCTCGATCGCGAGGCCCATACCCTTGCGCTTGACCAGGCGGCCGACGGTGACGATGCGAAACGGCCTGCCCTTCTCTTCTGCAGGACCGCCTGGTGTGAACGTGCCGAGGTCGACACCGCACGGCACAACGGAGATGCCGCCCGGAGGCACCCCGAGCGTCTTCAGCTCGAACGCCTCGTCTGAGCAAGTGGCGATGACGCCGTCTGCGTTCCGCCCCACCCACGGTTCGAGCCACTCGCGCTCGGCGGGACTGGTGTCTTCTGCCCCCTGGTGCCTGCGCTTCACCACGCCGAGCGCGTGGAACGTGTGTACCACGGGAGGGCGACCGGCCGACCGGTGGGCGGCATCGAGCGCGGCGACACCAGACATCCAGAAGTGGCTGTGCACGATGTCCGGCCGTGTGCGCTCCCAGTCGGCGACGAGCCCATCGGCCAGCGACGGCATAAACGGAAGCAGCTCGTCTTTCGGCACCTGCTCCGCGGGCCCCGCGTCGATATGCACAACCTCCACCCCCGGGGCGAACGGCACCCGTTCGTCGAGCGAGGCGTCGTCTCGGCGTGTGTACACGGTGACGTCGTGGCCGCGCGCGGCGAGCTCCTTCGACAGTGCGGCGACGTGCACGTTCTGGCCGCCGGCATCCACCCCGCCGATGGTGGCGAGCGGACTTGCGTGTTCTGAAACCATGGCGATTCTCATCTGAGCGTCCTTTCCAATGAGCCGGCGGTGCCGTCTGCGGTGCTGTCGGGCGAGTCGTCCGGCGGTGTGGCCCTCATACGGTGCGAGCGCCGACGATGGGCGGTGACGACGTCGTCGATCACGTCGTCCCATCGCGCAAGGAACCTCTCGAGTCCGTATCGTTCGCGCGCGACCTCACGTGCCACCCGCCCCCGTGACCGTGCCTCACCCGCGTCGAGGGCGAGCATCCGCGCCTGTCGCACCAGTTCGTCGACGTCAGACGAGATCGCCCCGGCCTCGGGCGGAACAGCACGTGTAGCCTCTGTCGTCGCCAGCACCACAACGGGCATGGCCAGATGCATCGCTTCGAGCAGGGCGAGTCCGAGCGACGTCCAGCGCAGCGGATGCAGATACACCCGGCACCCCGAGAGCCGGCTGTGCAGGCGGCGGGTGCGCAGGTTGCCGCCGAGGATGAGCTGCCGGTCGTTCAGCCCGGTCGCCTGCGGCAGCAGCTCGGTGGCGATGCCGAACGCCTCGATCGGCGCGGCCTCGGCGAACGCGGGCAGCAGGTCGGTGCCGGTGACTCGCCATCGCCTGACCGGTTCGTTGATGACGGTGCCCAGATGAGCGCGCTCACCGGTGTAGAGGGCACCGGGGTCGGCGACTCCGTGCTCGATCACCACGGTGGGCGCCTCGCCGGCGTCCCACATCAGCTGGTTGAAAAAGGTGACGTGCGCGATGGTGATGTCGCTGCGATCGGCAAGCGGATGCCTCTGGTTCGGCACCCCCTCTTTCGGGGTGTTGTGCTCGACGAAGACCGCCGGAACCTCTGCCCCCACCCGCCGCCCGAGCAGACGTTCGGCTTCTGCGATCTCTTCTGGCCGCTGCAGCACCACCAGGTCGACGTCTTCGTCACGCACACTACCGGGGTCGACCTCGCGCACAGAGGCGGGCCACGGCATCCCGGTGCCACCGACCCCCCTCGCCTCTGACGGCGGGGTCGGCACCAGGTAGTCGTGGTCCCCACGCACAAAACCGTCCATCCAGCCGCCGTGCACGTGCCACACCAGGATTCTCACGCGTGCGCCCCCTCTGTCGCTTGTTGTGTGTCCGTCCGCGCCGTCTCT
Organism: Okibacterium endophyticum; assembly: GCF_054780075.1. Lineage (NCBI taxonomy): Bacteria > Bacillati > Actinomycetota > Actinomycetes > Micrococcales > Microbacteriaceae > Okibacterium > Okibacterium endophyticum. Next base: position 68,854 of record NZ_BAAGXA010000009.1, on the reverse strand, counting down.
GCTCGGTTTTCGGGCTCTGCTCGGTTTTCGGGCTCGGCTCGTTCTTCTGGCGCTGCTCGTTCGTGCCGCGCGGCTGTGGCGTTCGACGTTCTCTCGATCAGCCGCAGGCACGCGGCAAGAGCCTCTTCCGCCGTGACCCTCGCCAGGCACGGATGCCCCTCGGCCGGGCAGTCGCGCGCACGCGAGTTCGCGCACGCGGCGCCCTGGTCGCCGAGCAGTTCGACGGCCGTGCGGTATGGAGCCCAGCGGACGGCGGGCACCACCGGCGAGAAGAGGCTCACCACCGGGGCACGCACGGCGGCTGCCAGGTGGGCAGGGCCGGTGTTGCCGGTGACCACGGCGAGCGCACGACTGAGAACACCAGACAGGCCGTGCAGGTCGGTGCGGCCTCCGAGATCGAGCGCTGTGTCACCGGCCACGAACGAGGTGAGCTCGCGCTCGTCCGGACCGCCGGTCACCACGACCCGGTGGCCCTGCTCATGCAGCAGCTCGACGAGGCGCCTGGCGTTCTCGGCCGGCCACTGCCTCGCGGGCACCGACGCACCGGGATGCACAACAACGAATGGGTCCTCGCCGACGAGACCCGTGGCATCCGGAACCGGCACCACCGCCAGCCGTCCGTCATCGCCCACGGGCAGGTCGAACCCGCCCGCTCGGGCGATGGCCAGGGCGCGCTCGGCCTCTGGCTGGTCTTCGTCGAGGTCCTCACCCGGCCGCAGGCGCACGTCGAGCAGGCTTCCGGCGTGATCAACGGATGCGCCCACAATGCGCGGAACACCGAGCAGGCGCAGGGTCAGCGCGAGCGGCAGAGGCGATTGGTGGAACGAGGTCAGGATCACGGCGACGTCGGGCGGCGGACTCGTGTCGTGGCGGTGGACGGCTGCCAGGCGGGTGTCGTCGCGGTGGACGGCTGCCGGGCGGTCGTCGGCCGGGTGGTCGGTGAGGAGCGTGGCCAATGACTCCATCAGGTGGGCCGTTGCCGGTGGGGCCGGTTCGACGATCCACGGGCATTCCCAGACGAGCACACGATCGACTCCCGGCAGGAGCCGTGCGGCCGCAGCCCCTTGCGGGCCGCAGAGCATCAGCACCTCGTCGACGTCTGGCGACGCCGCGACGGCACGCACGGCGGGGCCGGCGAGCAGCACGTCTCCCGCGCTGTCGAGGCGTGCGACAACCGCACGGCGCGTCACGAGTGTGCCTCCGTGCCGGCGACGGCGTCCGGCCGAGTGCCGGTGTGGGTGGCGGTCTCTGTGTGGGTGGCGGCCGCCTCGGCGTTGTGCTCGTTGTCGGGCCTCGCCCCGGGGTCGAGGTCACGCGCGGCGTCCAGTCCGCCGAACAGCAGCTCCACGGCACCGGCCAGGTCGCTGGCGACGAGTTCCGCATCGCGGATCTCCTCGGGTCGGGTGGCCCCCGTCGGCACCAGCACACCCGTCGCCCCCGCGGCCTCGGCGGCGAGAACGTCTGCGGCGATGTCGCCGATCACCGCGACCTCGGCCGGGTCGACCCCGAGCGTGCGAGCCGCCTCGAGAACCATGCCGGGCCGTGGTTTTCGGCACGGGCATCCGTCTGCCTCACCATGCGGGCACATGCACCACACGTCGAAAGGACCGACGCTCCTGTTGACGCGCCTGTTGACGGCGTCCACCTGCTCACGGGTGATGAGCCCCCGCGCGATGCCGGACTGATTGCTCACGACACCGACCGGGATCCCCCGGGCCCGCAGCATCCGCACGGTGTGCCTGGCCGTCGGCATCGCGACCACACGGCTCGGATCGCCGTTGTAGGGCACGTCGACGACGAGAGTGCCGTCCCTGTCGAACAGCACAGCCCGCGGTGAGCGTGAGAAGGTCATAAAACTGCTGTTCCCCACGAGCAGAAGAAGTAAACATCCGTTGTGCGACTGCTCAGTTCGCCGCTCAGTTTCGTGCCGATTGCGGATATCTGTCGTTCCGCATCGAGCGCTGCAACAGAAATCCGCAACCCGCAGGTCACGTGGCTGTCACTTGCGGGTTTCGCTCAGACCCGCATGCCGTGCGCGGTCGACGGCGGGCTCGTCCGCACGCGGCCCTGCTGCCATTGTGGGAGCATGCGGATGTTCGATGAGCTTCCCCGGGACGGGGTGCCAGAGGTCCTCGCGCTGCGCGCGCTGAAACTCGGTGACCTGCTCGTCGCGGTTCCGGCGATCCGTGGCATCCGCCGGGCGAACCCGGAACATCGGCTGGTGCTCGCGATGCCGGAGTGGCTCGCGCCGATCATCGATCTGATCGGCGGCGTCGACGCCCTGCTCCCCACGCCGGGGCTCGATGCTCCGTTGCCCGTTGACCCCGGTCGCATCGACATCGCCGTGAACCTGCACGGAAACGGTCCCGAGAGCCGCGGGCTGATCGCGGCATTGCGGCCCCGCGTCGTCGTCGGCCACCGTGACAGCGGGCACAACGGGCCGGAGTGGGAAGACGGGGTGCTCGAGCGCTACCGCTGGGCCCGCTTGGTGGCAGCGCACGGGATGCCGGCGCATCCGGACGACATCGCCCTGAACACCCCCGCGGTCGCGTCCCCCGCCTCCGGCGCCACAGTGGTGCACGTCGGTGCGTTCTACGGGTCTCGGCAGTGGCCTGTTGACCGCTTCGGCGCCGTGGCGGCGGCGCTGCGGGCGAGTGGCCACACCATCGTCTTCACCGGAAGCGGACAGGAACGAGAGCGCGCCCTCGAGGTCGCAGACGCCGGCTGCTTCGACGGTTCTCACGTGTTGGCCGGCGATCTCGCCCTCGACGAGTTCGCCGCGCTGATCAGCCAGGCGAAGCTGGTCGTCTCGGCCGACACCGGTGCCGCGCACCTCGCCTCCGCCTACTCCACGCCGTCTGTTGTGCTCTTCGGCCCGGCGCCCATCGAGGAATGGGGGCCACCGGCATCCGGCCCCCACATCGCCCTCACCGACGCGGCGGTGAGACGGGGCGATACCTTCGCCGACACCCCCGACCCGGCGCTTCTCGCCGTCACCGTCGATGACGTGCTGCGAGCGGTCCGCGACCTCGGAATGCCGGCGTGAGCGAGCACGGCGGCGCGAGTGGCGACACCCTCGGTGGCGCAGTGGGGCGGGCGGATGCCGTCACCCGCCTGCTCCTCGTGCGGCACGGCATCACCGGGTGGAACCTCGAGGGACGCTACACGAGCACAACCGACATCGATCTGCACGAGAGCGCACGCCGCTCGCTCATGCCCACAGCCGAACGGCTCGCCGGCTTCTCGATCGACAGGGTGCGCTCGAGCCCGATGCGTCGCGCCGTGCAGACCGCAGAGCTTCTCATCGAACGGAGTGCGATCAATCGGCCGATCGAGATCAGCGACGACCTGCGCGAGCTCGATTTCGGGCGGTTCGAGGGGCGGAGCCGCGCCGAGATGCTGACCGGCCCGCTCGCCGAATCGTATTCGGAGTGGATGCGTGTGCACGACGGGTTCCCCGATCCGCCCGGTGGTGAATCGCTCGAGAGCGCTGTCGTGCGGGCGCGCCGTGTGCTCGACGATGCCCAGGCTCACGCCGGAACCACTCTCGTGGTGTCGCACGGGTACCTGCTGCGCATCCTCGTGGTCACCGCCGTCGACGAGTTGCCGGTGAACGCCATCCGCACGATGCCCCTCGGCAACGGCAGCGTCACAGAGCTGCGCCTCGAGCCCGACCACGGCTCGTGGCGTCTGGTATCGCACAATGCGGAGGGCGTCTTCGCCGGGTGAGGTGGCTGGACGGGTCGATGCTATGGCGGGAGCTGTGCAATGGCGGGAGCGATGCAATGGCGGGAGCTGTGCAATGGCGGGAGCTGTGTTTGAAAGCCGCCGCCGGTGGGCACAACACAACTGACACCCGCTCGTCTCACATAGGAGAAGACGCTATGAACGACCTCCCCACCGCCATTCAGATTCAGAAGTTCCTGAAGGGAGTCGACTACCCCGCGAGCAAGCAGACGATCGTCGACACCGCAGAGAAACAGGGCGCAGACGACAACGTGCTCTCAGCCCTTCGGAACATCGCCGACAAGGACTACGACGCCCCGACAGACGTCAGCAAAGAACTCGGCCAATAGCGCATCGGGTGCCCTGCTGACCGCTCCGCGGTTCGTGGCCGCTCCCCTGCTCATCTGTCCGCGGGGGGGCGTGCCCGATCAGGCGGCCGCCGCCCTCGTGCGCAACTGATTGCGCAGCTGATCGAGGATCTTGGTGAGCAGCCGTGAGACCTGCATCTGCGTCACGCCGAGCTCGGCGGCGATCTCTTGCTGGGTGCACTGTTGAAAGAAGCGCAGGTACACGATCCGCCGCTGCTGAAACGGCAGGCGACGGCAGGCGGACGCCAGCTCGACGGCCACCTCCGCCCGCTCGAATCGGTCGTCTGTGTCGGCGACCGTGTCTGCGATCGTGAGAGTCTCGTCGTCTGCGATGGGGCGATCGAGTGAGGCCGGCCGCAGACTCTCGCGAGATTCGAGAGCCTCTTTGACCAGGTCTCTCGGCTGGCCGAGCGCCTGTGCGATCTCGGTGCACGACGGCATGTGGCCGAGCTCCTGCATCAACTGCGGCACAACGCGTGCGACCTGGCCGTGCAGCTCCTGAACAGGTCTCGGCGGCCGGATGAACCATCCGTGATCGCGCAGGTGCCGTTTGATCTCCCCAGAGATCGTCGGAACAGCGTATGAGACGAAGTCGTCTCCGCACTCCGCGTCGAATCGCCTGGCCGCCTTGACGAGTCCGAGGTAAGCGACCTGCTGAATATCGTTCCAGTCCTGCGCCCCCTTCGTGTAGCGCCTGGCGATCGTCTCGGCGACACCCAGGTAATCAGAGACGATCTTGTCTTGGATGCGCCGCTGCTCTTCCGGTGATGCTTTCGCCGCTGCCTCGTACTGTTCGAGGGTGTGTGAGCGTTTGGCCGCGCGTTGTGCGGCCACAGACGTCGCGCGCTTTGGTGCTGGTGCCGACACAGGCACGGATACCGGTGCCGGCCTGGACACCGGTGCCGGCGGGAGTGCGATCGCCCGCACCTGATGGGTCACCGCAGGGGACGGGCGCGTTGCAGAAGGCCCGGTCGGGGTCGACGCCGTTGCGGGCGGACGCGTCGATGACGGCGCCGCTGCCCGGGATGGTCCCCCCGGACACATTGCTGCCCGGTCCGATTCCGGTGCGTGTGCAGACGCCGTCGCACGCGCTGTCATGCTCGTGATTCGTGTCGCCATGTGCTTTCCGTTTCCGTCAGAGCGGCATCTTCTGAGGCCGGCTTCTCCGCTCCACGGAACTGCTGCTTCTTCTCTTAATCAAGCCCTTGAAATGAGCCGTGAAGCTGGTTACAGCCCTCGACCGTCACGCTGAGAACAGATTCTGAGCAGACCCCGATGACGACGTCGCTGCCTCTTCACCATCACGACTCCGGATGGGTGTGCAGAACGTCGGAGTTTCACCGGAGAACACTCCGTTCTGCCCGGAATCGAGGCGCGGATCACGCAGGTCTCCGCAGTTGCGTCCGCCCCTCCCAGCCATCGTGGATCATCCTTCTGTTCGGGCGCAGCCGGGCGTCCTGTTCGAGCGCAGTCGGGCGTCGGTCAGCGGTTGTGCAGAACTTCGGAGTTGTGACCGCAGCGAGGCCGCTCGGCCTGCGCTCGGTGCTCTCAAGCCAGGAGTTTCCGCAGTTGTGTACGGCAGCGCAGTGGGCACTCGATACCCAGCACCCCTACGCCACAGGATCGAGCGCGTCGTAGCGACGGAACCCGCCCTGCACGCGTATGAGCAGTGCGATCAGGGCGACGATGAGTATTCCGCCGAGAAGAGGCGCGAACCAGAGCGCGGCGACTGTCGCAGCAAGCCCGACATAGAGGTCGCCGACGCGTGGCCCGCCCGTCACCACAACGGTGAAGACACCCTGCAGGCGTCCGCGCATATGGTCCGGAACAGCTGTCTGCAGCATGGTCATCCGGAATATCGCACTGATGTTGTCTGCGGCCCCGCTGCCGGCGAGCACAATCGCCGCGATGATCAGCGCAGGCAGGTTCACATCGTCTATCGATTCCGAGACGGGGTGGGCCCAGCCAGACGATGCGACGAGCAGCACGAGCCCGAATGCCGCTATGCAGAGACCGTATGCCGCGATCGACCACGCGATCGCGCGCCCCTGCCAGCGCACATGCCCGACCCGGCCCGAGAACACACTGCTCAACAGCGCACCTGTCGCACCTGCCGCGGTGAGGACGCCGACGGTCACAGGCCCGCCCCCGATGACGAGCACGCCGACCGCGGGGAAGAGCGCGTGCGGCCGGCCGAAGGTCATCGCGATGATGTCGGCGACGAACGAGGCACGGATGTTCGCGGCGCTCTTCAGGAACACGAGCCCCTCGCGCACGGACTGCAGCCCGGGCCGGTGACGCTCGCCCTCCGGCACGATCGGCGGCAGCGTCGCGATGCCGATGAACGCCGCGGTGAACAGCACCACGTCGACGGTGTAGGTCCAGCCGAATCCGACGACGGCCACGAGCACACCGGCGAGCGCGGGCCCGACGGTCACGGCGAGCCCGAAGTTGATTCCGTTCAGGGCGGATGCCGCGGGCAGCAACTCCCGCGGAAGCAGCCGCGGCAGGATCGCACTCCGCGATGTGCCGATGATCGTCGCGGCGATCGCGTTGACCGTGGTCAGGATGTAGTAGGGCGCGAGGCTTTCGACGTCGAGCCAGGCACTCACCGCGATGCCTGCCGTCGACACCCAGGCCACGATCGCCGAGGTGAGGGCGACGGTGCGCCGGTCGAAGGCATCCGCCAGCATGCCGCCGTACAACCCGGCGAGCACCATGGGCACCAGTGCCACGGTGCCCACCATGGCGACGGCGAACGTCGACCCTGTGATGTCGTAGATGTGCAGGCCGACCGCGACGATCGTCATCTGGCTGCCGATGCTCGCGATGCCGCTGCCGATCCACAGCCGTGCGAACGCGGGACTGCGCTTCAGCGGGGTCAGGTCGATGAAGTGGTTGCGCCTGGGTCTCTGTCTGGAAATCGGTGTGCCTCGACAAACGGGTGGTGAACCCATTGATCGTACAAGGTTGTGGGCACCGGCTCGGCGCCCCGCTCCGCCGGCGCGCTCACCCCCTCCCCTCGTGGCCGTGAGCCGTGAGCCGTGAACGTCCCGAAATCAGCCGAATCGACAGAAGCCGCGTTCGTCGCTGCTTTCCCGGACACCCGACACCGGACACCCGACACCGGATGCCCGCCACCGGATGCTCGACACCGGTGCTTAGACTCTGGATCATGGTGGGCAGGCGGCTTCGCATTGTGACGCAGAACATCCTCGCGCCTCACGAGGGTGGGTGGGAAGACCGTCAGCCACGGCTCGCGAGGGCACTCTCGGCGCTCGACGCCGATGTCTATGCGCTGCAAGAGGTTCCCGTCGCGTCAGACGACGCGGTGCGCACGGCCGTCGGGCTCGACGGGCACGTCCTCCGGCATTCATCGGCATCGGAGGAGGGGGTCGGAGCGGCGGTCATCAGCCGCTGGCCACTGACCCTCGCGGTCGAACTCGACGGGCACGTCACCGAACGCACGAGTGCCGAGAGCTGGTATTCCACAGTTCTGGCATACGTCGACGCCGAGCCCTGGGGCCGGCTGCTCGTTGTGCACCACAAGCCCAGCTGGCAGTACGGTTATGCACGAGAGCGGGAGCTGCAAGCGGTCGAGGCCGCTCGCCGAGCCGAGATGCTCGCCGACGGTGCCGACCATGTGATCCTGGCGGGCGATTTCGATGCCGAGCCGATGGCATCCAGCGTTCGGTTCTGGACGGGCCGGCAGTCGCTCGACGGTGTCAGCGTGGCGTATCAGGATGCCTGGGAAGCAGGCAACACCGGTGGCGGCCTGACGTTCTCACCCGAGAACCGTCTGGTCGCGCAGGGCGACATGCCGCTCGACCTCGGCAGGCGAATCGACTACGTCATGTGTCGCTGCGACGCGCACGGGCCGACTCTGAGGGCGGCGGACGCGCGCCGCGTGGGCATCGACGAACCCGGTGCAGAGCACGCCCATGCTGTCGAGCCCAGTGATCACTACGGCGTCGTCGTCGACTACGAACTGCCTTGAGTTCATCGCCCGGCGGGCGGCCGCCCCGGCCCCGGGCGCCGGCCCCCGGCGGGCGCCCGGCAGAGGCAGCCGTCCCGACGCGACGCAACGACGGCGCGGCGGTGCGGCAGTGCGACGGGCTAGAGCTTCAGCGTGATGTCGGCCGATTCGCGCAGTTCGGCGATCATGCTCTGGGCCGCTGCCGACTTCTTCTCGGTCTGAGCCTGGCCGATGAGTTCCTCTTGCACCTCTTCGAACGGCGGGATCTCGGCAGGGTCTCCGCCGGACTGCTCCTGCTGGCTGACGATGAGGTCGTAGAGGTCTCTGAGCTCCTGCTCCGTCGGCGCTGCGTCACCGACCTCGGCGACGAGCATCCGGTCGAGCTTCACCTGGATCTCGAGCTGCTCACGCACGACGTCTGCTGTCGTGCCCTGCTGTGCGACGGCCTCGAGAAACTCCGCGCCGGACGCCATGCCGCTCTCGACAGCGAGCTCTTCGAGCGAGGCATCGATGTCTTCGGCACTGACGGTGACGCCGCGCCTGTCGGCCTCCTGCACGAGCAGCTCGGTGTTGACCATGCCCTCGAGGGCCTCGGTCTTCATCTGCGCCTGGTCCGGTTCTTCACCGGCGGACTGCGCCTGCTCGAGCATGGTTTGGAACTGCGCCTTATAGACGACAGCGAAGTCCTCTTTGGTGATCTCGGTCTCGTTCACCACGGCGACAACGTCTGGCAGACCCTCGAGATCTGGTGTCGGCGTGCTCTGCCCCGTTCCGGTCTCGGCCGGGTCCGGTGTGCTGTCGCTGCAGGCGACCACTCCGAATAGTGACACCACCAGTCCGAGGCTCAGCAGTAGTCGGCTCTTTTTCATCACGCGCGCTTTCTTCTCGGTGTGCCCGGCTCGGTGTGCCCAGCTCGTTCCGCCGCGCCACACAATCGCAACGGCGGGATCGTCACGCGACGCTATCACCACAGACTGAACCTGCGGTGCACGCGCCGGTCGCATTCCGTTGCTCATCCGCGAACCTGGCGGCAGAACCTCGCACCACTGCTCTCGGCGACGCTCTCGCAACGTGCCGTTTCAGGCCGGGCTCCGAGTTCAGGTGATGACCACACGTGAGATCTTCGGACCCACGGTTCTGACCGTGAGTGTTCCGACCCCGTTGAAGCCGTCGCCGGAGACCAGAACGGTCACCACGTAGTCGTCGTCGATCCGCTCGAGGTTCTGCACCACGAACTGCGAGCTCACGCCGATGTTGTCTGTCTCGTTCCAGCGGGCGATGCCCTCTTTGCCGTGGAACTCCCGCCCCCAGTCGTCGAGAAAGGCGTCGTCGGTGAACACGTCGAGAAAGGCGTCGGTGTCACCCGCGTTCGTTGTGTCGATGAAGGTCTGCAGGGGCGCCGGAAGGTGGGGTTCCATGGTCATCCGATCGGATGGTCGTGCGTGCGTACGCCACGAACTCTAGTGCGATCGGTGCCGGTCGGCAATGGTGAGAACGCGCACGACCGATTCGTGAGTGCCCGGTCGGCCACGGCATCCGGATGTCGGTGGTCGCGGTTACCGTGGCGTCAACCGGGCACGCGACACGTGGGCATCGCACACGGCCACCGTCGGGGTGCCGCCGTCGTTCGAATCAGCGGAATCAGGAGGGGTTATGAAAATCGTTGTCACCACACCCACTGGGCATGTGGGGTCACGCGTTTCGCGACTGCTCGTGCAGGCCGGAACGCGTCCGGTCCTGCTCGTGAGAGATGCCGCCAGGCTCGACGACGCCGTGCGCGAGCGTTCAGAGGTGATCGAGGTCGACCTCGGTGACGCCGACGGGGTCACACGCGCCACCCGCGGTGCCGACGCGCTGTTCTGGGTCGATCCCCCGACCTTCGACGACGACCCGATCGAGGGGTACACACGCATGGGTGCGAGCGCGGCGAACGCCGTGCGCGAGAATCGCATCCCACGCGTCGTTTTTCAGAGCAGCGGCGGGGCGGAGGCCCGTGATGGTTTCGGCGAGATCGACGGGCTCGCTCGCACCGAAGAGATGCTCGATGCCACCGGTGCGTCCGTCACCCATCTGCGTTGCGGGTACTTCTTCACGAACCTGCTGATGGACCTCGACGGCCTGCGCCAGGGTCGAATCACCACAACGCTGCCCCTCGACTACAGGATGCCGTGGGTCGATCCACGCGACATCGGCGACATCGCTGCGGTGCGACTGCTCTCGACGGACTGGAACGGCCGCGTGGTTCAGGGGGTTCACGGTCCGGCGGACCTGTCGTTCACCGATGTGGCCGGCATCATCAGCACCGCGACGGGGCGCACCGTGTCTGCCGTGCCGGTGAGCGATGACGACGTCGCTGCACAGCTGCGTCTGCTCGGCATGACGGAGGCGCAGGTCGACGGAGTGGTTGGGATGTCACGCGGCCTGCGCGAGGGGTACACCCCCGAGAACCCGCGCGACGTGCTGACGACCACGCCGACACCGCTGGCCGCATGGGCGCACGCCGAGCTCGCTCCGCTGCTCTAATCGGGCCATCGCTACGGGACTATCGAGGCAGTTCGTCTCGCGTCGTCGTGGGCCCGCTGTGTTGATGAGATCGGATGCCGCACGCCAAGAGCAAAACGGCGCGACGCGAGGACCGATTCTCGGAGAGCATCCTTTTCTCGGGCTGTTCTCCTGTTCTCGTGCCGTCCTCTCTGAACCTGCGAGGCCCGACGGACACTCAGAGGCTGCGACCGCCCTCCCAGAGCTGATCAGACGTGCCGCTCACGAGCGCGGCGACCGATGTCGCCTGGCTGTCGGTGAACGACGCGATGTAGTCGATCACCGCTCGGGCACGCCCGAGCCGCACGAGCTCGGCGTCACCGACGTTCTCGCCGAGCATCTCGGGGGCCGTTGCGCGCAAGGCGAGGTAGGACTCCGTGGCCGTGTCGACGGCATCCGTCAGCCTGCGCGGCGCTCGGCCGAAGTCGTCGCTGTCGCTCAGCCAGGAGTGGAAGGCGTCGACGAGCGTCTCGATCACCCGCGCCTGCCCCCGCTGATACACGGCGAGGTCCGGGCGGTCGAGCACAAACCGCGTGTGCACGAACTTCAGCACGACCACGTCGTGCCATGCCTCCTGGGTGAGGCGCACATGCCCGCTGCGCACGTCGGGTTCGGCTTCAACGACGATGGATGCCTTCAACCGGTCGATCCATCGGCGCGTGAACGCCGCCACAGAGCGCTCGGCGGTGACACCACCGTCGAAGGGAACGACGAGCAGACCCTCGACGAGGTCGTCGTTGACACGAGTGACCGCCTGTCTGAACGCGTCTTCGTCGGTGATCCAGGCATCCTTCGCCTTGGTCTCGCGCCAGGCGAGTTCGAGCGAATGCCCCGGGGTGCGCATGGTGCGCTCGAGCTCGGAGCGGTGTACGGCACCGAGCTCCAGCTGTTTGGCCAGCCAGCTCGTGAGCTCGGCCGACACCGTTGTGTGCTGCAGCACCCCGGCGCGATAGAAGTCGTCGAGGTCGTGCACCGAATAGGCGATGTCGTCTGCGACGTCCATCACCGAGCACTCGAGGGTCTGCTGATATGAGGCGATGGCGGGATACGCCGCCCTCGCGAGCGCCATCTCGGGTCCGTCGATGAGGTATGACGAGAACTTCTGAGCACCCGTCTCGCGGTCGATGCCAACGCCGCGGGGCAGTTCGTGCGCCGGGCGCGGCGGGCGAGAACGCCATTCGGTGCGCGTCCACGGGTACTTGAGCACGCCCGCGCGCACACCTGCGGTGAGATTCAGCCCGTGCGACACGGCGTCTGCGGTGTCGAGCGATGTGAGAATGCGGAACGTCTGCGCGTTGCCCTCGAAGCCGTCGACGAGCCCGAGTTTGCAACGCGCGACGCGGTCGAGCACCTCTTCGCCCAGATGTCCGAAGGGCGGGTGGCCGAGGTCGTGCGCGCTCGCGGCCGCCTGCACAACAACAGGGTCGCATCCGCCGAGACGCTCGAGGGTGGTGTCGCCGGATTCGGCCGCGGCTGTGCGCAGCGTCACCGCGATCGAACGCGCGACGGCGGTCACCTTGAGCGAGTGCGTCAGCCGGTTGTGGATGACGGTGCCAGACCCGGCCTGAGGAATCACCTGGGTCACCGCAGACAACCGCGAGAAATAAGGCGAGAAGCGGATGCGCTCCAGGTCGACGCGGAATTCGCTGTCGACGGAGGGCGGTTCCGGCACGAGGCGGTCGCGGGGGCTCGGCGACGTCGCCGGCGTGGGTTCAGGTGGAGTGTCCATCACCTCGATTCGACCACGTTTCGACGCGAATGCCCAGCCGAAGCGGATGCCGAGCGGTTCTGAGCGGTTCGCCGAGAGACTCGCCCACGGTTTCGCCAAGATCCGCCGACGGCGTCGCCGAGAGACTCGCCCACGGTTTCGCGGAGAGAGCCCGGCAAGATTCCGCGATGCACTCGTGGTCGCCGGGCAGCGATGCTCGTACTGTTGAGGGGTGAACGACAGCCTGCTGAGGGTGATCAACCGGCTGCACCGCTGGGTGCTGCGGATCACGCACGGGCGCGTCGGATGGACGGTGGGCCCGATGCGCGTCGTCGAGCTCCACACCATCGGCCGGTTGAGCGGCGAGCGCCGGTCGACTCTGCTCACGTCACCGGTCTATGACCGGGATCGCATTGTGCTCGTGGCCTCGAAAGGCGGGGACGACAGGCATCCGCAGTGGTACCTGAATCTGCTCGAGCACCCCGACGTCGAGATCACGACAGGTTCGCAAACCAGGCGGATGCGGGCTCGGACGGCGTCCGCGCACGAAAAAGCCGAGCTGTGGCCGCGCATCGTCTCGGCCTATCGGGGATATGCGGCATACCAGCGCAGAACGGACCGCGACATCCCCGTGGTGATCTGCGAGCGTGTGTGATCCGGGCGAGGCCCACAGGCGAGGCCCACAGGCGATGCCCCACGCCTCACGCGCTACACCTTTTGTGGTGCGCTACCCGAGATAGGGGCGCGCACCACAAAAGGTGTAGCGCGCGGCGATGAGATGTCGGGGAGGTCGTCGGCACCGCGGTCGTCTACCCGACCACCGCGTGCGGGTACTCCGCTTCGCGGCTCTGGAACGAGAGGATCGCCTCGTTCCGAATGAACCCGTCGCGGATCTCGATGGCGCGATTGATCGTCTCGTCGCCGGCCCACGCGACAGGGCCCTCCATAACCGTTCTTATGAACGGCAGCAGCGCTTCGCTGATCTCCCAGGTCGCCGAGTTCCACAGGTGCGAGGGACTGTGATCGACGGCGTAGTAGCGGATGCCGTCGCCGACCTCGAACATCGGCTCGGCGAACGAGGTGGGACGCGCCCAGCTGAACCCCATGCCCGCGTCGCACGAGACATCCACGATCAGGCTGCCCGGCTGAAACGTCCGCAGGTCGTCGACGGTGAGATAGTTCAGCGGGGCGTCCGGGTCTTGCAGGGTGCAGTTCACAACGATGTCGCTCTCGGCGAGAAATGGCGCGAGCGGCACCCGTCCGTTCTCAGAGATCACGTTGCTGAAGTACGGTGCGGTCTCGTCGTGGTCGAACTGCACGATCCGCACGGAATGGATAGGCGAACCGACCGCCGCCACACTTCTGTTGGTCAGCACCTGAACGTCGTGGATGCCGTGTGAGTTGAGAGCTGTCACAGCGCCCCTCGCCGTGGCGCCGAAGCCGATGACGACGGCACTCAGGCGACGCCCATACACCCCAGTGGAGCCGGTCAGCTCGAGCGCGTGCAGCACGGAGCAGTAGCCGGCGAGCTCGTTGTTCTTGTGAAAGACGTGCAGCCCGAACCCGCCGCCGCTCGTCCAATGATTCATCGCCTCGAACGCGATCAACGTCAGCTTGCGGTCGATAGCCGCCTGGGTCACCTGGCGATCCTGCACGCAGTGCGGCCAGCCCCAGAGCACCTGTCCGTCACGCAGTTCGGCCAGGTCGGCGGGTTGCGGTTTGGGCAACAGAACGATGTCGGCCTGTGCGATGAGCTGCTCACGCGGCAGAACGGCGCGGACGAGAGGTTCGAGCTGTGCGTCCGTGCAGCCGAAGCTCGCACCGTATCCGCTCTCGAGCAGGATGTGCTCGCGAACCTCAGGCTCGATCCGATCGATGTGCGCCGGATGGATGGCCAGGCGACGCTCGTCCGGTTTGCGCGACGTCGACATCACGCCGAGGGTGAGGAGGGAGGTGGCGTTCATAAGAGCTCTCTGTCGGAGGCCCCGGTGGCTCCGTCTCGCTGACCGTACGCCATGTGGCTGAGAGATCGTCGGTGCGCGGGCCTCGCCCGAGAAAAAGGCGGTCTCAAGCCGAGCACGACCCGCCGGTCGAACCGCACGGCGAGCATTCGGCGAGCCACCCGCGATCGACGGATGCCGCGATGACCGCGACATGCGGCTAACCTGTGCAGGTGCCGACATCAGAGTCCATCCATATAACCGACGATCGGATGGTGCGGGTCAGGCATTCCGCGCCGTCGCCAGGCAGACGGGCAGTTGTTCTGCTGCCCGGCATCGGGATGTCGCATCGCTACAACAGACGGCTGTTCAACGCGCTGTCGACGGTTGCCGATGCGTATTCACTCGATCTGCCCGGCTTCGGCACACCGGCTCCGGCTGAGCGGATGTCTGTGCCGGACTTCGCGGCATCCGTCGCAGACGCCCTCGACGCACGTGGTGTCGCCGACGCCGTTGTGGTCGGGCACTCGATGGGAGCCCAGTTCGCCGTGGCCCTCGCAGTCCGCCGGCCAGACCTCGTCTCGCACACTGTTCTCGTCGGCCCTGTGGCGGCCCCTGCCAGACGCACAGCCGTCGAGCAGGGCATCGCCCTCGTGCGCGACAGCCTGCGCGAGCCTCCGAGCGTCGTCTTCACCACCGTGACCGACTACTTTCGCTGTGGCCCGCGCTGGTATCTCACCGAGCTGCCCGTGATGCTGGAATACCCGATCGAAGACGAGATCGCCCGGCTCGGCTCACCGGTGCTCGTGCTCCGCGGCGAGAACGACCCCATAGCCGATCCCGACTGGTGCACCCGGCTCGTCTCGCGGGCGCGGGTGGCCGAACTCGAGCAGGTGCCGAGGCGCCGCCACGTGGTGCAGCAGTCGGCGCCGACCGAAGTGGCCGCGCGCATCCTTCGCTTCGCCGAACACCATACGAGGGTCTGACGCCCGCCACCGCACCAACCGTTTCCTGACGGTCTCAGATCGTTCCCATTCCGTTCAACAGCTGCAGAACTACAATCAGGAATACGACGGCAACCGGCCAGACAGAATCGATGACAGTGTTACGAATCATCAGCTACAACCTGCGCAAGAATCACGCAAGCGGTGAACTCATCGACCTTGCTGAGAGCCTTGACCTCGACGTTCTGTGCCTGCAAGAGTGCGACACCACCGATCTTCCCGCCGAGCTCGGGCCGCTGCACCTCGCCGACTCGACGAAGCGCAATCGGCTCGGACTCGCGATCTACTACCGGCGCTCGCGCTTCACGGCCGTGACGACGAAAGCCTTCGCGCTCAAGAAGTCGCTGCACGATCACCTGCTCGCACCCGCACACGAAAGACTCGTGGGCACGAGACTCACCGAGAGAGAGCTGGGACGCGATCTGATCGTCGCGTCGTTTCACGCGGCGCCGCTCACCGCGCTCAACTCGCTGAGGCGCAAACAGATCAAGACGGCGCACGTCGAGCTCCACGGGCTCGGCGAGGGCCTGCCGATGCTGATGGCCGGCGACTACAACTACCCGTTCTTCAAAGAGAAGCTCAGCACCCGGATCGCGAAGTTCGGCTATGACCTCGCGCTGAGTGACAGCACGACATACACCCGCTACAAGTTCTTCAGGGGCCACTTCGACTTCGCCACGTCTTCTGGCTTCGACATCAAGAACGTCGAGACGCTGCCCCGCGGCAACTCGGACCACAAGCCGATACTCATCACTGCGGAGTTCAGCGCCACGAAGACCGCAGACACACCCGCCCGCCCGCTCAGCGATGCCGAGGCATCCGCCGGGCCGTTCGCCGACAGCGAGGTCTGATCGACGCCCTGGCCGATGCGGGCAGAGGCCGCAGCGGTCGCGGCGTCACGCGCCGTCCCAGGACAGGCCTTGGTTAAGAGGCGGGTGACTCGTGGGCGGCGATTTCTTCGGTCAATTCCATGCAACGCAGGCGGGCCGGTGAGAAGTCGTAGGGCATCCTTCCAGCGGCTTCGAATGCGCTCACGGACGCTTGCCCCCTGCCAGAGCCTTGGCCGGCCTCGTCCTCACCTTCATCGGCGGCCGCCGGGCGCAAAGCCTCCCAGGAGTCGAAGAGCGCTTCGTCGCTCTGCGCCAGGCCGGAATCCTCGATGACGGCGTGCAGCTCCAGTTCGAAGGCGTGCCGTTCGGCAGCCACCCGTGCCACGCGGGGGTCGTCGACAGCGATCGTGTCATCGAGTGCCTCCTCGGCGGCATCAATGCGGTCGGATTCCTCCCGCAGACCCGGGTGGGTGGCCAAGGCGATGAAACGGGTGGCTTGGACTGCCGCGCCGAGCGGGCCGAAGATCCGCTCGGTGACCAGCAGGCTGTCCAGGTCCGCCTGGCGCAGGGAGCCCTCGGGCAGGCTCTCGAGGCGGCTGGTGACGACGTCGGAGAGCAGACCCATCCTGCTGCCTCGGGTGCGCATGCGCTGCACGGCAGTCCGCTGCCGCTGCAGTTCTGCTTCCTGGGCGACGAGGGTTCTCTCCAGCCGTTCCAGGATGCCCACGACATTGCGGGCGCTGTCGGCACCAGCAGGAGCCGTGTCGGCAAAGGCGTCACGGATGTCGTCCAAGGCGATCCCGGCGTCGGCCATCTTGCGGATCCACAGCAGCCGGATCATCTCTTCGTAGCCGTAGCGGCGGCGGTCGTCGCTGCCCCGCTCGGGCTCGGGGAGCAGGCCGATCTCGTGGTAGTGACGGATCGCCCGCGGTGTGGTGCCGACGAACGACGCCGCGTCACCGATCGTGACCTGACGCGGCGGAACAAAGGACGAATACATGAGCGGTGCCTTCCTCAGCGGGGCGGGACGTGAGTCCACCGAACCACATAACGCTGCGGAAGGTGCAACTCCAAGCACGTCGCCCCGCAGGCGTCATGACCCCAGCGGATTAAGAACACAATTCCCGACTCAGGACACTAGGCGCGCAGCTGGGCCAGCAACTCCGGGCCGCGCCTGTCGACGATGCGCCCGCCGATACGCACCCCGAGCACCAGGAACAGCAGTCCGAGAACGATACCAGCGACAAGCGAGAGCCATCCGAGCAGCTGCGCACCCGTGACGAACCCGACGATCGCAAGCACCAGCTCAGGCAGCACAAGCACGGCGACGACTCCCCAGGTTGCGAAGGTAGCGATGGTGGAGGGGAGCGCAGCCCCCGGCTGCGACTTGAACGGGTTGTCCCCCGCCTCCGGAACCGGAAAGATGACGCGCGCAGACGTCACGCTCGCCACGCCGAAACCGGTGAGCATCAGGCCGAGTGAGATTCCGAGCAGCCCGGGCAGCAGATCGAGGGAGCTCGTGAACCAGGTGCTCAGCGCTGCGACGATCACGATCAGCGGAACAGAGAAGGTCGACACGGCGATCACACGCCCGGCACGGTCGCTGACCCCGCTCAGCCCGCTCGAGAGATGCAGGGCGAACGCCGTTCCGTCATATGAGATGTCTGCATAGATGGTTATCGAGAGGATCAACGCCATCACGGGAGCGGCGATGTTCATCACCCCGATCGAGTCGCCCATGTTGGCGTAGAACACCATAAGCACGGCGATGAGGGGAACCGCGATCAACTGCCTGGCATATCGCGGGTCACGGAACCAGTAGGTGAGGGCACGCGCCGCGACGGCGCCGGTCGGCGAGCCGGGGAACACACCGAAGAAACCGAGCTTTCCCTGTGCCTTCGCCTTCGCCGACGAGCGGGCGGGGCTCACGAGCGCGGCGCGCAGTCCAAATCTCCAGACGAGCACGAGCACGCACAGGGTGGCCAGTGCGATCAGAAGCCGCGCGACTGCTTCGAGCCCGTTGCCGAGGGCGACATCGCCCGGCACCGACCACACCGCGCCGAGCGGAGTCCAGGCGAGGCCGTCTGCGAGTTGCGGCAGGGCATCCGCTGCGTCTCTCAGTCCAGAGGTCAGCGCCGAGATGAGCGGGCCGAGCAGCATGATGGGAATCAAGATGATGATTCCGCTCAGCTCACGAAAGCGGCGCATCGCGCCGAGCCCGGCGCTGAGCGAGGTGACGGCGCGCGACGCGATCACACAGGTCAGCACACCGATCACGGCGCTGAGAACCGCGGCGAGAGCGGCGAGCGGATGCCGCCACCATGCGGCTGCTGCGGCCAACGCGATGAGCAGCGTGACGATGCCGGGGATCCCGAGCACACCGCTGACGGTGAGACCGAGCAGAAGCTGGCGGAACGGGATGGGGAACGTTGCGAGCTTGGCGGGCTCGAGGGTCTGGTCGACCCCTGCCGTGGCGAGCGGAATGACGACCCAGCCGAGAATCAGCACCGAACCGGCGAGAATGACGGCGACGCGCGCGAGCTCAGGTGAACCCATGCTGAGGAACACCAGGCCGACGACCGCGAGCCCGATCACGCCGAGCGCATAGAGCCCGCCGATGACCACACCGACGATCTGCCAGGGGCTGCGCCGCAACGTGTTGACGAGAACAAGCAGCCTGAGCTTTACGAGGACTGCAACCATGCCGGCCCCTCTGCGTGGCGGCGACCGCCGACCAGTTCGACGAAACGATCCTCGAGGGTCGAGCCGGCGCGCACGTCGTCTACGGTTCCCGCCGCCAGCACACGCCCTTCCGCGATGACGGCGACGTGGTCGCACATCCGCTGCACCAGGTCCATCGAGTGGCTCGACACGATGACGGTCCCGCCCGAACGCACGTACCCGGCGAGGATGTCGCGGATGTTCGCCGCAGAAACAGGGTCGACCGACTCGAACGGCTCGTCGAGCACCAGCAGCCTCGGCGCGTGCACAAGGGCGCAGGCGAGCGCGATCTTCTTGGTCATACCGGCGGAGTAGTCCACAACGAGTGTGCCCGCTGCGCTCTCGAGGTCGAGCAGTTTGAGCAGGTCACCCACTCGTTCGACCACAACGGAGCGATCGAGGCCGCAGAGCAGGCCGGAATAGGTCACAAGCTGCTCGCCGGTGAGCCTGTCAAAGAGCTTCACACCGTCTGACAGCACCCCGACCAGCCGTTTGGCAGCGACGAGGTTCGTCCAGACGTCGACGCTGTGGACGCTGATCCGCCCCGCGTCTGGACGCAGGAGCCCGGTCGCCATCGACAACGTCGTCGTTTTTCCAGCGCCGTTCGGACCGACGAGTCCATAGAACGAACCGGCGGGGACGTCGAGGTCGATTCCTGCGACGGCCACCCTGGCGCCGAAGTGCTTCACGAGCCCCCTGATCGAGAGGGCGACCTCCCCCGACGCCGCGGCCTGCGCCGGCTGGGCGGCCGCCGGCTGCGACACATTCGTCGACGACGCGCCCGTCGCATCCACGGCCTCGGGAACAGCTGGCCGGCGGATGCCCTCCGGACGGTCTTCGGGAATCTCGGAGTCAGACATGAACAAACCTGTCATTCGAATCGGCACACATACACGAACATGCGCGGCGGTGAAGCAATGGGCACAGAGTGACCTTGGGGCCCTCCGCGCAGACACTCTACCGGCCTCGGCAAGGCCGCCGAGCCCCCCTGAAGACGGATTTTCGCACGCCGCGAGGCCGCGGACATCCGTCGTGCGACGCAGAAGGCCCCTGCCACTGATGAACTGAGCGGCAGGGGCCTTCTGGCAGCGTCAGACCGAACGTCTGCCTGAGATATAACGCAACAGCCAGGCGATGATCGCGACCACGGCGATGATGATACCGATCCAGATCAGCCATTTGGCCGCTTCGATGAAGATTCCGAACGCCAGCAGAATGATACCGACGATGATCAGAACAACGAACAAGGTAGTCATACGAACGCTCCTTCGGTGTGAGACCGCTTTCGCGGCCTTGTCCCGATGAAACGCCGATTCGGCTCTTCTCTCAAGTGCTGTTCGACACCCGGCTCAGTGCGCGGCCGTCTGAGCAGGCATGTCGGCGGGCCTGCGCACGAAGAACGCGGCGACGACGGCGAAGAGCGACAGGACGGCGCCCGCGAGGAACGCAGCGCGCACTCCCCCTGCGACGGCGCTGATCTCGCCGATGTCCTGTGTGACGAGCACCGCCGTCTGGGTCGACATCACCGTCACGAAGAGAGCCGTTCCCACTCCTCCCGCAACCTGCTGCATGGTGCCGACGATGGCGCTGCCGTGCGAATAGAGCGACGGCCGCACCGAGCCGAGCGCCGATGTCATCAACGGTGTGAAGAGCAGAGCAAGGCCGACGCTCAGCACCATGTGCGCGCCCAGCAGCATAAAAAGCGGTGTGGTCTGACTCACCAGTGTCAGCAACCAGAGCACGCCGCTCACAACGATCGAACCGGGCACCACAAGCACAGTCGGACCGAACCGGTCGAACAGACGGCCGACGAACGGCGCGAGAACACCCATCAGAATGCCGCCGGGCAGGAGTGTCAGACCCGTCTGAAGCGCGTCGAATCCGAGCACCTGCTGCATATAGATCGGCAGCACGATGATGGTTCCGAACAGCGCACCCATGCTGATCACCATCATCACCATGGCGATACTGAAGTTGGCCGACTGGAACGTACGCAGGTCGAGCAGTGCGCGGTCCGTTCGCTGCAGCACCAACTGACGCAACACGAAAACGGTGAGGCTGATCGCCCCGATGACGAGGGCGATCCACATGGACGTGGTTGCGGCGGCGGCGGTCTCGGCCGACGCACCCTCTGCACTGTCCTCGCCGATGCGGCTGAGACCGTAGAGCAGCCCGCCGAACCCGAAGGCGGAGAGGATCACAGAGAGAACGTCGATCGGAACCCGTGTGGGCTCAGTCACATTCTCCACACGCCTGATGCCGATGACCAGCATCACGAGGGCGATCGGGAGAACGATCCAGAACATCCACCGCCACGAGAGCAGGTCGAGGATCACACCGGAGATCGTCGGCCCGATGGCGGGAGCCACCGAGATCACTATCGACACGTTGCCCATCATGCGCCCGCGCTGAGAGGGTGGCACGAGGGTCATCAGGGTGGTCATGAGGAGCGGCATCATGATCGCCGTGCCAGAAGCCTGCACGATGCGGCCGGCGAGCAGCATCTCAAAGCCGGGAGCGAGCGCTGCCGTCAGCGTTCCGAGCGAGAACAGCGACATCGCCGCGATGAAGATCGGGCGGGTGTTGAACCGCTGCAGCAGGAACCCGGTGATCGGGATGACCACGGCCATGGTGAGCATAAAAGCGGTTGTGAGCCACTGGGCTGTGCGTGCGTCGATGTGCAGGTCGGCCATCAGCTCCGGCAGTGCGACGCTCATGATGGTCTCGTTGAGGATCACAACGAATGCCGCGGCGATCAGGAGCATGATCACACGACGTGCCTGCGGGCTCGTGCGTTCGTCGGTCTGGGTGTGGTTGTCCATGGGGACGGCGTTTTCGCTCGTCGGCGCTTCGGTTGCGGGCGCGCGTTCTGTCACTGGTACATCCTGTCAGCGTAAGGAGTGATTTTTCGGGGAAGTAGACAGTGTAAACCTCACCGCAGACACGTGTATTCCCTCGCGAGGATGACCCGTTGTGAACAGCGAGTGAACACCCGGCCGGGCCGTCCGGCCTCCCGCAGATGCGGAAGCGGCCCCGAGTATGCGCCCGCTACCAGCTGACTCCGCCATCTGTCGAGACATAACTGCGATCGCCAGACCAGAGCCATACGGTGCCGTCCGTCTGCGAGATGGTCACTGCCTCTGGCGCCGTCTCGTCTGCCAGGCATCCGATCGGAGTGACACCGGCAGCGGTGACCGACTGGATCTCGACACCGGCGCATCCGGCCGATCCGAAGACGGCTGCCGCGATGCCCGCGGCACTGGCTGAGATCGCGAGCGCACCCGGCACCTCCCTGGGCTGCCAGGCGCCGTTGGTGAAGACGAACACCTGGTTGTCGCACAGCACGGCGGACTCGGCAGCAGACACGACCTGGTGCACCGACTCACACGGTGCGGTCACGGGCCCGCCGGGGGTGCGGATCACCGTCGGGTCAGCCGGGTCGAGATAGCTCGCCGACGCGAGGTCTGCCTCGCTCGGCTCCCAGAATCGGCCGCCGGTGAAGCTGCGGAAGCCGCCGACGGCACACGCGTCGCCGGCCGCGCCGACCAGCGAGACGAGCGTGTCGCTCGACGCGTTCAGCTGCAGCAGCTGCCGCACGTCATCGTCTGTCGTGGTGAACGCCTGCCAGGTGGCCCCGCCGTCTGCGGTGGTCTCGATCGTCGCGAGCTCGGCACCGCAGTCTCCGGGCGTCGCGCGCCAGGCGACCGTCTCGTTCGCGGCCGCGAGCATACGGGGCGCAGCGGCGACTGCCGGCACCGGTTGTGCAGGCTCGGTGGCGTCTGAGGTCTCGGCCGGCGTGGCAGCGGGCAGATCGTAGGTCGGCGGAGCACCGGGGTCGACGTGGCTGCGCGTCGACGAGAGCGCGAGTCCGACCAGCACGGCGTCGAGTGCGAGAAACACAACGACGCCGACGATGGCCCAGGTGCGCCAGTTGCGCCGCCGGAGCGCAGAAGACGAGCGCCGGCCGCCTGGGGCCTGCCGGCGAGACCCGCCATAGCGTGATCGCGAACCGGATGCCGTGAGACGTCTGGCCATCGGGGTCATCTCCCCCGGGCGCCGGCGAAGGCAGAGGCGATCGCCTCGACCGCCTCGGCTATCGCGGCACCCGACGCGTCGTAGACCCCCTGAGGGCGGCCGTACGGGTCGATGACATCGTCGTCGTCGGCGTTCTCCGGAGGGAGCGCGAACCCACGCCGCTCCGCGATGAGCGTCACGACGTCTTGTGCGCTCCGGGCGCCGGAACGATCCGCTGGCCCGAGCTCCCGTGCAATGCGGGCGAACTGATTCAGGGTGAACGTGTTCCGAGACGCGCGTGGCACCTCTGCGACCACCACGGCGCGATGCGCCCTTGTCGCGGTCAGCACCAGGTCACTGCCCTCGATCTGCGCCGCTGTGAGCTGACGCGCGCGGTGCGCCGATGGATCGACTCCAAACCCGGTCGAGAGGCCGGCGGCCTGACTCGTCATCGCCTCGCCGACGAGAGCCGCTGTGCCCGCGCTGTGCACCACCGCGTTCACACCGAGCTGAGCCAGCCGTGCGGCGAGCAGCTGCTGGGCAAGAGGCGACCGGCAGACATTGCCCGTGCACACCACGAGGATCGTGAACGGCCCGTTGTCAGATGCCAGCGCGTGAGCATCGGACCCGGGGCTCTCTCTCGTGAACAGCGACCGCAGACCGCTCTCGGCCCCGGCGCCGAGACGCGGTCTCTCGGAGGCGCTCACAGGGTCAGCCCTTCGCTTGTTCTTCGTCGACGCCGTACCCGTATCCGTACGCATACCCGTAGCGGCCGTAACCATAGGCATCCGGGCCCTTCGTCGGCAGCATCGTGAGAACCAGACCCGAGATCGGGGCGCCGACGTTCTCCAGTGCCGTGACAGCACCGCGCAACTGGTTCTTGTGCGTGCGCCCCGCGGCCACGACCAGGATCGCGCCGCCGACGCTCTTCGACAGGATCGCCGCATCCGTCACCGGCAGCAGCGGAGGAGCATCGAAGATCACAGCGTCGAACTCGCGGTTGAAGATCTCGATCAGACCAGACATCGCCGTCGAGCCGAGCAGCTCGCTCGGGTTGGGCGGAACCTTGCCCGCGGGCAGCACAAAGAGCTTCGCGCGACCCCACGGCTGAACGACGTCGACGAGCTCGACGCGCCCGATGAGGGCATCCGTCAGACCGACAGCGCCCTCGAGGCCCATGTAATCGGCCACCTTCGGGCGCCGCAGGTCGGCGTCGACGAGCAGCACACGCGCACCGCTGTCGGCGAGCGAGATGGCGAGGTTCGCCGCTGTGGTGCTCTTGCCTTCCGACTCGACCGACGATGTGACCACGAACGTGCGGGCACGTTCACCCACGTCGAGGAATGACAGGTTGGTGCGCAGCGTGCGAAACGACTCGGCTCGCGGGCTTCGAGGGTCGGCCTGCACGATGAGGGGTCGCTGCTGCGCTTTGGGATCGAACGCGATCCCGCCGATGATCGGAGCGGACGTGATCAGCTCGACGTCTCGCTCGTTCCTGATCCTGTTGTCGAGCGTCTCGCGCAGCACAGCGACGCCGACGCCGAGTGCCAGCCCGACAAGCGCGCCGAGCGCCAGGTTCAGCGCAACACGAGGACTGACGGGCGATGAGGGGACATCGGCGATCTGCACGAGCGTGAGCTTCACGGGGCTCGTCGCCTCATCGGTGTCCGGGGTCTCGATCGTTTCGACGACAGCCGCCAGGCTCTCGGCGACGGCGTTGGCGATCTCAGAGGCCAGGACCGGATCCTTGTCGGACGCACTGATCTCGATGACTGTCGTGTCGAGCGGCGCCGATGCCGTGACCTTCTCTCCGAGCTTCTCTGCCTGCATGTTCAGATCGAGGTCGGCGATCACCGGCAACAGGACGATCGGTGTGGAGACCAGGTCGGAATACGTCTTCACCCGCTGCACGGTGAAGGTGTTGCCCTGCTGGAGTTCGCTGACGGACTGACCGCCCGAGGTCGATACGAAGACCTTCGAGGTCGCGCTGTACTGCGGCGTCTGCAGCAGCGAGAAGGTCGCGGCAGCCCCGACCCCGACCAGCGTGAGCAGCACAATGAGAATCCAGCTCTTGCGCAGGATCCTGATGTAATCGCGTAACTCCAACTCGCCGGCCTCCCCGTAGAACCGTTCAGGCGCGCCAGGTGCGCCCGCACTCATGTTGCCATAGATATCCGTGCGCAGGCCGCCATTCGTCCATGCCGCATTCCGGTGGGCTGCAGGTCGACGACGCCGCTATGTTTGAGGAATGGACGCGGACAGCGGCACGCCCCACACACGCACAGACCCTGCGAGCGCCCACACGGGCCCGAGCGCGGCTCACCGCTGGGGCATCGTCGATGCCGTGTGCTGGCTCGCACTCGCACTCGCCCTGTCGTGGATGCTCGGTTTTCCGGTTGTTCAGCTCGCGATCGGGTCGCCGATCCTCGTGACCGCGCTCAGCTTCGTCGTCGTCTGGGTCGTCCTCGGCGCCGGTGTTCTCGTGGCGACCTTCGCACGCGGCAACCGCTCGCTGGTTCGCGACTTCGGACTGCGCTTCTCGTGGATCGACCTGCTCTGGGGAGCAGGGCTCGGCCTGGTGCTGCGCGCTGTCGCGACGCTGATCGAGATCACGGTCTATGGGGGAACACCGGGTGGCGCCGCCAGTTTCGGAGCAACCCCGCTTCTCTGGGCGATCGTCTTCGCCGCCGCCGGAGCCGTCGTCTCACCCCTGGTCGAAGAGCTGTTCTTCCGCGGCCTCATGCTGCGCGCCGTGTTGAAGAGCTCAACGGGCTCACCCACGAGCGCATCCGTGATCGCCGTCGGGGTCAGCGCGATCGCCTTTGCGCTTGTGCACGCACTTCAGCTGCAGCCGGGCGGCGGCATGATCGTCGTCGGGCTGTCGACCCTCATCGTCGGCGTCGCCCTCGGCGCCCTCGCGCTGTTCACCGGCAGGCTCGGTGGCGCCATCATCGCCCACATCGTGTTCAACGCGACGGCGCTCATCACGATCGGCTAGTGTTCACAACGTCGGAGAACCTCTTATGAGCCGCTGCCGGCATCGGCGTGTCGGGCCTCATCGGTGGACAATCTCCGAAGATGTGCACGTGCGCGGAACGATCGAGCGACGACTAGCCGCTCGAGACGGACCCACCAGAGCCGAGCCGACCCGCTGATTCCTGCAGATAACAGACACCGCAGAGCGACTCGTAACTCACCTCGACGCCGTCGATGGCCACCTGGTCACCGTCGAAGACGAACTCGTCGGCGAACTTACGGCCGTTGAAAATGGCCTTGCGCCCGCATCGGCAGATGGTCTTGAGCTCTTCGAGGCTGTGAGAGACCTCGAGCAGGCGTGCACTGCCTGGAAAAGCGTGGGTGAGAAAGTCTGTGCGGATGCCGTATGCCAGCACAGGGATCCCCTCGAGCAGCGCGATGCGCAACAGGCCGTCCACCTGGGCAGGCTCGAGGAACTGTGCCTCGTCGACGAGCAGGCAGCTCACGTCGACGCCGTGCTCGGCGACGACCGACCGACGGTGCTCCTGGAACAGGCCATAGGCATCGGACCCTGCGGTGATCAGAAGATCGACAGTCCTCGTCATGCCGAGCCGACTCTCGATATCGCGGTCGCCCTTGGTGTCGACGGCGGGCTTTGCGAGCAGCACACGCTGCCCGCGCTCCTCATAGTTGAAGGCCGCCTGCAGCAGCGCGGTGCTCTTGCCCGAGTTCATCGCGCCGAATCGAAAATACAGTTTGGCCATCGGCCCAGTTTAGTTCGCGAGCAACCGTCGGTCCGGCGACTCTAAACGGTGTTCCAGCCCAAATGCAAGGGGGTACCCGTCAGAGGCATCCGCGTGCACGGTAGCAGTATGAAACGCATCTACTATGCAGGCGATTCGCTCCTCACCGGCGACCGCATCGCCGATGCGGTGCTCAGCTATGCAGCAGCACTCGCCAATGTGATGCGCGCAGACACGGTCGACGTGCCTGAGCGCGATGGGTCGGGCGCCGTCACACGCACCCGACTGCTCATCGGGCCGGCCAGCCAGCTCGTTGCCGTTCCCGAAACCGATTCGCGAGACGAGCTGACAGACGACGGCCTCGTCATCGATATCGAGCGCCGAATCGCCAGCCTCGGGCGACCCCGCGTCACTCCGCTCACCGAAGAAGACATCAGAGAACGCGAGCCAGAGGGCGGGCTGCCAGAGGGTTTCGACCCGTGAACGGGCACGTTCCTCTTCAGCTGTACACGAAAGTGAGACTGCTCGTCAAGGCACTTCACACCCTATTTTTCAACGGCTACGTTGAAAACACCACGTCACTCGAATGGGGGTCAACATGTCACTCGCAGAAGCATGGCCGATCGATTCAGGAGCAACGAAAACGCGGGCAGCTCGTGGGGAGTCAGTGGACGCAGTCCGCGACTACCTGCGCACCATCGCAAAACAGGATCTGCTGACGGCAGATGAAGAAGTCGAGCTCGCCAAGGCCATCGAGGTCGGTGTTCTCGCAGAAGAACGACTCTCACAGGGAACACACTCGAAAGCAGACGAGCGGGATCTTCGCACACTCGTCTCACAGGGCGAACGAGCGAAGAGCAGGTTCATCCAGGCGAACCTCAAGCTTGTCGTCAGCATCGCCAAGCGCTACACCGGTCGATCGCTTGTGCTGCTCGACCTCGTGCAGGAGGGGAACCTGGGGCTCATCCACGCGGTCGAGAAGTACGACTTCAAGGCGGGATTCAAGTTCTCGACCTACGCCACCTGGTGGATCAGGCAGTCCATCACCCGTGCTCTCGCAGACGCGGGCCGAATGATCCGCATTCCCGTCCACACGGCAGAGAAGATCAACGTCATCAACCGCACGAAGCGCGAGATGTTCGTCGAGCTCGGTCGCGAGCCGAGCATCGAAGAAGTCTCAGAGGCCGTGTCGCTTCGCCCCGAGCAGGTCAGGCAACTGCTCGATTACGACAGCCAGCCGGTTTCACTGCACACACCCGTCGGGGTCGAGGACGGCAGCGAGCTCGGCGACCTCATCGAAGACGATGACACTCCGGACCCGAGTGAGATCATCGATGTCACGTTGCGGAATGAAGACGTGCAGATGGCTCTCAAGACCCTCTCGGCCCGCGAGGCGCACATCGTGCGGCATCGTTACGGACTCGACGGCAACGAGCCCATGACGCTCGACCGCGTCGGGGCGATGCTCGGCATCTCTCAAGAGCGCGTACGCCAGCTCGAGAAGCGCGCCCTGCGCAAGTTGCGTATGTGCAAACTCGAGCACTACGCCACCTATAAGGCGGTTGCTGCAATCGCAGAAGCCGACGCTCCTGCAGCCCAGGAGCGACCGGCGGCCATCGCCTGACCGAGCGCGAACACAATGCGGCCCATGCCACCCGGCATGGGCCGCATTGTGTGGGGACGCCCGGGTGCGAAGGCCTTGCGTCTCTGGTCACATCTGTCTCCGGCTCACATACTGGTTCGCAATCCCAGAGCATCCGAAACCTGGAGACGTGCGGTTGTGTGTCGCCCGCGGGCGCCGCACGAACCCGCGACTCACGCGTGGTCACAACCGGTCAACGGCTGCAGCACTCGCTACCGCTCGATGGCCAGTTTCTGTGACGTCACCGTGAGCACGTCCTCTGCGCGTTCGCGCTGACCGTTGAGAGTGGTTCCATAGGTCGGAACCATCTGCCTGATCTTCGGCTCCCATTCAGCGATCCGCTGGGGAAAGCAGCGCTTCAGCACGTCGAGCATGATCGGCACAGCCGTGGATGCGCCTGGCGATGCCCCGAGCAGACCGGCTATCGAACCGTCCGCTGCCGAGATCACCTCTGTGCCGAACTGCAGCACACCGCCCTTCTTCTCGTCTTTTTTCATAACCTGGGCACGTTGCCCGGCGGTGATGAGGTACCAGTCCTCCGGTTTCGCCGTCGGCATGAACTCCTGAAGCGCACGGAACTTCTTCGACCGGCTCGCAAGCACTTCTCTGACGAGATAGCCGATGAGCCCTGGATTGTCTTTGGCGACGGCGAGCATCGGCACGATGTTTCCCGGACGAACCTGGGCGACGATGTCCCAGATCTTGCCGTTCTTGAGGAACTTGGGACTGAATCCGGCATAGGGGCCGAAGAGCAGACTGGCCTCGCCGTCGACGACCCGTGTGTCCAGGTGCGGCACCGACATCGGCGGAGCGCCCACCTTGGCCTGGCTGTAGACCTTTGCGTGGTGCGCTTCGACCACCTTCGGGTTGTCCGTGCGCAGGAACTGCCCCGAGATCGGGAACACTCCGTATCCCTTGATCTCGGGGATCCCCGATTTCTGCAACAGCTTCAGCGCCCAGCCGCCCGCGCCCACGAACACGAATCGCGCCCGTGACTCGCCCGGGGTTCCGCCCACCAGACGACGGTAACGGATGCTCCAGGTTCCGTCACGCAGCTTCTTGAGTCCTCTGACCTCGTGATTGAGATGAAGCGACGCACCGGCATCCGTCGCGGCGGTGAAGAGCTGATGGGTGAGCGAGCCGAAATCGACGTCTGTGCCCGCCGTGATGCGGGTCGCCGCGAAGGGTTCGCCCGCGCGGCGGCGGCGCATCAGGAGCGGGGCCCAGGTGTTGATGACCCGGGAGTCCTCACTGTATTCGATCGTCTCGAACAGCGGCTGCTTGCGGAGCACCTCGTAGCGCTCACGCAGATAGGCGACGTCTTTCTCACCGGTTACAAAAGTCATGTGCGGCGCCGGGTTGATGAAGCTCTGCGGCTCACCGAGAATGCCCTGATCGACGAGGTACGACCAGTACTGCCGGCTCAGCTGGTACTGCTCGTTGATCTGGATGGCCTTCGACGGATCGAGTGATCCGTCTTTCGCCGGCGGCATGTAATTGAGCTCGCACAGCGCTGCATGTCCGGTTCCGGCGTTGTTCCAGGGATTGGAACTCTCTTCGGCCACATCGCCGAGCCGTTCATAGATCTCGATTCTCCAATCCGGCTGAAGCTGTGTGATCAACGAGGCAAGGGTGGCGCTCATGATGCCGCCGCCGATGAGGGCGACGTCCACCGGCTGAGAAGAGGTCATTCCTCCATGTTAAGGCGCGTCTCGTCCTTGAGGATGCTCCGTGCATCTCCCGTTGTGGGGGCACGGCCGAATGCGCCTGCCGTCGTGTGTGCAGAAGGGTGTGGCCTGTTGTGGCCACTACCCTGAAGAAAAGGGCAGCAATCGGGGGTTTCACATGACGAACAATCGGGGGGTTTCCATATGACGGTGGGGAATGAACGTCGCGTCGCTGTCATCATCGAAGACGACAGCGACATCAGGAACCTGCTCGAGACCGTGCTCACCCAGGCCGGTTTCGACACGGTCCCGGTCAGCAACGGCATGGACGGTGTCGCCGCCGTCAGCGAGCACAATCCCGTGGTCACCACTCTCGATGTGAGCATGCCGGGCATCGACGGGTTCGAGACGGCCAAGCGCATCCGCGCTTTCAGTCAGACCTACATCGTGATGCTCACCGCGCGCGACGAAGAGATCGACACTCTGCAGGGGCTGGATGCCGGCGCGGACGACTACGTGACGAAACCGTTTCGTCCGCGCGAGCTTCGCGCCAGGATCGAGGCGATGTTGCGCCGACCGCGCGTCCTTCCGCCCGATGTGGCGCTCTCGGCCGCTGGCGCCGGGCATCCTGCTTCACCGCCCGAACCCGCGGTCGCCACGGTCGCCACGGTGTCGCCTGCGACGGGAGACGAGCTCGAGTGGGTCGAGCACAACGGGTTGCGGATCAACATGGACATGCGCATGGCCGAGCTCGAAGGCGCCGAGCTCGTGCTCACGCGAAGCGAGTTCGAGCTGCTCGCGGCCCTCGTGGAATCGGGCCGACGTGTGCACAGCAAGGCAGAGCTCGCACTGCTGCTTCGCGGTGAGAGTTACGCGACAGGCCCGTATGTGAGCGAGTCGGACAAACGCGCGGTCGAGGTGCACATGGGCAACCTTCGGCGCAAGCTCGGCGACAGCATCAGTTCACCGCGTTGGATCGAGACGGTGCGCGGCGTTGGATACCGGTTGGCCGCTCGGGCCTGACCCCGGTCACGGATGCTCTGCGCCCTGTCGGTCGTGTTCTTCTCGCCTCACGGGCGTGTTGCCCGCTTGTCCCTCGAGAGTCGAGCGGCAGCGGGCAGCACGTCCGTAAGGCTGACAACCGCCACCACGGGAGCGGCATTCGTGCGGGGGACACTCATGCCGGTTCTCCCGTTCGGTGTGCGGTTGAAACCGGGTCGCGCGTTCGGGTCACGCGACTCGGGGCTGTGTGGGAGTTGCGGTGGTCTGCAGCTGCGGGACGTCGAGGGGGTAAGACCCCGACGTACCGGCTGCTGAGAACTACTCTGCCCCGAGCGAAGCAGCATTGCCGCGAGTATGCCGCAGTGTCACCTCAAGAATTGATCAAGATTCGCGTACGGCCCGCCGGCATCCGGAGTCGCCTATGGCCGAGGGGCGGAAGACCCTGCCACGACCACCCTGTTGCCGCCCGCACGTGTCGCCTCATCGCAGGCCTGCTCGGCGGCCTGCAACAGGCTGGTGAAGTCGTGGGGGGTCTCGAAAGAGTCTGCGACCCCGAAGCTCGCACTCAGGCGAAAGCCTCCCCTGCTGTCGATGGGCCGGTCCACGAGGGCACCGAGCACACGCACGGCGTGCTCTTTCGCCTGATCAGCGGTCACCACGTTCATAACGATCACGAACCGGCCCCCGGAACGATGCCCGATGATCGACGTCGGCGGAAGCTCGGCCCTGAGGCTTGCGGCGAAGCCGGCGATCGCCTCGTCTCCGAACTGGCGCCCGAACGCGAGGTTGATCTCAGGAAGGTTGTCGAGGTGTCCGACGATCAGGGCGCTCTCGCCGTGATGAGCGACGACACGATCGACACGGTCGCCCGCCCCCATCACGAACGCCCTCCACTCGAGCACCCCCATGGAGAAGGTCGATACGCCCGACCGACGCCACGTGCTCGCCCCGTGCCCGCGCTCCGCCCGCAGGATGGACATCGCCACCGCGATGACGACGATCAGCACCGTCACAACGACAGCTGTCGCCTGCTCGCCGACATAACGACTGAAAGCATCGCTGTGCGGCCCGGCGACGATGAAGAGCACGAATCGAGCGCCATAGAAGATCGCGGCCGTTGCAAGAACGGCGAGCATCACCCGCCCGTTCACACGTCGGCCGAGCAGACCTCTGCCGCACTCGATCGCGCCGAGCGCCGCGAAGAGCGCGATTGCCCCATAGGTCGCACCGCCCCCGGCCCACTCACCGAGGAGGGGCAGTTCAAACGCCGAGATGACGCCGGCAGCAACCGCTGAGGCGAGCGGAAGCACCAGCATCGACGTTCTCGAGTTGAACGATCGCGCTCCGGCCCAGACGGCCCCGATACTGCCCACGAGGCTGGCGTTCGCGACGGGCAGCACCCACTGAGCATCTGGCTGCAGTGCCCACGACGCGAGCGCGAGCACGGCGAGCATGGCGAGAATGAAGCACATGCTCCACAGACGGCCGGTGAGGTCGTTGTTGCCCAGGAGCGTGTTCATCACGAAGATCAGGCCGATGGTGACGATCACGAGGCCGCTCATCACCATGATGGTGAGTGTGTCAAGCGTCACGATGTGCTCCGTCGTTGTGTGAGATGCGCGGCAGAGTCAGCACCATCGTCGTTCCGTGCGGTCCGCTCGATTCGAGTGACAGCTCACCATCGTGCTGTCTCGCCATGTCCCGGCTGATCGGCAATCCGAGGCCTGTGCCGTGGATGCTCGTTCCCCTGACCTCTTCTGATCGGTAGAACCGCTCGAAGACACGATCCTGCTCCTTCTCGGCCATTCCTCGGCCTGTGTCGCTCACCCGAACCGCTATCTGAGTCTCGTTCGATGTCACGCGCACGCTGACCTCGCCTCCGTCATTGTTGTATTTGATGGCGTTCGAGAGCAGGTTGTCGATGATCTGACGCACACGAAAAGCGTCAGCTCGCACCGTGGTGTCGTCTCGTGCCGCGAAGCCGAGCGTGATGGACCGCTGCTTCGCAAGCGGTTCGAATGACTGCACCGCCTGCCGGGCGATGGCGGCGATATCGCAGTCGGAGAACGACATCTGGAGCTGGCCTCCGTCGCTCTTCGCCGCGAGAAAGTCCGAGACGATGGCGAGCAGGCGATCGGCATTCTTCGATGCGATGTGGACGTGGCGTTTCGTCTGATCAGACAGGGTGACGTCATCGTGCACAAGCTCAAGATAGCCGAGCAGCGAGGTGAGCGGTGTGCGCAACTCGTGTGAGACGCTCGCCACGAGGTCGTCCCTCGCGCGGATGCTCTCGGAGAGCTCCGTGACGTCGCGCGAGATGAGAACGGCGCCCTCCCGGTTTCCGCGCTCGTCGTGCAACTGACGACCCGTCACAGCG
The DNA here is from genome assembly GCF_054780075.1 of Okibacterium endophyticum. NCBI lineage: Bacteria > Bacillati > Actinomycetota > Actinomycetes > Micrococcales > Microbacteriaceae > Okibacterium > Okibacterium endophyticum. Next base: position 35,619 of record NZ_BAAGXA010000009.1, on the reverse strand, counting down.
AGCGCACGCTGAGGGTACCCCGGCTGCCCGGCCCAGACCAGTTCATCCTCGAACGTCTGCCCGCGCAACAGGCGATTGTATGGACGGTCGTCTTCGTCGATGACCGTCACTCGGTCCTCTGCATAGACCACAGCCGGCACGATCTGCCGAGGTTCAACCGCCACGAGCTGCATCCACTCCCGGTAGGCGCGGTTCACGATGAGCGGACGGTTGAGGGAATCGACGGCCACCACTCCGAAGTTCACCGCATTGAGGATCTCGTCGAGCATTCGCTCCTGGCGTTTTGCGCGGCTGAGAGCCTCTTCGAGCATCACGGCCTGACGGTCGAGCAGCACCCGCTGCGCCCTGGTTCGTCTGACCGTCAGATAGGACGACATCGAGACGAACGCCAGCACGATCGGCACGACCACAAGTCGAGGCAGCGCGTCTCCGGTGATCCCCGTGAACTCGGGAATCGTTGTCGCCCACAGCAGCGCGAACGAAAAGACAGGGCCGACGACGGCACCCCAGATACCGAAGTTGGTGGCGAGCCAGATCACCGGAAACACCATCAGCACGCTCGAACCGAGTTCGTCTCTGCCCTCGCGGGTCAGGATGATCGCCACGAGGTCGAGCAACGGAACACACGCGATCATCCACCGCGGCACTCGTGACCACGGCACAACGGCGGCGATGGTCGTCAGGCCGACGATCGCTGCGACACCGGCGAAATAGAGGGGTTCGGCTGTCTGTCCCGTCACCACGAAGTCGATCACCACGAGCAGCAGCACTCCTGCGCCGAGAAGCAGCTGCGACAGGAACACCGACGACTCGAGACTGAGCCCTCTGCGCACCTCGTCTCGCACCGCTGCGTGCCCGGATGCAACGGTCATGGCAGGGTCGGGCGCGTCGTCGTGGGCAGGCGGGTCGTGGGCAGGCGGGTTGTCGTCGCCAGACGACGCACGCCGAAGATGCGCGGCACCAGCGGACTGCGCGCCCGCTGCCGTCCGCTCCCCCGAGATGCCGGGCGCCCCATCGTGCCTCATCGCTTGATTCTAATGTGGCACGCGGCACGATCCCGCGCCGGCGGCGGGTCAGGCTGGAGCGAGTGAGGAGTTCGCGTGCTTCGTCTGCGCGACAAGCTCCGCGATCTGCACGGCGTTGAGAGCCGCGCCCTTTCTCAGATTGTCATTCGAGATGAAGAGAACAAGCCCTTTGCCCTTCGGCGCGCTCTGATCCACACGGATGCGCCCGACGAACGAGGGGTCTTTGCCTGCCGCTTCGAGAGGTGTCGGCACATCTGCGAGTGCGACACCTGGCGCATCCGCCAGCAGTTCGCGAGCGCGTTCAGGTGTGATCTCGTGTGCGAACTCGGCATTGATCGAGAGGGAGTGACCGGTGAAGACCGGCACACGCACACACGTGCCCGAGATGAGCAGGTCGGGCTTCTCGAGAATCTTGCGGCTTTCGTTGCGCAGCTTCTTCTCTTCGTCTGTCTCGTTGTCTCCGTCGTCGACGATCGAGCCGGCGAGCGGGATGACGTCGAACGCGATGGGACGAACGTACTTCACGGGCTCGGGCATCTGCACAGCTGCCCCATCGTGCACCAGGTCGAGCAGGTGTTCGTCTGCTACAGCCGCCTTCGTCTGTTCGGCGAGTTCTTCGGCGCCGGCGAGGCCCGAGCCCGAGACCGCCTGATATGTGCTCACGATCAGCCTCTCGAGGGTGGCATCGGCGTCGAGCACCTTGAGCACCGGCATCGCCGCCATGGTTGTGCAGTTCGGGTTGGCGATGATGCCCTTGCGGGCTTCGGCGATCGCGTGCGGGTTGACCTCGCTGACGACGAGCGGAACGTCGGGGTCCATGCGCCAGGCGCTGGAGTTGTCGATGACAATCGCTCCCGCGTCTGCAAACCGGGCGGCGTGCGCGCGGGATCCGGTCGCGCCGGCCGAGAAGAGCGCGATGTCGAGACCGCTCGGGTCGGCGGTCTCCACGTCTTCGACCGTGTATTCCGCTCCGGCGAACGTGAGCACGGAGCCCGCGGACCTGGCTGTGGCGAAGAAACGGATCTCAGAGATCGGAAAGGAGCGCTCCTCGAGCAGCGCGCGCATCACCGTGCCCACCTGTCCGGTTGCGCCGACGATTCCGACGCGTACTCCGTTGCCCATGTCCGTTCCCTTCGCGCGCATCGTATGGTGCGCATCACTTCGTTCAGTCAATTGTCCCAGATTCCGGACACGAGTCAGTCCCTGTCGCCGGGTCAGCGGCCGGTGCCCCCGTGCACAGCGGCGTCTTCGTCACCGTCGAGCTCGAAGGCACTGTGCACAACGCGCGCTGCCTCGTTGACGGTGTCTGCACGCGTCACGATCGAGATGCGGATGTCGCTGGTCGAGATCATCTCGATGTTGATGCTTGCCTTGTGCAGCGCCTCGAAGAGTTTCGCCGAGACGCCGGCGTTCGCCTTCATGCCCGCTCCGACCAGCGCGAGCTTGCCGATCTGGTCGTCGTGCTGAAGCGCTTCGAATGCGACGGTCTCCTGCTCGGCCCTCAGCGCCGTGAGCACCGAATGCGCCTGCGACATCGGCAGTGTGAACGAGATGTCGGTGCGACCGGTGGCAGCGGCAGAGACGTTCTGCACGATCATGTCGACGTTCGCGTCGGTCTTCGCGACGATCTTGAAGATCTCGGCTGCCTTGCCCGGAACGTCTGGCACGCCGACGACTGTGATCTTGGCCTCGCTCAGATCGGTGGCGATGCCCGTGACGATGGGTTGTTCCACTTTTTCACCCTCTTTCGGGTTGTAGACGAGGGTTCCCTCGTGGTTGTTGAAGCTGGATCGCACGTGAAGCGTCACACCGTGCCTGCGGGCGTATTCCACAGCCCGGATGTAGAGCACCTTCGCTCCGTTCGCCGCGAGCTCGAGCATCTCTTCGGCGGTGATCTTCTCGATCTTGCGGGCGCGGGGCACCACACGAGGGTCCATGGTGAAGATGCCGTCGACATCCGTGTAGATCTCGCAGATGTCGGCGTCGAGCGCCGCAGCGAGCGCGACGGCGGTGGTGTCGGAACCGCCGCGACCGAGGGTCGTGATGTCTGCGGTGTCTGCGGACAGACCTTGGAAACCGGCGACGATCACGATCGAGCCCTCGTCGAGTGCCTTGCGCAGCCGCACCGGTGTGACGTCGACGATCTGTGCTGACCCATGGCGGTTCGTTGTCATCATCCCGGCCTGCGGCCCTGAGAACGACCGTGCATCCTGACCCATCGTCTTGATCGCCATGGCGAGCAGGGCGACAGAGATCCGCTCGCCGCTCGAGAGCAGCATGTCGAGCTCACGCGGTTCAGGCATCGGAGTCACCTCGTGGGCGAGGTCAAGCAGTTCGTCTGTGGTGTCGCCCATCGCAGACACGGCAACCACCACGTCGTGCCCGGCACGGCGCGTCTCGACGATGCGTTTGGCGACGCGTTTGATGCTCTCGGCATCAGCGACTGAGGATCCGCCGAACTTCTGCACGATCAGGCTCACGTGACCTCCTGACGGGGTGGTGGGGGGTTTGGTACAGCTTCCCATCCTAGAGTGCGAGACATGCCTCACCCGCCATGCGACGGTTCACGCTCGTAAGCGGATCCCGTAAGCGGATCTCGTAAGCGGATCTCGTAAGCTCGGCACATGGCATCCACTCGTTCCGCACGCTCAGCAAACAGCAGGACAACGGCCCTGGTGAGCCTGGTCCTCTCGGTCGTCGCGCTTCCCTGGGGCATCGCCGGTGCCTTCGCCCCGTTCTTCGTGTATTTCGGAACGGGTGTCTACAGTCAGAGCCCACCGCTCACCCTCGCGTCCGTGATCGGCGTCGCGCTTCTCGGCTTCTCGCTGCCGGTTCTCACGATCGTGCTCTCGGCGCGGGTACTGCGCAGGCGGACCACGGACGGTGTGGCGAAGAACATCGCCATCGCTGCTCTCGCCATCGGGATCATCGCGTGCGTCGCCGTGATCTCGGGCAGCCTGCCCATCGTCTTCGAGGCGGCAGCGAGGCTCGGGGGCTCTTGAACCCCCGGCTCACGCGGACTGGTCTGAAAGAGGGCTCCGTCTGACTCTGAAGCCCGGAACGAGACGAACGCAGCACGGGCATGCGGCGGCAGGCCTACGAGACGACAGTGCGTCCTTCGAATGCCCTGCCCAGGGTGACTTCGTCTGCGTACTCGAGGTCTCCGCCGACGGGAAGCCCCGATGCGAGGCGTGTGACCCGCATTCCGAGGGGCGCGAGTATGCGCGACAGATAAGTCGCCGTGGCTTCGCCCTCGAGGTTCGGATCCGTCGCGATGATCACCTCTGTGACGCCTGTGTCGGCCAGGCGCTGCATCAGTTGACGGATGCGCAACTGGTCCGGCCCGATACCGTCGATGGGGCTGATCGCGCCGCCGAGCACGTGGTACAGCCCGCGGAACTCCCTGGTCCGCTCGATCGCGACGACGTCTTTCGCTTCTTCGACGACACAGATCGACGCGGGGTTGCGACGGGGATCGCGGCAGATCGAACAGGTCTCCTGCTCGGCGACGTTGCCACAGATCTCGCAGAAATGCACCTTCGTGCGCACGTCGACGAGCAGCTCGGCCAGCCTCGACACGTCGAAACTCTCGGTCTGCAGAATGTGGAATGCGATGCGCTGGGCCGATTTGGGCCCGATTCCGGGCAGACGCCCGAACTCATCGATCAGCTCTTGGACGATTCCCTCGTACACGTCTCACTCCCCCGTCATCGGTTGAAACCGGCGCGAGGGGTGTGCGGCTGTTCCTCGATGAACGTCGCGCCCAGAAGTTCGCGCACAACTGCTTCGCCATAGCGGCTGGCGCCTGCCGGATGGGCGGGACGCCTGTCGCCCGTTGACGTAGCGGCAGCGGGAGCAGAGGACGGCCCAGGTGTTGACGGCGCAGGCGTTGTCGGCGCAGGCGTTGTCGGCGCAGGCGTTGTCGAGCCCGATGCCTCCGGTGTGTCCGTCGTCAGCGGGGCAGCCGGCGCGACGGGAGCCCGAGGCGGTATGGGCGTCACCGTGCGTGTGGCCATCGGGTCGTCGGCCGGGTCCGGATATGGAGGCTCATCGTCTGGCGGTGGAGCGTCTGCATCGTCTGGCTCGCCGTATGCGCCGGATGACAGGGGTGACGCGCTCGAGGCCCTCAGATCGGACTGCATCTCGGTGACGGCCGAAGCGGCGGTCACGGGCTCACTGGCCGACGAGCCGTGCGCCGACGGCGGGTCGTCGTCTGTCTGCGGAATCGCCACAACGTTCCAGCCGACCGATGGTGCGGACGCGGGGCCTGATTCTCCCGAGGTGGCGCCGGGGGCCCGCGATGCAGAAGGTGTTGCGGGAGCGGCGGCAGGCGCTGGGGCAACCCGTGTTGCGGCGGCCGCCGTCGCGGCAGACGATGTCACGGCAGACGATGTCGCACTCGGCCGCTCCAGGTCGTCGCCGGCCCTCGACGATGCAGCGGGGGCGGGCTGCGCTCGAGCGGCGGGAGCCGGAGCATCGCGCTCCGGTGTCTGAGCATCACGGCCTTCACGAGGCCCTGCGGGCACACCGCCCGGGCTGGGATCACCCGCCGGGTTCGGCCCTGCACCACCGCTGCCGGGCTCGACCTGTGCGATGAACTTCACACTCACGCCGAGCACGTCGCTGATAGCGTGACGAACGATGCTGCTGACGCCCTCGCCCGCGGTGAGCTGTTTGAAGTCCTCAGCGTCTTTGCGGCTGGGGAACGAGAGCCGCAGAACGTGGTCGGCGTTGAAATCGCGAACGGTAGCTGTTGTCGCAACGAGCCACGCTGACCGCTTGACCTTGCTGACACGGTCGAGAATCTGTGGCCAGGCGTCTTTCATCTGCTGCAGGGTCACGGGGCCGACAGCTGCGCTCGTCGGTTCTGCGGCTTTGCCGCCTGCAGAAGGCGCCTGAGCCGACGCAGGGGCGGGTGCCTCTGCGGCAACGGCCGATGCAGCTTCTGACGCGTCTGACGCGGCAGACTGCTTCTGACGCGGGGGGGATGCCGTCGCCGGCGCTGGCGGAGCAGCTGCCGGCTGGCGGGCAGCCGCGGGCACTTCAGGTGCCGCCGATGTCGCCGATGTCGCCGGTGTCGCCGATCGAGCATCTGCGGGGCTCGCACCCGCGGATCCGGCCCCTGCCTCAACGCCGACACGACGTTCAAGGCGTTCCACACGGGCGAGTGCGCCGCGGTGCGTGTCGTCCATGGCGGGAACAAGCACGCGGGCGACCATGAGTTCGAGGTGCAGCCGCGGTGAGGTGGCTCCGGTCATCTCGCTCAGTGCCGTGTTGACGATATCGGCGGTTCGACTGAGCTCGGCTGAGCCGAACGCCGACGCCTGCACGGCCATATGGTCGAGCTCGTCCTGCGGAATACCGCGCAGAACGGCTGCGGCACCGTCACCGGTCGCGCCGACGACTATGAGGTCGCGCAATCGTTCGAGCAGGTCGTCGACGAACCGGCGAGGATCCTGGCCGGTCTGGATGACGCGATCGACGGCAGAGAACGCTGCGCCGGCATCCGTCGCCGACAGAGCGTCGATGACCTCGTCGAGCAGAGACGCGTGGGTGTAGCCGAGCAGTGCCACAGCGCGTTCGTAGTCGACGGAGTCGCCCTCTGATCCGGCCATCAGCTGGTCGAGCAGCGACAGGGTGTCGCGGGCGGAGCCGCCCCCCGCACGCACGACGAGGGGAAGAACGCCCGCCTCGACGGAGACCCCTTCTGCGTCGCACAGCGACTGCACGTATTCGAGCATCTGCGCCGGCGGAATGAGCCGGAACGGGTAGTGGTGCGTGCGTGAGCGGATGGTTCCGATCACCTTGTCCGGCTCGGTTGTCGCAAAGATGAACTTCACGTGCTCCGGCGGCTCTTCGACGATCTTGAGCAGCGCGTTGAAGCCCTGCGGTGTGACCATGTGGGCCTCGTCGAGGATAAAGATCTTGTATCGGTCACGAGCCGGAGCGAAGATGGCGCGCTCGCGCAGGTCTCGTGCGTCGTCGACGCCGTTGTGACTTGCCGCGTCGATCTCGACGACATCGAGTGAGCCGCCGCCCGCGCGCGAGAGCTCTATGCAGCTCGGGCAGGTTCCGCAGGGATTGTCTGTCGGCCCCTCGACGCAGTTCAGGCAGCGCGCCAGAATTCGAGCGGATGTCGTTTTGCCGCACCCCCGCGGACCGCTGAAGAGATAGGCATGGTTGACACGGTCGGAGCGCAGGGCCGTCATCAGGGGATCGGTCACCTGAGACTGGCCGATCATCTCAGCGAAGTTCTCTGGCCGGTAACGGCGATACAGGGCGGTAACCACGTGGTCCATGGTAGTCGTGCCCACTGACAGCCGGCTGGTCTCCACAGCGAAGACACTCGAGTCGCGTCAGCTCTCGTTCGAATGGAACCGTAGACTTATCTCGGTGACAGGTGTCGTGCATCCGGCATCGCCCCATCAGCGTGACCGATGGGGCGCGGATCCAGTCGGTTCGGGTCCGAATGGCTCCGCGCTAATCGACGAACCCTGTTCGTCTGCCGGTCCGCCGAATAACCTCTCGGGTGAGGTGAGCGGGCAGAGCCGGCGGCGCCTCGAGCGCCCCGCGGCACCTGTCACCCTTGCACGACCCACCGACACCACCCCACCGACACCAACCCTCCGACACCGACCCCACTGACACCAACGCGGCGCAGCGCATCCGTATGCCGGGTGTGACGACATCGCCCGCGTCTGCGGCCTCCTTGTGCCCAGCGGCTCCCTGAAGCAGCGCGCCTCCGCAACTCACCGCACTCGGGCCGCCTCAGCTCACTGACCGGGTGACAGCGAGGGCACCGGCAGGTCGAACACGTCTTCCAAGGCGAGCCTGGCCGCGTGAAAACCGCCCATCCCGTGCACACCCGGCCCGGGGGGAGTCGATGCCGAGCACAGATAGAGTCCGCGCGCGGGCGTGCGCCAGGGGTGCGAAGACAAAACCGGGCGAGCGATCAGTTGTCTGATGCTGACCGCGCCGCCCGAGATGTCTCCTCCGACGAAATTCGGGTTCTGTCTCTCCAGATCTGCCGCTGTCATCGATGCGCTTGCCATCACAACGTCGCGGAACCCCGGCGCGAAACGCTCGATCTGCGCGGTGATCGGCTCGGTCATGTCGCGTTCTGACCCGTGAGGAACATGGGTGTATGCCCACAGCGTGTGGCGCCCGATCGGGGCGCGAGAAGAATCGAACAGACTCGGTTGCGCAGCAAGCACGTACGGTGATTCGGCGTGCCCGCCGCGCGCGACTGCCGCCTCTGCCGCAGCGATCTCTGAACGCACGCCGCCCATGTGCACCGTGCCGGCCAGCCGAAGATCGGCGTTGCGCCATGGCACCGGCTCCGACAGAGCGAAATCCACCTTGGCCAGGCCATTGCCGTGTCGAAACCTCATCAGGGCACGCCGGTACCTGTTGCTCAAGCGGTCTCCAGCGATACTGACGAGCTGGCGAGGCGTGGTGTCGAAGATCACAGCCCGTGAGTCGGGCAGGTCTGCGAGCGACGATATCGTGCGACCCGTATGCACACGGCCACCGTGCTCCCGTATGTCGTCGACCATCGAGTTCACGATGGACTGCGAGCCGCCGACCGGGATCGGCCAGCCCACGCTGTGCGCGAGCAGCGCGAGCATCACACCGGGTGCTGCAGTGCCGAGCGAGGGCACTCGCCCCACCGCGTGGGCGAGGACTCCGGCGAGCATTGCGGGTGCGGTCTCACCCCTGAATCGCGCCGAGCCGAGTGCCGTGCCGAGTTCGAGCACACGAGTGGCATATCTGAAGGCCGTCACGGGGTGTCTCGGGATCGGGAGCATCGGGTTCATCACGAACTCGGCCACAGTGCCGCTGCGGTGCACGAGCGGGGCGAGGAGGCGGCGCCACGCTGGTCCGTCCGTTCCGAGACCCTCGACTGTGCGATCGAGGTCATGCCATGCGATTCCTGCGGCACCATCGTCAAAGGCATGACCATACGAGACATCGGGGATGCTGAACTCAACACGTCTGCTCAGTCCGAACTGCGCGAAGAACGGGGATGCATACGCCATCGGCTGCACCGCCGAACCCCAGTCATGCAGGAACCCGGGCTCGGTGAGTTCCAGTGTGCGCGCGCCACCGCCCAGGGTCTGCGCCGCCTCGAAGACGTCGACGGCGAGACCTGCACGCGCGAGGGTGACCGCTGCAGCAAGCCCGTTCGGCCCGCTGCCGACGATCGCGACGTCTGTCACTCGGGTTATCTCGCCTGATCGGCGGTCCGCTCGGCCGCCACGGGTTCCACTCGCCGGGGGCGCATACGATCGACGAGAATCTGACGCAGCACGCGCAGCACCTCTTTCGCCCACGCGATCGCCTGCACCCATGACCCATCGCGGATGAACAGCAGATCAAGAGCGATCATCGCGATGGAGAACGGCCACAGCCCGAGGAACAGCCCGATCCCGAAGTGCATGCCCAGAATCGCCAGGATCGCCGCATAGCGCGTCGGCTTCCAGAGCAACAGCACGGGAAAAAGGACCTGAGCCCAGATCGAGATCCATGAGCCGACGAACACAAACGGCGTGATCTGCCAGGCGAGCTGACTCAACGCGGGGAACGGCAGGAAAACGTCGAGCGAGAGCGCGTAGTACAACGCCGTGCCGTCGACCCATTCCTCACCCATGAGCTTGTAGATGCCCGAGTTCACGTAGACGAGCATGATCTGGTAGCAGCACAGGATCAACGCCGTGTTGTGTGCACCGTTCACCAGCCAGTCCGGCAACCAGCGTGGCCGCTGCCGTGCCGTGAGCCCGGCCGCGTGTCTCCGTGACCGCATCCAGGCATCCACCGACCAGTGCTGCGAGAGATTCGCGAAGACGAGGAACAGCAGCGTGATGCGCATCACGAGATCGCCGCCGTTGGTGAGCACCACGCTGTTCGTGGTCAGCGCCACCGAATACACGAGCAGGATCGGCGTCACGATCCGCGTCTGCCAGCCGATCATAAAGATGAAAGCGAGCACGATGAGGATGCCGTAGTTCAGGTCGAAGAGAAAAGCGTCGCTCTTCGAGAAGACGATCCTGAAGATCGCGGGGTAGTCGCGCTGCTGCACTGCAGGCTCGACCCAGGTGGCCCCGACACCCCAGAGATAGTGACGGTCGGCAGCGCTCGTGAGATAGAACCAGAGCATCGCGAAACCATAGAGAATCCGCAGAAGCGACAGGCTTCGAAGAGAATGCTGGGCTCCAGTGGTCCATGCGGCGAAGGCGTTGAACCACCCGGCCGGCCCAGATCTGAGCAGAGCCATGGGGCGAGAGCGCCGGATCCTGGTTGCGGCCATCATCGATCACCGTACCTGTCGATGACGTCTTTATAGACGTCGAGCACTGTCGGACGAATCACGTCATCGGCTTGGCGCCATCCGAAGGTGACGGTGGTCGGTTCGTGCTGCTCGGTCTCGTCGAAACGCTGATCGAAGTCGTTGGGGCGTTCCCGGTACACCTGCCAGCGCACGCGGATGATCTCTTGGTCGAAGTATGCAGTGGCGAAGTATGTGGCGTATTCCTTGACCATGTAGTCGTAGCGCAACAGATCGACCACACGAGAACGGCTCTCACCGAGCTCTGTGATCTCGTCGACCAGGCCTGCCGAGGGCTTTGCACGGAATCCACCCTCACCGTCACGTTCGATGAAGGTGTCTTTGACGATCGCCTTCTGCTCGTCGTTCAGCTTGTTGTAGCGACTCAGATAGAGAGACTGCAGGTTCCAGGACGATTTCTGTATGCGCGACGGAAGCATGTTGCCCTCAACGGCGTTCAGCTCGATGTCGGTCATGCTGATCCAGTCGCTCTTCACCCGCTCGCCGTTCTCGTCGAGCCACTGTGCCTGAATACGGAGCTCGGGGTTCGAACGCGCGATGTTCGGTGCGAAGACGTTCCATTTCTGCGTGAAATAGGGACTCGCCGCGCTGGTGAGCCCGCTGAGCGCGGACTTGACCGGGTTCGCCGGCAAAACGTACAGCATGGTCAGCAGTATGTAGAAGCCCACCACCGCGATCGTCGCGATGGAAGCATATTTCGCCGGTCGTGTGAGCTTGGTCACCGTTGTGTTTCCCCGTGGTCGTCGAATGCGCGACAACGTGTTTCACGTTGCCGACGCAAGGGGGCCGCGCCGCACAGTAGCGGCGAGGCCCCCCTGATCTTTACGTGCCTAGCTGTCGAGTCGGAACTTGCGAACCGCGAGCAATGCCGCGCCGGCGAACAACAGCAGTGCTGCCGCTCCGCCGATCAGCATGCCGCTGCCGTCAGCACCTGTCGATGGCAGGCTTGCCGGCTTCGCGGTAACCGTGAAGTCGGTCGCCTCAGCCGGTCCGGTCAGTTCACCGGTCTCGCTTCCGACCAGTTCGACCCGGTGGTTGCCGAGTTCGAAGTCAGAACCGACAGCGAACGTCCACGTCGCGGTTCCACTCTCGTTCGCGACCTGCGCGGGCAGGTCGAACGGAGTCGAGTGCACGCTGGCACTGACCGTCTCGCCCGGCTCGAACCCGGCAGCCGTGACGGTCTGGCTTACACCAGTGCCACGGACTATCGACTTGTGCCCGACGGTTGCAGAGCGGTCATCGCTGTCGCCACCGTCTGCGTCGATATCGGCAGCAGCGTCCGCGTCGGTCGCAGCGTCGGTGTCGGTCGCGGCGTCGGTGTCGGTCGCAGCGTCGGTGTCGACGTCGGTCGCGGCGTCGGTGTCGACGTCGGTCGCGGCGTCGGTGTCGACGTCGGTCGCGGCGTCGGTGTCGACGTCGGTCGCAGCATCGGTGTCAACGTCAGTCGCAACGTCCGTGTCCGTCGCAGCATCCGTGTCAACGTCAGTCGCAACGTCCGTGTCCGTGGCAGCGTCAGTGTCGACATCCGTCGCAACATCAACATCCGTCGCGGCGTCAGTATCGACGTCAGTCGCAGCATCCGTGTCAACGTCAGTCGCAACATCCGTGTCCGTGGCAGCGTCAGTGTCAACGTCAGTCGCAACGTCAGTGTCAACATCCGTCGCAACATCAACGTCCGTCGCGGCATCCGTGTCAACGTCAGTCGCGACATCAACGTCCGTCGCAGCATCCGTGTCAACGTCAGTCGCGACATCAACATCGGTCGCAGCATCCGTGTCAACGTCAGTCGCGACATCAACATCGGTCGCAGCATCCGTGTCAACGTCAGTCGCGACATCAACATCGGTCGCAGCATCCGTGTCAACGTCAGTCGCGACATCAACATCCGTCGCAGCATCCGTGTCAACGTCAGTCGCAACGTCCGTGTCAACATCTGCCGCGGCATCGGTGTCGACGTCCGTCGCAACATCAACGTCAGTCGCGGCGTCGGTGTCGACGTCGGTCGCGACATCAACATCCGTCGCGTCCGTGTCGACATCCGTTGCCGTGCCAACTTCGATGGTGATACCCACCGAGTCGGTGGTCACCTCATCAGCCGGAGTGGTCTGCGTCGCGGTGATCTCGTGGCTGCCGACCGGCAGCTCGGGAACAGTGACCGTCCAGGTTCCGTCGTCGGCGACAGTCGTCACCTGGTCAGGAGCTCCGGGAACCGTCACAACGACCTCGGCTCCGGGAGTACCGGTGCCGGTGACGTCGACATCGGATGTGTCGGTGTCTGTCGGAACCGTGATCACGTCGCCGTCTGTCGGGCTGGTGATCACAACAGCTGCCGCGGTCGCCCGGACAGTTGCCGATGCCAGGTTGACCTCGGCGAGCGGGGTTGTCAGAACCGGCAGCAGTGAGATCGACACAGCACGCTGGGTGAACGACGTGTCGTCGTAAGCACCGTCTGTGGTGAAGTCACCCGGGGTCTCTTGCACGTTGGCCGTGATCGAGACGACCTGGTTGAGCACACCCGCGAGCGGCGCAAGCGCTGCTACGGCCAACTCAACAGCCGGACGGAAGGTGGTGTCGAGAATTCCGACATCCGTGATCGCGTCTGTCAGCGGCTGCACGATCGCCGGCAGCAGCGTGCCGGTCACGACCTGAAGGATCGGCTCGAGGAGCGTACCGATCGGGATCGCCCCGAGGGCTGTCGTTCCGCTGGTGTCGATCGTCGGGGGCGTTGAACCCTCAGCCCCGAGGAATCCGCCAACGGTGCCGGTGATGAGCACGTCGATGTTCGCGAGTGGAATATTCGGCAACAGCGGAGGATCGAGGGCCGCGTCTGCCGTCAGGTTCAACTCGAGCGTGGCGTTGTTGAGGGTGTCGGTGGCAGCGGTCACGAGCAGCGCCGGAATCTGGTCGAGGATCGACCCGATCGCGCCGTCGAGGCCGGCCTGGATGAGCCCCGGCTCGAGGATCTCTGTGTTCGGGTCGAGCCCGTTCAGAGTTCCGTCGTAGGTTCCCCCCTGAGAGTCGGCGATGAGCTTCGCGAGATCGATCGACACCTCACCGGTGCTGAAGTCGATCGTGACCGCGCTGTCGGCGCTCGTGATCGGAGCATCCGTCAGAGCAGCCAGTGCCTCTTGAAGGTCGACGGTGAGACCTGCGGTGAGAGCCACATTGTCAACGGCCACAAGACCGCCGCTGACGGCGCCGAGCGCTTCAGCGAGCGGAGCGACCAGGTCATCGGCGATACCGCTGAGCGCTGAACCGAGTGCTCCGTCAGGACCGGTGATGCCGTTGGCCGTCGCGCTCGCCACGCCGAGGGCGTCATCGAGGGCTGCGGTCAGCTGCTGCACAGCGGGGCTGATCAGAGTCGCTGTGCCGTTCGCGATCTGGTAGTCACCGACGGGTTCCTCACCCGCTGTAGCAGTCGCTGCGGCAGACAGCGCTCCGAGTTCGATACGAAGCTCAGAGACGAGGCCGTCGGTCACACCACCGAGGCCCGCGTTGTCAAGCAATTGTGTGAGGTCGAGGAACGCGTTGTCCTGCGCGCCATTCCCGCCTGCGGCGATCAGACCCTCACTGGTGAGAGCACCAGACGAGGCATATGACTCAGTCGGTGTTGCGCTCGCATACTGTCCGAGCGCGCCGGCTCCGATCACACCGTTCGGACCGAACAGCTGGATCCCGTCACCGAGATCGATGTTGAGTGCGTCGAGCACGGCGATGTCGAGAGCACTCGACTCGGTTCCCGGATCACTCGGATCGGCTTTGTATGCGGGCTCGAGGCCGACGACGTCGTTCAGGTTGACCGTTCCGCCGCCGCTGACAACACGCCCTTCGGCCTCGGAGACGTCGGTCTCGAGGGCCATCGCGGATGTCACAGAGCCAAAGGTGAAGAGGCTTGCCGCCCCAACTACAGCTGCGAGTTTCACCCCCGTCCGTCGCGATCTGGTTGAAACTCTTTCCCTGTTGTGCATCCCGATTTTCCCCTTTATTTTCGAGTAGCTATTCAGTTCGTGGCGCAGACGTAGCCTGCCCCTTGACGAGGGCATACAGCATCCGCACCGAATGTGCGGTACCCCGAACCCCGACGACCTGAATCGCATCCCCGAAGGTGCAGACACCGCACCGACGCCCAACCTAGGGGCAAATGGCAACCTGCGCAAGCATTATTGCGATTCTCTTTACGCCGTCCTCCGCCGTCGACGGCGATATGCCGCAAGTACGAGCGACCGGTTCCACCAGGCGAGTGAAGAGCAGCACGATTCTTCGTCTGAACCCCCGATGATGGCGCTTTTATGCCCGATCGTGACCTCTGCGCACGTCGGTTTTCGAGGACCCCGTCAGGAAGGATGTGGCAACGTCCCATACCTGCCGTGTGCTCTGGTAGCGGAAAAGCTGGAGAAGCTAGAGACGCCAGGGAGTCGAACTCGAGATCGGGGTCAGCTACGAACACCAGGGCAGCGCAAACTCGGGCAACACACGTTCTGCTGCTTTCTCGATCATGCTTCTGAGGAACCGGCCTCAGTCACGCTCCTCAGTCCCCGGCTGCCGAGTGCCGTACACAACGTCGGAGATCAGCACGGCTCTGCGCACTGATCCCCCAGAACCAGTCACTGAGACGCCGAAACTCCGAAGTCGTGCACACTGCACCGCGATGTGCCCGGTGTTCCGGTGTTCCGGTGTTCCGGTGTTCCGGTGCTCCGGTGCTCCACAGGCAGGGTGCCAAACCCTTGTTTCCCACAGATCGCGAGAAACCGACACCCCCGCGCTGCCGTACACGACGATTCCGCTATGCCACTTTCGTTGTGTCGCTACGGCCATGTCGTCTCGTTCCGACGGCTTGTTGAAGCTGGTGCCACCAGGCGCTCCATTTCACGAGCGGTGGAGCGTGGAGCGATCACACGGGTCGCCAGGGGCGTCTATGCGTGCCCCCATGTCGACAGTGAGAGAGTCGCGTCTCTTGCCGCAGGCACGCAGATCGACTGCATCAGCGCTCTCGCGCGGCACGGCGTCTGGTCTGGCATTCATCCCCACACGCTGCATCTCAGGGCGGATCCTCATCAGCACACTCGTAGGCTGCCCGCCGATGCACGTGTGCATTGGTCAGTCGGCGCGAAGCCCGTCGAGGGAGGAGAAGTGTCTCCCGTCGACGCACTCCTGCAGGCGGTGACGTGTCTCTCGCCGGCGGACTGGCTCGCCAGCCTCGAGTCGTCGCTCCATCAGCTCTACATCGGCGAAGGGGAACTCGACGAGATCATCTCGCGTGTGCCGGCGCGAATCAAACCGATGATCGACAAGCTGGATCGTGGCGCGCAGTCCGGCTATGAGACTCACACGCGACTGTTGCTCGTCGAGGCGGGCCACCGCGTGCGAACGCAGGTCCATGTTCCCGGCGCCGGTGCTCTCGACCTGCTCGTGGACGAGCGCGTGGGGGTCGAAACCGACGGTGAGCGCTGGCACGGCCCAGACCGGTTTCTGCCGGACCGCACCAAAGACCTGCGTGTCGAACGTTATGGCATCCGTGTGTTGCGCATCGCCCGCCCGCACATCTTCGACCAATGGTCGTTGACTCTCGCGGCCATCGAGCGGATGCTCATCGGTTGAGCTGCTCGTACACAACCGCGGAGATCGTTGCTGCAGAGCACCAAAACCGGGCGTAGCGGCGGCGTTGCGGCTGAGCCTCCGAAGCTGTGCACGATGGCACGCAGAACAGAGCCCGGTGCCAGAAGGGGTGGCGGGCACAACTGCGGAGATCGGCCAGGTTCGAAGGACAATCCGCGCAAAACAGGGATGCTGTGGGAGAAACTCCGAAGTTCTGCACGAGCGCCGAGCGCGGCACGCCTGCACCGCTATCGCACCGCTCACCCCACCGTGGCGAGCGTCTGCCGAGCGATCTCGAGCTCTTCGTCGGTCGGCACGACGAGCACCGTGACCTCTGACGCGTCTGCGGAGATCACCCGCACCCCGCGCGAGCCCGATTCGTTGCGCGAGTCGTCGATCTCGATGCCGAGCCGCCCGAGCCCGGCGAGCGATTCGCGTCGCACCAGTGGGCTGTTCTCTCCGACACCTGCCGTGAACGAGATCACATCGACCCGACCGAGCTGCGCGTAGTAGTTGCCGACGTACCCCTTGAGCCTGTGCACATACACGTCGAGCGCGAGCCGCGCCGCCTGATCGCCCTCGTCGGCCAGGCGCTGCAGATCTCGCATGTCGCCGACACCAGAGAGTCCGAGCAGTCCGCTCCGTCGGTTGACGAGGTCGTCGAGCTGGTCGACGCTCATCCCCGCCCTCCTGTGCAGATGAACGAGCACGGCCGGGTCGATGTCACCCGTGCGCGTGCCCATCACGAGGCCCTCGAGCGGCGTCATGCCCATCGACGTCTCGACCGACTCGCCCCCGGCGACAGCCGTGATCGACGCGCCGTTGCCGAGGTGCAGCACCAGCTGATTGATCTCGTCGAGCGGGCGCCCCAGAAACTGCGCGGCGGCTTCGGAGACATACTTGTGCGACGTGCCGTGAAAGCCGTATCGCCGCACCCTGTACTTCTCGGCCACCCCGGCGTCCAGGGCATAGGTGTATGCCGCCGGCGGAAGCGTCTGGTGAAACGCCGTGTCGAAGACCACAACGTGCGGCACGTCGGCGAACGTCTTCTGGGCGGCCTCGATGCCCTGCAGGTTCGCCGGGTTGTGCAGCGGGGCGAGTTCGGCGAGGTCTTCGATGTTGATCTTGACGAGGTCCGTCACGATGGTGGGCTCGAAGAAGCGCTTGCCTCCGTGCACAACACGGTGCCCGACGGCGACAGGCGGATGCTCGTCGAGCGATGGCCCGTCAGCCCGGAATGCGTCGAGCATGACCTCGAATCCGTGGGTGTGATCCCGGATGTCGAGGTCACGCTCGGTCGTGGCGCCGTCGGCGTTGATGTGGGACGCATGACCGTCTGACGCACCGATGCGCTCCACGAGGCCTGAGGCGAGTGTGCGTTCGTGGTCCATGTCGATCAGCTGGTACTTGAACGACGACGATCCCGAATTGACCACGAGCACACAGCTCATGAGCCGGCCGCCTGGATCGCCGTGATCGCCACGGTGTTCACGATGTCGCTCACGAGGGAGCCGCGGGACAGGTCGTTGATCGGTTTGTTGAGACCCTGCAGCACCGGACCGATGGCGACCGCGCCAGCCGACCGCTGCACGGCCTTATAGGTGTTGTTCCCTGTATTCAGATCGGGGAATATGAAGACGGTTGCGCGTCCAGCCACGGCCGAATCGGGCATTTTCGCCGCGGCCACCGCGACATCCGCTGCAGCGTCGTACTGGATCGGACCCTCGACGGGCAGGTCAGGGCGCCTGGACCGCACCAGCGCCGTCGCCTCACGTACCTTCTCGACATCGGCTCCCGTGCCGGAGCTGCCCGTCGAATACGACAGCATCGCCACCCGGGGCTCTATGCCGAACTGCTCGGCCGTCTCGGTGGACGAGATCGCGATGTCGGCCAACTGTGAGGCATCGGGGTCCGGGATCACCGCGCAGTCGCCATAGACGAGAACACGGTCTGCGAGCGCCATCAGGAACACCGAGGACACCACGTCGACGCCCGGCTTGGTCTTGATGATCTCGAAACCGGGGCGGATGGTGTGCGCCGTCGTGTGGGTCGCGCCAGAGACCATGCCGTCTGCGAGACCCATGTGCACCATCATCGTGCCGAAGTACGACACGTCGGTCACGATGTCGCGCGCCTGTTCGACGGTCATGCCCTTGTGCGCACGCAGGCGGGCATATTCCTCGGCGAACTTCAGCACGAGAACGGGGTCATACGACGACAGCACCTCGGCTTTCGAGATGTCGAGGCCCAGTTCGATCGCCCGTGACCTGACCTCGAAGGTCTCGCCCAGGATGGTGAGATCGGCGACCCCGCGCGCGAGCAGAGTGTGCGCGGCCCGCAGGATGCGGTCGTCTTCGCCCTCGGGAAGCACTATGTGCTTGCGCTTCGACCTGGCACGCTCGAGCAGTGCGTACTCGAACATCAGCGGGGTCACCACACTCGTCTCGGCGACGTTCAGCCGGTCGAGCAGAGCGGATGCGTCCACGTGCTTCTCGAAGAGCGCCAGCGCCGAGTCGTACTTGCGCTGGGAGTCCGCCGCCAGCCGACCGCGGGTGCGGGTGATGCGCACAACGGTGTCGTAGGTTCCGAACTCGGTGCGGATGATCGGCAGCGCCGGGCCGAGGCCGTCGAGCAGGCGCTCGATCGGTTCGGGCAGGTCGAACCCGCCGTTCAGCACGATGCCCGAGATCGAGGGGAAGACCCCGGAGGATTGCGCGAGCATCGCGGCGACGAGCACCTCGGTGCGATCGCCGGCGACGACGAGCACAGCGCCCTCGATGAGGCGGGGAAGCACGTTGACCATGCTCATGCCGGCGACCACGACACCGAGGGCCTCCCTGGCCAGCTGCGCAGGCTCACCCTTCAGCAGTTCGCCGTCGACGGCATCCATGATCGACTGCATGCTCGGGGCGACGAGGTAGGGATCTTCGGGGATCGCCCACACCGGAACCCCCTGGGCGAAGGCCTCGATCTCGCTCACGATCTCGTCGAGGTGGTCTGGATCCGCACGGTTCGCAATGACGGCAAGCAGGCTCGCGTGCGCGTCTGTCAGCTCGGCGATCGACATCTCGGCGATGTTCTGCATGTCGGCCGGTGTGCGCGGATCGGCGAGCCCGAGCCGTTCGCCGGAACCCTGGCCTGCGCGTCCGCCGAGCACCAGAAGCACAGGAGCGCCGAGGTTCGCGGCGATTCTGGCGTTGTAGCCGAGTTCTGTCGGGCTTCCGACGTCTGTGTAATCCGAGCCGAGGATCACCACGGCGTCGCACTGTGCCTCGACCGACTTGTAGCGCTGCACGATCCGCGACAGGGCGGCATCCGTGTCTTCGCGCACGTCGTCGTAGGTGACGCCTATGCAGTCCTCATAGGCGAGGTCGACGCTCTCGTGCTGTCGCAGCAGTTCGACCACATAGTCGGGTTCGTCTGAGGAGCGGGCGACCGGGCGGAACACTCCGACGCGCTGCACGCGGTGCGAGAGCGTGTCGAGGGTGCCGAGAGCGATAGTCGATTTGCCCGTGTGCCCTTCGGCTGACGTGATGTAGATCGAACGGGCCATGAAACCCCCAGTGTGTAAGCGCGTTGCTCCTAATCTACAGTGCGTAGAGGGTGGCGGACCGAGCGATGTGCGGAGCAACGTGCAGCGGCCAGACTGAGTCGCGCGCACGGTATGGGTCTCGACAAGCTCGCCCACCGCTGAGGCCACACCGGTGGTTGTGCAGGCCGGGAGCAACGAGCGCCCGTGTCGAAACCTGCCCTGGTCTCGACAAGCTCGACCAACGAGGGTTCAGTCCATCTGCGGTTGCGGTTCGCCCGTCACCGACGGCTGCCACGACCAGTTCGCCACCACGGGGATGTCCTCACCGTGTTCGCGTGTGTATGCGCGAGCGCGCATACGAGCATCCTGCATGGCCTGCCGCACCATCGTGGCACGCGAGCCGAGTCCGTCTACACGATCGATGACATCCATCACCAGGTGATACCTGTCGAGATCGTTCAGCATGACCATGTCGAAAGGCGTTGTCGTTGTGCCGTTCTCGATGTAGCCGCGCACGTGCAGGTTGTTGTGCCCCGCGCGTTTGTAGGTCAGCCGGTGGATCAGCCAGGGATACCCGTGATACGCGAAGACGACGGGCTTGTCGGTGGTGAAGATGGTGTCGAACTCGCGGTCGGGCAGGCCGTGCGGATGCTCCCGCTCACTCTGCAGTCTCATCAGATCAACGACGTTGACCACACGCACGCGCAGCTCCGGCAGGTGCTGGCGCAGCAGAGAGGCGGCGGCGATCACCTCGAGGGTGGGCACGTCGCCCGCGCACGCCAGCACCACATCCGGCTCGTCGCCGTCGACCTCTGTTCCCGCCCAGTCCCAGACCCCGACCCCGCGCGCGCAGTGCGCGACGGCCTCATCCATGCTCAGCCACTGCGGGCTCGGCTGCTTGCCGGCGACAACGACGTTGACATAGTCCGTGGTGCGCAGGCAGTGGTCGTAGGTCGAGAGAAGGGTGTTCGCGTCAGGCGGCAGGTAGACCCGCACGACGTCGGCCTTCTTGTTGACGACGTGATCGATGAAACCCGGGTCCTGGTGGCTGAACCCGTTGTGGTCCTGCCGCCAGACATGCGAGGTGAGCAGGTAGTTGAAGCTCGGGATCGGCATCCGCCACGGCAGGTCACGGGCGACTTTGAGCCATTTCGCGTGCTGGTTGAACATCGAATCGACGATGTGCACAAAGGCCTCGTAGCAGGTGAAGAGCCCGTGCCGGCCGGTGAGCGTGTAGCCCTCGAGCCAGCCCTGGCACTGGTGTTCGCTCAGCACCTCCATCACGCGTCCGGAGCGCGCGAGGTTGTCGTCTACGGGCAGAACACCGGCCATCCACTGCTTGTCCGTCGTCTTGTAGACGGCTGGCGCGAGCCGGTTGGATGCGGTCTCGTCAGGTCCGAAGATACGAAAGTTCTCGGGGTTCTCGCGGATGACATCGGCCAGCCACTCCCCCAGAACACGAGTCGCTTCTCCATTGACCTCACCGGGGGCCGGCACGTCGACGCCATAGTCGCGAAAATCGGGCAGGCGTAGCTCACGCCTCAGCACTCCTCCGTTCGTGTGCGGGTTCGCGCTCATCCGGCGCTCGGCGAGCGGTGCGTTGCGCTGCACCAGGTCGGCGGGGGCGCCGCTGTCGTCGAACAGCTCATGCGGACGGTAACTCTGCAACCACTCCTCGAGAATCCGTGTGTGCGCCGGGGTGTCCCTGGCGCTCGCGAGCGGCACCTGGTGCGCCCTCCAGGTGTTCTCAACGGGTTTGCCGTCGATCTCGGCCGGGCAGGTCCACCCTTTCGGAGTGCGCAGGATGATCATCGGCCAGCGCGGGGCGATGTCTGCAGTTGGATCCGGGACGTCAGCCGAACCGCCCGCCTCGCCACGGGCATCCGCCTGGATCTCGGCGATGTCGTCGAGCACCTGGTCGAGCACGTCGGCCATGCGTTCGTGCACCCGCATGGGGTCTTCGCCGTCGAAGCCGCCGCTCACGATGTAGGGCTTGTGCCCGTAGCCGCGCATCAGCTCGAGCAGCTCGTCTTCTGGGATGCGCGCGAGCACCGTCGGGTTCGCGATCTTGTAGCCGTTCAGGTGCAGGATCGGCAGCACGGCGCCGTCTGTGGCGGGGTTGAGGAACTTGTTGCCGTGCCAGCCCGTGGCCAGGGGGCCGGTCTCGGCCTCTCCGTCGCCGATCACCGTTGTGACGATGAGGTCTGGATTGTCGAAGGCCGCGCCATACGCGTGACTGAGGGCGTAGCCGAGCTCACCGCCCTCGTGGATCGAGCCGGGCGTCTCTGGCGCGACATGACTCGGGATGCCACCGGGAAACGAGAACTGGCGGAACAGCCTGCGCATACCGTCTTCGTTGCGGTCGATGGCCGAGTACAGCTCGGAATAGGTGCCCTCGAGCCAGGCGTTGGCAACCAGCCCTGGGCCACCGTGACCGGGACCCGTGAGATAGAAGGTGTTGAGGTCGCGCTGCCGGATGACCCGGTTCATATGCGCGTAAATGAAATTGAGCCCCGGTGTTGTGCCCCAGTGACCGAGCAACCGCGGCTTGACGTCTTCGGCTGCGAGCGGTGTGGTGAGCAGCGGGTTGTCGAGCAGGTAGATCTGCCCGATCGACAGGTAGTTCGCCGCCCTCCACCAGGCGTCCACGACCGCGAGCTCGTGATCGGGCCCGTTGTTGTGGCGCACACCATCGATGCGGCTGGATGTGATGCTCGTCTCTGTACTGACACTGTGCTCGGGCATTGTGGGCTCCATCGGCAGGTCGGTGAGGGCCGAGCCAGGCGCGGCGACCTCTGGTGACGCGTACGTCGCCAGCCTAATCAGGAGCTGCCCCCCTGAACAGAGGATCATCCCCGCCTGCGCGGGGAACACGACCCGACATCGTTCTCGTCGACGATGATCGCGGGATCATCCCCGCCTGGGCGGGGAACACCTCGACTTCGACGCGACCTCTTCCGCTTTCGCGGGATCATCCCCGCCTGCGCGGGGAACACGTCACTGGGTCTCCCGAGGGCGAGAGCTACGTGGGATCATCCCCGCCTGCGCGGGGAACACACCAACGCGATAGCGAAGCGGTGGGGACTCAAGGGATCATCCCCGCCTGCGCGGGGAACACTCAGCCTTCGGGATCACGAAGGTCTGCTGCGCGGGATCATCCCCGCCTGCGCGGGGAACACGGGGCGCTTCAGTTGATCATCCCGCCGTTGCAGGGATCATCCCCGCCTGCGCGGGGAACACAGCAACATGGGGTACACGTTCACGCCAGGACTGGGATCATCCCCGCCTGCGCGGGGAACACCGCGGATGCTTCGCCCGCTTGTCCATCTTTTCGGGATCATCCCCGCCTGCGCGGGGAACACCTACCGTTTCCTTCACGGAAAGGGTGCGCCTGGGGATCATCCCCGCCTGCGCGGGGAACACACATCTTCGACAAGAGCCGGCGAATCGCGATCGGGATCATCCCCGCCTGCGCGGGGAACACTCGTAAAGACCCGCCTCAGTGAGCGTGATCGTGGGATCATCCCCGCCTGCGCGGGGAACACACTTGCTGACCAGGAGTGTAGCTGACACACCTTCCGGTTTAGCTTCACTTTGTTAGCTTCGCTTTGACATCGTATTCAACCTGACGGAATGTCGGATGATTAGGGCGATATCGTGAGCACTGACCGAAAGAGCACAGATGTCGCATCGTTCCCTCAGCCCTGCAGCTCACTCCGTATGGGGCAAATATCGCCGAGAAGACAGTCTCTCGCTACCGCTTGCCACGCATATGGGAGACAGCGCCCACGTCGCCGGCAAGCTCTTCGATGAGTGGCTTCCTCCAACTGTGATCTCGCAGATCGCCTTGGACCTCGGGGGTGACATGTCGCACGCACGAGCACTCGTTGCGTGGCTTGCTGGTAGCCATGACCTTGGCAAGGCGAGCCCGGCCTTCGCCGCGCAGGTCGAAAGCTGTGCTTACGAGATGAGAAGAAATGGGCTCGTATTCCCGACTGGGCCCATCGATGAGGCCCGCAAGCACATTCCTCATTCGCTGGCCAGCCAGATCCTTCTGCAACGGTGGCTGGTCGAAGAGAACGGGTGGTCACCGCAGGCCGCAGAGACGTACACGGTAATTGTCGGCGGACACCATGGCGTTCCACCTGAGCGGACGGCTTTCCACGAGGCAACGGGCAGGCGTCCGCAATGGCTGGGGGACAGCCTAGAGTGGCGATCCGTGCAGACCGAGCTCGCGGAGTACGCGGCTTCTCTCGCAGAGGTCGGTCCGTTGCTCGCGACGTGGGCAGAACGCCCCTTGAGCAGAACTGTCCAGGTGCTCGTCACTGCCATCGTGATCGTCGCGGACTGGATCGCCAGCAGCGACCTCTTTCCGTTCGAAGACGCTCGACCCGCTGGTGAACGAGTGGCCGACGCTTGGGAGCAGCTCGACCTGCCGCACCCGTGGCATCCGGCCAAGGTCGACGTCACTGCCGACGGCATCCTGCATGAACGCTTCGCACTGCCCCCGCATGCACGAGCCCGCCCAATACAGATATCGGCCTTAGACGTTGCCCAGACGACAACCGAGGCCGCGCTGATCGTGATCGAAGCACCGATGGGCGTCGGCAAAACGGAAGCAGCCTTGATCGCCGCCGAAGTGCTCGCAGAGAAATTTGGGGCGGGCGGATGCTTCATAGCGCTCCCCACGATGGCAACGAGCGACGCGATGTTCAGCCGAATGCACTCGTGGGTGAGACGATTGCCCGACGAACGGGGCAGTACCGTGCAATCCGCGTTCCTCGCCCATGGGAAAGCACGCCTGAACGAGGAATATCAGCAGCTCGCCCGTGTAGGTGCACTGAACCCGATCGACGATGGTTATGAGAATCACGGAATTGCCAACGAGGCATGGGTCATCGCCCACCAGTGGTTGAGCGGCCGTAAGCGTGGCGTGCTGGCCAACTTCGTTGTCGGCACCATCGACCAGCTGCTCTTCTCAGCGCTCAAATCGAAGCACGTGGCATTGCGGCATCTCGCGCTCGCCGGCAAAGTAGTGGTGATAGACGAGGTGCATGCGAACGATGAGTACATGTCTGTGTACCTGCGGCGCGCATTGCGCTGGTTCGGCGCATATCAGATACCGACAGTGGTGCTGTCGGCAACCCTCACGCCCGAGGTCAGGCACTCGCTGATGGACGCCTATGCCCGGCCGGAGCCTGTAGAGAAAGAGAAGCCCCTGCCGTTCCTCGAACGCACTCGGCGATCACGGACATCCGCCTCGCCGCCGTCCGGGCCGAGGTGGCCGCGCGTTCTCGAGGAGGAGTCCTATCCGCTCATCACCAGCGTGACCGTGAGCGGAGACATCAGGGTCATGCCTGTGCCCTCCGAGGTGCGGAGCACGGTCGTCCAGCTCAAACGGATTCCCGATGAACTCGACGTTCTCGCCGGGCTGCTCGCGACTGAGCTCAGCGGAGGGGGCTCCGTCGCGGTCATCCGCAACACCGTGCAACGAGCACAAGACACGGCGAACTCGTTGCGCGAGAGGATGCCGGATGCCCATGTCGTGCTCCTTCATTCACGGTTCGTTGCGACGGACCGGATGCGTCTCGAGCAAGAACTCCGCGATCTGCTCGGGCCGACCACTGCTTCAGGCCCGGTCGACAGCGTCCGGTTCGGCAGCAGGCCGGTGATCGTTGTCGGCACCCAGGTGCTGGAGCAGAGCTTGGACATCGATGTCGACCTCATGGTCTCCGACCTTGCCCCGATGGATCTGCTGCTGCAACGGATGGGCCGCTTGCACAGGCACAATCGTGCCAATCGGTCGGCGTCGTTGGGAGAACCCCGGTTCGTCATTGCCGGAGTGGAGGATTGGAACGCCGATCTGCCGCGCCCGATCACGGCATCGGCGAAGATCTATGGGGACTTCCCCCTCCTCCGCACACTTCATCTGCTCAATGGAGACGCGAGGCGCACGAACGTCGAGCTTCCCGGTGAGATCGCGCCACTCGTCCGGGCCGCTCACGGCTCCGGATATGCCGCAACGGGCGAGTGGGCGGATGCCCTGCGCGAGGCCGAGCAAGACTGGCGTCGCGAGATCGCGATGCGGGAGCGGCGCGCCGAGACATTCCTGATGGGAGAGCCGGGTGCCTACCCTTCTCTCGTCGGCTGGCTTCACGCCGGAGCGGGCTCGGTCGACGAGGATTCGGTGGAGGGGCAGGCTCAGGTGCGGGACACCGACGAGAGCATCGAGGTGCTCGTCGTTCAACGGGTCGAGGACGAGATTCGCGTGCTCGATTGGCTGGAACGTGGGGGTGCCGTGGTTCCGACCGAGATGCCTCCGCCTGAACATCTTGCGCGCGTCGTGGCAGCCTCGAGTATCCGGCTGCCACCGAAATGGTGCTCACCCTGGATGTTAGGCCGCTCGATCACCGATTTGGAGGACAATGCGTTCGCAGGCTGGCAGCAGTCACCTCTGCTCAAAGGGCAACTGGTCTTGGTGCTCGACGAGAATCTCCGTGCCGAGGTCGCCGGCCGAGGTCTCGAGTACGACCATTTCGCCGGGCTGAGGGAGTCGGTGGCGAGCTGAGGACGGGCGTGAACATTGAGTGTGCCTACGTGCACACTCTCCAATGGTGCGACTTCTCGACGTCGGACAGCGATGGTGCGGAAAACCGTGATCAGCGGCGCCGGTTTGGGGGCCGTAGCGTCTCTTGAGATCGTCCCCAGCTGTGTGGCGAACACCTTGCACCTGCATGCGTGCGGTTACCGACGGAGGGATCATCCCCGCCGCCGCGGGGAACATCGGCTGCGCGCGTAGTCGAGGCCGCGCTGTGTGGGATCATCCCCGCGTGCGCGGGGAACATTGCCTCTCGAAGAGGTCGAGGTCAGCGTCACAGGGATCATCCCCGCCTGCGCGGGGAACATTCACCGGATCGTGCGCTGAGCCTCGGCACTGTGGGATCATCCCCGCCTGCGCGGGGAACATGCCGGTGGTTGTGTCGATGATTCGTACTGCCCAGGATCATCCCCGCCTGCGCGGGGAACATACGCCGCCTGACCGCCAGGTGACGGTTCCATAGGGATCATCCCCGCCTGCGCGGGGAACATACGCCGCCTGACCGCCAGGTGACGGTTCCATAGGGATCATCCCCGCCTGCGCGGGGAACATCTCAACTGGCTCACCGAATTCACGGTGAGTGAGGGATCATCCCCGCCTGCGCGGGGAACATTCTTCAAGGGAGACCTTCTTCGCGTTGGTGTGGGGATCATCCCCGCCTGCGCGGGGAACATGACTGGCTGTACAAGAACGCGATCAAACCAGCGGGATCATCCCCGCCTGCGCGGGGAACATAATCCTTTGCGGAGCCTCAACCATTCGGGGGTGGGATCATCCCCGCCTGCGCGGGGAACATCCCATCCTGCTTCAGCAGCAGCTACGGTTCCCGTGGGATCATCCCCGCCTGCGCGGGGAACATTGTCTATTTCAGCTGGATTGAAGGTGTCGAAGGGGATCATCCCCGCCTGCGCGGGGAACATCGGGTTCTCATCCAGGGCGACGCGTCGGCTGCGGGATCATCCCCGCCTGCGCGGGGAACATACTTCGTGATCAGGAGTTTAGTGGAACAACATCCCGTTTTAGCTTCACTTTCGCATCCGTCAGTACGTTACTTTGACTGCACGAGCGCTATTCTCGGCGCGTGCTAAGCAACCGCTCGATACGCGCCGCCGTTCCATCGGGAAGTTGCGGGGCTGCATCTGGATAACGCTCACCCACGAGCGGAATCGCGTCTCGGAGGCGCGCCAGCGTCTCTGAGACATATCGTTCGGCTGGCCTAGCGCCTACACCCCACGAGCGGGCCTCGGCGATGAGCTTCTCGCCGGTGATCCGGTCGATCCGCAAGGTCGCATCGATCCGGAGGCTCATCTCCAGCATCCGTGGATTGACGACGGTCGCAGGAACGACGTCATACATCGGGCTGAGGCCGATGGTACGAGCGTCTGTGTGCAGTATCCCGTAGTTCTTGGCGTGCGCATCGGTATTGCCGACGGCGACGTTCACGGTCATCTGTTCGACGAGTCTCCGCAGCTCATCCCGAGGGTTGTCCGCATATCGATCGAGAAGAGCTGCGATCCTCTGAAAGGTCGGGTCCGATCGCGAGGCCGTCCCGCTGCCGGCATACTTCCGCTCGGGAGGTATGCCCATCGCCTGCGCACCATCTTCCTGATGCGTACGGACAAGTGTTCCATCGATGGTCTTCCGATCGAACCGTTCAACAACAAGAGTGGCCGGTGCGTCTTCGAGAGGTAATAGCTCGGTGTGAGCGGTTTCTGTGACGTGGGAGGCGAGGGCCATCCCCCATGCCTCTGCCTCGATGATGCCGGGGAACACAGCGGTGGGCTGCGGCTTCAAAATGTGAGTGGAGACCGCTCCTCCGATCGGAAGACCCCAGCCACCCGCGATACGCGTGGTGAGCATCTTCGCCTGGAATCCACCGAGGGAGACACGCAGTGCGGCATCGTCATCGTATGGCCGGGCGGGCAGGGCGACGAGTCTCTCGGCGAGATCCGCGTCGTTCAGTGGTCTGACATCCGCCTTCGTGGGGTTGGCACCCTCCGGGACGATAACCACGGCTCCCGCGCACTCCCACCCGATTTCCCGGAGCACATCGAGGTAGGTATCGCCGAACAGATTGAACCGTCGGCGAACCTCATCGAGTTGCTGTTCCTCCGGCAGCAGGCCCATGAACCAACTACGCGTGCGTTCCGGATCGAACGGCTCCGACTGCACGGGCAATGACGCCGAGAGAAGCGGCTCCCCTCGGTGTTCAGCAGCGATCGCCTCGGAGAACTGGAATGTGGCCCCCCGACGCGTCGGCGTGAGCATGCCGACGAGTTCGTCACGCAGCCACACCTGAGTCGCCTGAGCCTCGATGGTCATTCCAGAGTCTCATTCACGGCAACGGTCGCGCTCTTCGGAGCGATGATGAGGCGGGAGCCCAGCCGGTTGAGCGCGCGGACGAGTAATTGCGCGGAGACCGAACCGCCGTTCTCCAGGGAGGAGAGGGTCGCACGCGCAATGCCGAGCTCCTCCGCGAACTCGGTCTGGGTCATGCCCCGGTCACGACGGAGAGCGGCGATATGGCGACCGATATCTTCGGCGGAGTACGCGTTAGCCCACATAAGCTTCTTCTTCTTCGTTCAAGATAGTAGACATTATCGTCTCCAGCCCGTATGTTCAATATATTGAACACATCTCACGATGGAGTGGCGGACGTGGAAGATAACGCCTAGCTGTGCAATCTTAGAAGGGCGACGACTTTCCTCCTGTCTGGATGATCCAATGTGCCCATAGGCAACGGGATTGACATTCGCGTGTTCCTCGAAATCGGGGATATGACCCCTGTACTGGGGTGTTGCACCGGCGTCCTTCTCGCGATAGCTTCAGTAGCATCTTATAAACATGTGCCCATATGATCTGTCCAAAGAGGCTAGCTCTTCAGATCGGGAGGAGCAAGTCTTGTCGGTTCCGAGTTTCGACCTCACATCCGAACCCTGGCTGATGGTCAGAGAGAATGACGGCACGATCCAAGAACTGTCACTACGGGACACCCTGGCACGGGCCCACGACATCAGGGAGATCAGAGGCGATGTTCCCAGCGAGGTGTTCGCCCTCACCCGGTTGCTGCTCGCCGTGCTGTATCGCGCACTCCCAGAGGTGACCGATCCGATCGCCGACTGGAAGACGCTGTGGCGCGAGCCGGCGCTCCCGATGGCACTCATCGACGACTACCTCGACGACCACCGAGACCGGTTCGACCTGATTCACCCGGAGACACCCTTCTACCAGGTGGCGGATCTGCGGACGGCGAAGGGCGAGACATCCGGTCTTGAGAAGCTCATCGCCGATGTTCCGAACGGCCTCCCCTATCTCACCACGCGTCGCGGAGCAGGCCTGGAGTCCATCGGGCTCGCGGAGGCAGCGAGATGGCTCGTGCACGCCCATGCCTTCGACCCCTCGGGCATCAAGTCAGGCGCGCTGGGCGACGACCGGGTGAAAGGCGGCAAGGGATATCCGATCGGAACAGGATGGGCCGGCGAGCTGGGTGGGCTCGTTGTAGAGGGCCGCACACTTCGGGAGACGCTGCTGCTCAACCTCGTGCTCGGCGACGGTGATGGCAGGCCATTCACCGAAGACGACCTGGCGACCTGGGAACGCGACCCGCAAACCGCCAGCATAAAGGGCGAGGAGGATCGCACGCCAGCCGGCCCGGCGGATCTCTTCACCTGGCAGAGCCGACGCATCCGCCTCGTGCACAACAACGATCGCGTCACGGGCGTTCTCATCGCCAACGGCAATCCGCTCAAGCCGCAGAACCGCTTCCGTGAAGAGACGATGACGGCCTGGCGACGCAGCGAGGCGCAAGAGAAGAAGCTCAAGCAAGGGTCGGTTTTCATGCCACTGACGCACAACCCGGAGAGATCGATGTGGCGTGGCCTCGCAGCGATCCTGCCGAAGAGCATCTCGGTGCAAGAGAAGCAGCTGATGCCGGCGAGCAATCTTGACTGGCTGCGACGTCTCGCCGCTGAGGAGGACGACCCCATCGACGACCGGGCAGTTCGTGTGCACGCTTACGGCATCCGCTACGGGACGCAGAGTTCCACCGTCGACGAAATCATCGACGATGTCCTCACCTTGCAATACCGCCTGATCGCCTCGACAGACACGGCGCTCGCCGCACGGGCGGAAGACGCCGTGCGCGCTACCGAGCGAGCGGTGGATGCCCTCGGCCAGCTTGCTGGGAATCTCGCCTTGGCCGCCGGGGGCGAGGCTCCGGGCCCACGAGATCGTGCACGGGAACAGGCATACTTCGCGCTCGAGTTCGAGTTCCGCCACTGGCTGACCCGGTTTGGAGCAGGCATCGCTGATCCAGACGCCGATGTCGCTGCATGGTTCGAGCGAGCCAAGAGAATCATTCTCGCCCAAGGGGCCGAACTGATAGCGGCCGCCGGCTCCGTCGCCTGGATCGGCAGAGAGGTGAAACCCGTGGGTCTTGTGAACAGCTCGAAGGCGAGCGTGTGGTTCCACGCGGGGGTTCGCAAAGCCCTCGCATCATCCGAACAGCAGACCGAAGGACTGACAGCATGACGACGTCGCCGAGTGACGGGAGCACTTTGACCGGGAGATACGCAGAGCTCGAGAGCCATGTCGCGGACAAGGTTGAACGGATCCAGAAGAAGTATGTCAATCAAGATTGGAACGCCTCTCGTGACGCGGCCGCGTCGCTCGCGAAGCTGCGTCGCGCAGTGAACATGGCCCCGGGCTCTGATCCGTCGGTCTGGCGAGAGACCCTCGAAGGCCTCCCGCAGCAGTTCCAGGGGCCCGAAGACGGACCCTCTGCGGAGGAACGAGCTGTGCACGCGGCGATCACGCTCTTCGCGCTGCACCAACAATCCCAGACCGCGTTCTATGCGCACAAGCGCAGGCAGTCATTCGGGCACGCCGCGTCTGCGCTGGCCAAGCAGGTGGGTGAGGATCCCGTCCTCCGGCGATTCCAGACCCTGGCGACGGCGACGGCCTTCGAGGAGACAGTCCACCACGCTCGGGCGATGATCGGTCAGTTCCGTGCCAAGAAGATCCCGCTCGACTACGGCGGTTTCGCCGTCGACCTCGCCCGCCTGCAGAGCCAGGCCTCCGCCGATGGAGTGCGGCTCAAGTGGGGCCGTGACTACTACTTCCGATCGCCCGCAAGCGCGACCGACTCAGATGCCACCCCGAACGGAGAAGAGAAATGACCAGAACGATCATCGACGTGCACGTCTTGCAGACGGTTCCACCGTCGAACCTCAACCGCGACGACACGGGAAGCCCGAAGACGGCCGTCTACGGGGGAACCCGGCGCTCGAGAGTGTCGAGTCAGTCCTGGAAACGTGCGACACGGACAGCGTTCGCCGATCTGCTCGATCCCTCTCAGCTCGGCGTGCGCACACTGCGGGTCTCCGAGCTGCTCGCTGGTGCGATCACGGAAGCTGACGACGCGATCACCGGTGAGCAGGCATCCGCCCTCGCCGACACAGTTCTCTCGTCCGCGGGGTTCAAAGTCGCGAAGAAGAACAAGGGCGACGAATACTCCGAGAGCGGGTTCCTGCTCTTCCTGAGCCGTCTGCAGATCGAGCATCTCGCTCGCCTCGCGGTCGCGTCGGCGCATTCCGGTGTGGAAATCGACAAGAAGGCAGCGCGTGCGGCGGCCGACAGCCAACACAGCGTCGACCTCGCTCTCTTCGGCCGGATGGTCGCGGATGCGCCCGACCTGAACGTCGACGCCTCAGCCCAGGTCGCACACGCCATCAGCGTCCACGCCGTCAATAACGAATACGACTACTTCACGGCGGTCGACGACAGGAGACTTGAAGACAGTGCTGGCGCAGGGATGATCGGCACCGTCGAGTTCAATTCATCGACGCTCTACCGCTATGCAACGGTGAACGCGGATGCCCTGGCAACGTCGCTGGGCTCGGCCGAGGCCACCTCGGCTGCGGTGTCGGCCTTCCTCACGGCGTTCATCACCAGCATGCCGACGGGCAAACAGAACACCTTCGCAAACCGCACCCTCCCCGAGGCCGTGGTCGTCACCATTCGCAAGAAGCAATCGGTGAACCTGGTGGGCGCCTTTGAAGAAGCCGTTGTGGCAACCGATTCCTCCGGACGACTGAAGACAGCGAGCGAGCGCCTCGCCGAGTACGCGCAAGAGATCGATCGCGCATACTCGACAGAGCCCGTCGCGAGCTATGTGGTCCGTGTCGGTGCGGCCACGAAACCACTGGAGGCGCTCGGACAATCCGTGTCACTCGACGACCTAACCGGTGCCGTCGCATCGG
Organism: Okibacterium endophyticum; assembly: GCF_054780075.1. Lineage (NCBI taxonomy): Bacteria > Bacillati > Actinomycetota > Actinomycetes > Micrococcales > Microbacteriaceae > Okibacterium > Okibacterium endophyticum. The sequence goes on along the minus strand of NZ_BAAGXA010000009.1, from coordinate 3,263 downwards.
TGGTGAACGAACGGATCGGCGTCCCGGCATGAGCGTCTTGATGCTCCGACTGGCGGCGCCGCTCCAGTCCTGGGGTGCGTCGAGCCGATTCGTGCGCCGCGAGACCAAGCCATATCCGACCAAGAGCGGAGTGCTCGGCCTCATCGCGGCAGCTCAGGGACGCCGTCGCACCGATCCAGTCGAAGATCTGGTGAAGATGACCTTCGGTGTGAGGGTCGAACAGCCGGGGCGGCTAGTCCGGGATTTCCAGACCGCACGCAGTCTCGACGGGGCGAAGCGGATGCCGCTCTCCTACCGGTTCTATCTCAGCGACGCCGTGTTCATCGCGGGAGTCCAGGCCGATCGGACATTGCTCGACGGGATCGCAGACGCGATCGAGCGCCCGGTGTTCCCGCTCTTCTTCGGGCGGCGCTCGTGCCCGCCAGCCAGCCCCCTTGTTCTAGGCATCCGCGACGGCGATCTTGCACCGGTGATGAAGGCCGAGCCATGGCGGGCATCCGTCTGGCATCAGAAGCAGACGCACGCTTCTTCTGTGACCCTCGATTTCTATCGTGATGCGCTTCACCCGGACGAGGATGGCGACCCCGAGCGTGACGAGCCGATCAGCTTCAGCCAGGAACGACGCGAATACGCGTGGCGCACAGTGGTGCGCGACGTGATCGAGGTGGAAAACGCGCATCACCGACGCGTGACTCCGGATGGAGCCGAGCAGACGGGTGCACGTTCCGCGCCGCAGGAGCACGATGTCTTCGCCGCGATCGGGGGCAGCTGATGTTCATCACCCGGATGGCGATCAACGGCGCACGAAGGCAGGCCCAGTTCCTGCTGAGATCGCCGCAGGCGATGCATGCGGCGGTGCTGGCCGCTTTCCCTCCCGATGCGCCGACGGAGACATCAGAGGGCCGTGTGCTCTGGCGAGTCGATCAAGAGACCGAGCGCCACTCGATCTGGTTGTACGTCGTGAGCCCGGAGAAACCCGACTTCACCCACCTCATCGAGCAAGCCGGCTGGCCGACACGCGAAACCTGGGAGACACGGGACTACGCACCCTTCGTCGGAAGGATCGCCGCAGACCAACGATGGGCCTTCCGGCTCTTGGCGAACCCTATCCGCACCGGAGACGACGGCAAACGATACGGGCATGTGACCATCGCCCAGCAGACGGGCTGGCTGGTCGATCGAGCCGAACGGCACGGATTCATCGTCACGTCATCAAGCAGCGGGGAAGACGATGTTCTGGTCACCCAGCGTGACAAGAAGACCTTCCGGCGTGAGAACCGACAGGTCACGATCTCAACCGCTCGGTTCGACGGGCGTCTCCAGGTCACCGACCCGGATCAGTTGCGGCACGCTCTCACTCACGGGATCGGGCGCGCCAAAGGCTACGGCTGCGGCCTTCTCACCCTCGTGCCGGTGGCCTGATGGCCAAGCGACGCGGGACGCCGCCACCCGAACTGCCAGAGCTCGTGCGTGCGCAGGATCGCATCTCGTTCATCTACCTCGAACGAGCGACCATCCATCGTGACCAGAACGCGATCACGGCGACCGATGAGCGAGGCACAATCCATATCCCAGCTGCGTCGCTTGGCGCGCTTCTGCTCGGGCCTGGCACGAGAGTGAGCCATCAAGCCATGGTATTGCTGGCCGAGAGCGGATCGACCGCTGTGTGGGTGGGAGAGCGAGGTGTGCGGTATTACGCGCATGGACGCAGTCTCGCCCGGTCGAGCAGGCTTCTCGAGGCCCAGGCGAGACTTGTGTCGAATCAGTCGTCGCGGCTCGCGGTGGCTCGCGCCATGTATTCGATGAGGTTTCCGGGCGAGACGATTGACGGCCTCACCATGCAGCAGCTCCGTGGCCGCGAAGGCGCGCGAGTGCGCCGCGTCTATCGACAGCACGCTGAGCAGACCGGTGTTTCATGGAAGCGCCGCGACTACCAGGTGGAAGACTTCGAAGCGAGCGACACGGTCAACACGGCGCTCACCTCGGCAAACATGTGCCTCTACGGAATGGTGCACGCCGTCATCGTCGCCCTGGGCTGCGCACCGGGGCTCGGCTTTGTGCACACAGGGCATGCCAGGTCGTTCGTGTTCGATGTCGCTGATCTCTACAAGGCTGAGATCAGCATCCCGATTGCTTTCCAGATCGCGGCATCGCCCGTATCCGATGTCGAGACAGAGACCCGCCACAAGGTCCGAGACGCCGTCGTCGACGGTGCGATCCTCACCCGCTGCGCCCAAGACATCCGTCGCCTGCTTCTGCCCGACGAAGACGACCAGGACTTCTCCGGGCTGGACGCGGATGTCGTCGAGCTATGGGACGGCGGCACGCGTACGGTTGCGGCCGGCACATCGTATGACTCGTTCGAAGGGGATGCGACCGAATGGTAGTTCTCGTTCTCACCGCCTGTCCTGCCGGTCTTCGGGGCCATCTGACCAGATGGCTTTTCGAGGTGAGCGCCGGTGTTTTCATCGGACATGTCACAGCACGCGTCCGCGACCTGCTCTGGGAGCGCGTGATCGAGCTTGCGAAGGATGGCCGGGCCATCATGGTGCACTCGGCCCGAGGCGAACAGAAGCTTGCCTTTCGCGTGCACCGGCACGATTGGGAGCCTGTCGATCTCGACGGGGTGACATTGATTCGTCGCCCGGCCGATCCGGCAGCGAAAGGCACGCCACAGCTCAGGGCCGGCTGGAGCAACGCGAGCAAGTACCGCATGGCCTCCCGTCGTCGCTCGCAGTAGTGACGTTGAACGGCTAATCCAGTTGCGGGTACCCGCCCACGAGACCCGGGTAGAAACAGGCCCTTGCGCACCTCGGCGAACAACATGCCTGGTCACCCTTGCGACCTTGCGGGGACCGAAAGGAATCACACTCTCATCGGAAAGGACCTCCGCGCAGAGAAAAGACCCCTCGCGCACCCGCCAGAGCCCGGTTACCCTTGCTACGTTTCCGTCCTGGGGGAGTTGGCCTGGATGGCGCCACGCGAGGAGCCGTTGCCCATTCTACAAGGCCTGCCGTGCGACTGCGAACTGGGCAGCAGGTGGCGAACCGCATCCACGAGAGCAGGTAGGATGCTTGAGGTCGCAATGCGAATTGCGACTGCCTGGAGGATTCGCCTAGTGGCCTATGGCGCACGCTTGGAAAGCGTGTTGGGTTAACGCCCTCAGGGGTTCGAATCCCCTATCCTCCGCCATGTGATGAGTCGGGACATAGATGACATCTGAGTCGCGACATAGTTGATAGTTATGAGAGAGAGTCCGGCCA
>NZ_BAAGXA010000008.1:0-198697 GCF_054780075.1 Okibacterium endophyticum | reverse complement strand
TGACTTGCTATGTTGTTCAATATTTTTCCAAAGGAATCTCCTGTAAAGCCGAAGCTAAACACGAGGTATTTGGCATTTGACATGTGCACGCTGTTGAGTTCTCAAAGACCAGACGCACCCAGGACCAACCTCACAGCCAACCCCAGGGCAACTTCTCAATCTTAGCACATCAGTTCGAGGCTTTCAAACTCGAACCGATCATCCAAGAAATGGTCTCTCCCCCGGAATCATCGGCCAGCGGCCGGTATTCAGTGGAGGAGATGTGTCCCGCTTGAGGCCGGCGAGCTCTTCCGCTCCGCCGCACCTTTGGGGTAACGAGTGATTACATTACGGTGAACGTCACCCTCTCGCAAATCTGACGTGCGGCCCGGGCGTGTCGCGCCTGTCGGCCTACTCGGCACTCGTGCCGACGATTCCGGCGAGGGTCTTTTTTCCGCGACGAAGCACCGCGAACCTGCCGTGCAGAAGGGCGTCTCGCACGGTCTGCGCGCCGTCGTCCACCTTGCGGTTGTTCAGGTAGACACCCCCCTGGCTGATCGCACGCCTCGACTCCCCCAGGCTCGAGGTGAGCCCGGTGTCGACGAGCAGCTGCGCGATCTGCGCGTCACCGTCGCCCCTCGCCGTCGGCAGCTCGCCGAGAGCGGATTCAAGGGTCGCTGCATCGAGAGCCTCGAGATCGCCCTGCCCGAAGAGCGCCGCCGACGCAGCGATGGCGGCTTCGGTCGCTGCTGTTCCGTGCACGAGTTCCGTGGCGTCATGTGCGAGCCGCTTCTGCGCAGCGCGCTTGAATGGCTCTTCGGCGACGGCGGTCTCGTACTCTTCGATCTCGGAGCGCGTCAGGAACGTATAGATCTTGAGCATCTTCACCACATCGCTGTCATCGATGTTCAGCCAGAACTGATAGAACGCGTACGGACTCGTCATCGTCTGATCGAGCCAGATCGCGTTGCCCTCGCTCTTGCCGAACTTCTTGCCGTCTGACGTGGTGAGGAGCGGCGTGCCGATCGCATGGACCGATGCCCGTTCCATGCGGTGGATGAGGTCGACCCCACTCGTGAGGTTGCCCCATTGGTCGCTTCCACCGGTCTGCAGCACACAGCCGTGGTCCACGTACAGCTGGCGAAAATCGAGGCCCTGCAGAATCTGGTAGCTGAACTCGGTGTAGCTGATGCCCTCGTCCGAGTTGAGCCGCGCACTTACGGCGTCTTTCTTGAGCATGGTTCCGACACGGTAGTGCTTGCCGATGTCACGCAGAAAGTCGATGGCAGACATGGGCGCGGTCCAGTCCAGGTTGTTCACGAGCGTCGCCGCGTTGTCGCCGCCGAAACTGAGGAACTTGGCGATCTGCTCCTGCAGGTATCCGACCCACTCTTCGACGACCTCGCGCTCGTTGAGAGTGCGTTCTGCGGTTGGCCGCGGATCACCGATGAGACCGGTCGATCCTCCCACCAGGCCGAGGGGACGATGCCCCGCAAGTTGCAGGCGGCGCATGAGCATCAGCTGCATGAGGTTGCCGAGGTGCAGACTGGGTGCCGTCGGGTCGAATCCGCAGTAGTAGGTGATGGGAGGGCCGGAGAGCAGCTTCTTCAGCTCCGTCTCATCTGTGGAGACGTGCACAAAGCCACGCCAGACGAGTTCCTCCCAAATGTCGTCGAACGAGGGATCATTGGACTGCGAGGTGAGAACCGGGTTTGCCACGCATTCACAGTACCAGCGCCCATTGTCGGTTCGATTGAGGCAGCAGACTCAACTTCTGTGTATTATGGATATTTCCTAAACATGATGATATTGAGATCATAACCTAAAGAGGCGTTTCATGTTTGTTCTCACGGCAGACCAGATCGACAGCCGGCACACTCGCGACATCGTCGACGACATGCTCCGTCGGATCAGCGACGAGCACACCTCCGACCTCGTGCTGGCGCCAGACCGCACCGCCGGTGATGAGCTGCAGGTCATCACCGCATCTGCACGCACAGCCATGTCACTGATCACCATGCTCACGCGCACTGAACAGTGGAGCGTCGGGGTCGGCATCGGCTCTGTGCGGCGTCCGCTGCCAGAGGCGACGCGGGAGGCGACGGGCAGCGCTTTCTATGCGGCACGCGACGCCGTCACCCGCGCCAAGAAGTCGGCCGTGCGATTCGCGCTCTCCGCCGAGTCGCCCGAATCCGGCGCCCGCGCCGATGACGACGGCGAAGCGCTGCGCGGCGACGACGCCGAGGCGCTCGTCACACTTCTGATCATGCTGCGCGACAAGCGCACAGACGGCGGCTGGGAGCTCTTCGACCTGCTTCAATCCGGCCTGAGTCAGGCAGACGCCGCCGAACGGATCGGGATCACCGCAGGCGCCGTGAGCCTGCGGGCGCGCACGGCGGGCATCAGGGCGGAAGAGGCGGCGTCAGAGGCACTTGTCAGACTTCTCATGACGATCGACCATCACGTGAACGGAGACGAGCGGTAAATGTCATCAGCACTCGCGCCGATTCTGTTCTGGATCACCGTGACGGTGCTCGCCCTCGCGATCATCGCCGTCTGCATTCTGGCGATCCGCATGAAGAAGAACGACCTCATCTCGATAGCCGCGGGCCTGCTGGCGCTCGTCATCGTGCTGGTGTCGCTGCCCATGCCGCCCGGGCCACCGGTCGTCACGGTTGTGCTCGCTGCGCTCAGCGTGTTGATCTCGGTTCTCGGTGGAGGGCCCGCGGCAACATACGTGCTTCGGCTGGCGACGAAGGGGTCTGTGCGGCACGGCACGCACGGAGGCATCCTGGTTGCCGTGGACGCAGACCCTGCGCCGAGAGACACGACAGCTCCCCCGCCCGCCCAGCACGAGGTCCTTCGCGGCGGCCTCACGATAGGCGTTCTCGAGCGCCTCGCTGTCACGGCATCGCTGCTCGCCGGCTTTCCCGAGGCGATAGCGGTGGTCGTGGCGATCAAAGGTGTCGGCCGGTTCACCGAGCTGGCAGCTGCCGAGGCACGCGAACGGTTCATCATCGGCACTCTGGCCAGCCTGATCTGGGCCTGCGGCAGCGCCGCGCTCACCCTGCTCGCGGCCTGACCCGCGCTAAGCCGTCGGATGCTTTTTATACGGCGAGACCGTCGGCTCACCCGGAACGAAGAACCGCCACGGATAGTCTGCGCTCCCGCCTGGTCCGCTGACTCCTGTGCGCGGGCTCTCGGCCACCACCGGCTCAGGCGTCGAGATCTCGAGCGCGAAAGGGTGGGCGAAGACGTCTGAACCGTCGTCGTTCAGGGTGAGGCCGAGCGCAACGGCCAGCCTCCCCGGCCCCTGTGCGAGATCGCTGTCGCGTTTGCTCGTCGTCCGCCTGGCCCTGGCGAGATCGATGCCGTGCACGATCTCGCCGGCGCGAAGGAGCACACCTGACGCCTCACCGGGTGGCGAGCAGACGATGTTGCCGCACACATGCATCCCGTAGGTGAAATAGGTGTACAGGTGGCCCGGCTCGCCGAACATCGTGGCGTTCCTCTTGGTCTGTCCCCTGAACGCATGAGACCCAGGATCGACACCCTGGCCGACATAGGCTTCGACCTCGGTGAGGCGCACCGAGACCGTGCCGTCGTCTGTGGTGTGGCTGAGAACGGCCCCAAGAAGCTGCGGCGCCACCTCGACGGCTGACCGCAGAAAGAACTCGCGGTTCACAATCCGGGTGAGAGAAGGCCGGTCAGAACCCGCACACGCTCCGTCAGAGCCGCCCGCTGGTCCGCCACACGCTCCGGTGCCGTGCCGCCGATGCCCGTCCTCGACCCGATGGACCCGTCGACGGTGAGCACCGACCTGACGTCCGGCGTCAGTTTCGGCGACACGGATGCCAGTTGCTCGTCACTCGGCTCGTGAAGCTCGTAGCCGTTCTCCTCACAGAACCTGACGAGTCCACCAGAGACCTCGTGGGCATCGCGGAAGGGAACACCCTGCTTGACCAGCCACTCAGCGACATCCGTCGCGAGCGAGAACCCCTGCGGAGCGAGCTCTGCCATTCGTTCGGTATTGAATCGCAGCGTGGCGACCATGCCGGTGAATGCGGGAAGCAGGATCTCGAGGGTGCGCACGGAGTCGAACACGGGCTCCTTGTCTTCTTGAAGATCCCGGTTGTACGCGAGGGGAATCCCCTTGAGCGTCGCGAGAAGCCCGGTCAGGTTTCCGATGAGACGACCGGACTTGCCACGCGCGAGCTCTGCGATGTCCGGGTTCTTCTTCTGCGGCATGATGCTCGACCCGGTCGAGTATCCGTCGTCGAGCGTCACGAAATCGAACTCGCGCGTGTTCCAGACGATGATCTCTTCGGCGAACCTCGAGAGGTTGATCCCGACGAGAGAGGCGATGAAGGCGAACTCCGCGACCACGTCACGGCTGGCCGTCGCGTCTATCGAGTTCTCTGTCGGCCGGTCGAGACCGAGCTCACGTGCAACGAGTCTCGGGTCGAGCCCGAGCGAGCTCCCGGCGAGAGCCCCGGAACCGTATGGCGAGGCAGAGGCTCGAACCATCCACTCGGTGATGCGTTCGAGGTCGCGCACGAGCGGCCAGGCGTGCGCAAGCAGATGATGCGCGAGCAGAACCGGCTGTGCGTGCTGCAGGTGCGTTCTGCCCGGCATCGCCGCTGCCGGATGCGCCTCGGTCTGCGACACGATCGCGTCGATGAGCTGGATCATCTGTCGGCCGATGGTGCGCGCGTGGTCGAGCAGGTACAACCGCACGAGCGTCGCGATCTGGTCGTTCCTGCTGCGGCCCGCTCGAAGCTTGCCGCCGAGCTCTGTTCCGGCGAACTCGATCAGCCCGCGTTCCAGCGCTGAATGCACATCCTCGTCATCGTCTGTTGCGGCGAACGCCCCGGACTCGACCGCTCCGGCGAGAGCGTCGAGCGCTGTGAGCATCCTCTGCAGCTCGGCCTCGTCGAGATAACCGGCCGCGTGCAAGGCCTTCGCGTGGGCACGGGAGCCGGCGATGTCGTAGAGCGCGAGCTCCCAGTCGAACTGGGTGGACCTGCTGAGCGCGGCGAGTTCGGGCGACGGTCCGCTCGAGAAGCGCCCTCCCCACAGTGCGCCGGCCTCGGCCCCCCGATTCTCAGCCATCATCACCTTCCGGCGTCGCGACGGGCCGAGATCTTGCTCGGCAGCGACCAGAGCTCGATGAAGCCCTTCGCCATGGACTGATCGAAGGTGTCGCCGGTGTCGTAGGTGGCGAGGTTGAAGTCGTAGAGGCTCTCTTCGCTGCGGCGGCCGGTGACAACCGCGGTCCCGGCGTGGAGTTTCAAGCGGATGTCGCCGGTGACGTGCTTCTGCGTCTCATCGATGAAGACGTCGAGCGCCTTCTTGAGGCCAGAGAACCAGAGGCCGTCATAGACGAGCTCCGCCCACTTGGACTCGACGGTTCGCTTGTACCGCGCAAGGTCACGCTCGACGGTCATGTTCTCGAGCTCTTCGTGAGCGGCGATGTAGGCGATTCCAGCCGGCGATTCGTAGACCTCACGGCTCTTGATGCCGACAAGACGGTCTTCGACGATGTCGATGCGACCGACTCCCTGGTCGCCGGCGAGGCGGTTCATCCGCTCGACGGCCTGGAGCGGTGTGACGGCCTGGCCGTCGATCGCAACGGGAACTCCCTGGTCGAACGTGATGACGACCTCGGTCGGCGCGCCCGCTTCTGCGGGGTTCTTCGTGTAGGTGTACAGGTCTTCGATCGGCGCGTTCCAGGGGTCTTCGAGGAATCCGGTCTCGACAGCACGACCCCAGACGTTCTGGTCGATCGAGTACGGGCTCTTCTTCGACTGCTCGATGGGCAGGTTGTGCTCCTGCGCATAGATGATGGCCTTGTCGCGGGTGAGCGCGAGATCGCGGACCGGTGCGATGCTGGTGAGCTCGGGTGCGAGGGCCGCGACCGCGGCCTCGAAGCGCACCTGGTCGTTTCCCTTGCCCGTGCACCCGTGCGCCACGCTGTTCGCGCCGAGCTCTTTCGCCGTCGACGCGAGGTACTTCGCGATCAGGGGCCGGCTGAGGCCGGAGACGAGGGGGTAGCGCTTCTGGTACAGCGCGTTCGCCTTGATCGCGGGAACGAGGTAGTCGCTGGCGAACTCGTCTTTGGCATCGACGACAACCGACTCGACTGCGCCGCAGTCGAGGGCGCGCTGCCGCACGACATCCATGTCCTCGCCCTCTTGGCCCACGTCGATGGCGAGCGCGACCACCTCTTTGCCGGTGGCGTCCTTCAACCAGCCGATGCCCACTGAGGTGTCAAGACCGCCTGAATATGCGAGGACGACGCGTTCCGCCATAGTTGTTGCTCCTAAGAAAGTGGGGATGTGATCAGTTTACCGAGGGTTGTCTGCGTCGGCGCTCACCGCTCGGTTGCGCCCGGGGGACGCAGCACGACGTGAGACCGATGAGAGCAGCGATTCGAACGGCCCGCGACCGATGACGAGCACCCAGAGCGTGCAGCAGATCATCGTTGCGACCGCGAACCACAAAAAGATCGCCGTTGTGTCTGGCGAGTACGTCAGCGAGGCGAACGGCGACCCCTCCGGAGTGGCCTGCAGAACGAACAGGGCGACGATGTGCATGCTGTATGCCGTGAGCGCCAGTTGCCCGACCGCGGCGACCGGGAACAGCACGATGCGCAGCGGTCGTGCGACGAGCAGGCACAGCGCGATCACAGCGAGCGCGAAACCCGTCGAGCCGACCACTTCGAAAGGGCTTCCGCTGTGCGGTGCGACGGTCCACAGGCTTTCCCAGCGTGACGTGCCGAGCCTCACGTCGCTCTCAGGCACCCCCCAGACGGTCGCCGTGATCGAGCCGAGGGTGTAGCCGATGGCTGCCAGTCCGACACCGATCGCGAGCACGAGCCTCTGCACCGACCCGTCTTCGAGGTCGAGGCGCCCGATGCCGAGGCCGACGAGCACGAACACGATCCAGACGAGGGCCGGATACCAGCCGTCGACGAGCAGCGTGCTGATCATCGACTCGGAGTCGAGATTCTGCAGAAACGCCGCCGCAGCCGTCTGTGCGACCGGCATAACAACGGCGAGAACAGCGGCGAGGGTGAAAAGCGAGAGCGGTCGCCACCTGAGGAACGGAAGCGCGAGCACAAAGAGCACTGCGTAGTACTCCAGGATCACGGCGACGCCGGCATCGAGCAGGGTGAGCAGGCCGCCGAGTGCGAAGATCAGCACTCCACGGGTTGTGATGCGCATTCTCGCCTGCACGAGCGCCATCCCGGTCGCCGGGGTCCGCCGGCCAGAGAGGATCGCTATCGACACGCCGGCGAGCACCGCGAACAGGATCGACGCACGTCCGTCGACGATCCCGATCCAGGTGCTTGGCGTCGTCAGATCGAGCGGCTCGGGCTGGATGATGTGAGCGGCGAACATCCCGAGGACGGCGAGACCTCTCGCGATGTCCAGTCCGCGGATCCGCTCTGCCTGACCCGCACTCGGCATAAGCGCTGCGGCACTCACGTGCGGGCGCGTTCCAGAAGCCAGACGAGGAGCGCTTTCTGAGCGTGCAATCGGTTCTCTGCTTCGTCCCAGATGATGCTCTGCGGGCCGTCGATGACCTCCGAGGTCACCTCGTATCCGCGGTCGGCGGGAAGGCAGTGCATAAAAACCGCATCGTCTTTGGCCAGTCCGAGAACCTCGGTGTCGACGCGGTATTCGCCGAGGTCGGCGACGCGCTTCGCCTTCTCTTCTTCTTTGCCCATGGACACCCAGGTGTCCGTCACCACAACGTCCGCACCGCCGACAGCCTCGCGCAGATCGGTGAGCACGGCAACGGAGCCGCCCGTCTCTGCGGCAATGCGTTGTGCGTCTCGAACCACCCCGTCGTTCGGCGTGTATCCCTCTGGCGAAGCGATGCGCACGTGCATTCCGGCTGTCGCGCCCGCGAGCAGATACGACTGCGCCATGTTGCACGCGCCGTCGCCGACGAAAGTCAGGGTCTGGCCGGCCAGGTCACCGCGGTGCTCGCGGATGGTGAGCAGGTCGGCGAGCAGCTGGCAGGGGTGAAAGTCATCGCTGAGGGCGTTGACCACGGGAACCGACGTGCCCGCGGCCATCTCTTCGAGACCGGACTGCGCATATGTGCGCCACACGATTCCGGCGACTTGGCGCTCGAGCACCCGTGCGGTGTCGGATGCGGTCTCCTTTCCGCCCAGCTGACTGTTCGCGGTCGAGATGATCAACGGGATCCCGCCGAGGTCTGCGATGCCGACGGCGAAAGAGACACGCGTCCTCGTCGACGACTTGTCGAAGATCACCGCAACGGTCTGCGGCCCCTCGAGCGGTCGACGAGACCAGCGGTTCTGCTTGAGCTCGATGGCGAGGTCGAGCACCTCTGCCTGCTCTCGTGGGCTCAGATCGTCGTCGCGCAGAAAGTGACGTGTCATGGTTGTGCTCTCGTTCTCATCTGACGGATGGTGTGCTCGGTGCGAGAAGGTCGGCGCCGCTCTCGATGGTCTCGAGCGCGCGCCTGAAGATCCTGTCGAACTCGGCGACCTCGGCATCGCCGACGATCAAAGGCGGGGCGAGCCGGATGGTTGTGTCGTTCGGTGCATTGACGATCAGGCCCAGATCCTGCGCAGCCGTCACGATCCGGGAGGCGACGGGGGCTGAGAGCGCGATCCCGATCAACAGCCCGGCACCGCGGGTTCCGGAAACCAGGTGGGAACCGATTCCCTCCACGCTCCGCCGGATCTGATCGCCACGGATCCTGGCGTTCTCAACGAGACCGGCCCTCTCGATCTCGGCGAGCACTGCGTTCGCTGCGGCCGTGGCGAGCGGGTTGCCCCCGAAGGTGGTGCCGTGCTGGCCTGCGCCGAACAGCTTCGACGCCGCGCCGAACGTCACCATGGCGCCGATCGGAACGCCGCCGCCGAGCCCTTTGGCCAGTGTCACGGCATCCGGAACGATCTCTGCGCGCTGGTAGCGGAACCAATCCCCGGTGCGACCGACGCCGGTCTGGATCTCATCGATGACGAGAAGCGCGCCATGGGCGCTCGTCAGCTCCCTCGCGCGGGCGAGGAACCCGTCTGGGAGCGGGACAACACCCGCCTCACCCTGGATCGGCTCAACGACAACCGCTGCGACGGTGTCGTCGATCGCCGCCTCAAGTGCCTCGAGGGTGGGGCTGATGTGCTCGACTCCTGCCGGCAGAGGGGCGAAGGGATCCCGGTATGCGGCTTTCGCCGTCAGCGCGAGCGCGCCCATCGTGCGCCCATGGAACGCGCCGTCGAGCGCGAGGATGCGCTGCCTGGTGCCGTCGGAGTGGAGACGAGCGAGCTTGAACGCCGCCTCGTTGGCTTCTGTGCCCGAATTGCAGAAGAACACTCGGCCGTCGTCACCGGCTCCGGCGATCCGCTTGAGGCGGGCTGCCAGCTCGAGCTGCGGAGCAGAGACGAAGAAGTTCGAGACGTGGATCAGCGACGCCGCCTGCCGTGAAATGGCCTCGACGACGGCCGGATGCCCGTGGCCGAGCACGTTGACGGCGATCCCTCCCAAGAAGTCGAGGTATCTCTTTCCGTCCACATCGGTGACCCAGCACCCGTCGCCCGCGACGAGCATGGCTTTCGGGGTGCCGAACACGGGCATCATGTCGTCACCGGCTTTCTGAATCCACTCGTTCATACGAGTTCCTCTCGTCCTGCCGCACTCTCGTCTGTGCTCTCGCCTGAGCCGGGGACCACCTGCGTGCCGATCCCGCGACGTGTGAACACCTCGAGCAGGATCGAGTGGGGCACACGGCCATCGATGATCGCCGCGTTTCCGACACCGCCGTCCACGGCTTCCAGACAGGCCGTCATCTTCGGGATCATCCCGGACTCGAGCGACGGAAGCAGCTCACGCAGGTCGGCGACATCGATGACGGACACCAGCGACTCCCGGTCGGGCCAGTCGCTGTAGAGACCGGCGACGTCGGTGAGCATCAGGAGCTTCTCGGCGGCCAGCCCGACGGCGAGTGCCGCCGCCGCGGCATCCGCGTTCACGTTGAGGGACTGCCCGGGAACGTCTGCGTCGGGAGCGATGGACGAGACGACGGGGATCCGTCCGGCCTCGATCACCCCGTGGATGCTCGAAGGATCGACGGCCACGATGTCGCCGACGAGTCCGAGGTCGACGTCGACGCCGTTGATGACAACCCCACGGCGCCTTCCGGTGAACAGGGAGGCGTCTTCGCCGCTCATGCCGACAGCGAGGTCACCGTGGGCATTGATGAGATCAACGAGTTCGCGATTCACCTCGTGCCGAAGCACGTCGCGCACCACCGCCATGGTCTCTGCAGTTGTGACCCGGTATCCGCCCTTGAACTCGCTCGCCACGCCCAACCGGTCCAGTCGAGCAGAGATCTGCGGCCCGCCTCCGTGCACAACCACGGGCTTCAGCCCGGCCAGCCGCAGGAACACCACGTCCTCTGCGAACGCCTGCTTGAGCTCCGCCGACACCATGGCATTCCCGCCGAACTTCACCACCACAACGGCGCCGTGATACCGCCTCAGCCACGGCAGGGCCTCAATCAGAACTCCAGCCTTGTCCAACGCCTCCTGGGGCGTGACGAAATCCTCTGTTGTCATCTCTAGCTCGAGTACGCGCTGTTCTCGTGCACATAGTCGTGCGTGAGGTCGTTGGTGGCGATGACGGCGCGCGCGCGGCCTTTCTTCAGATCGATCAGCACGTGCACGTTCGGCGGAGACAGGTCGACGAGCTCACGGGACTGGTCCGGTGCACCCGCATGGCAGAGGCGCACTCCGTTGAAACTCACATCGACCGCATACGGGTCGAAGTCCGCCGACGTGGTCCCGATCGCAGCGAGCACACGCCCCCAGTTGGGGTCGTTTCCGAAGATCGCCGTCTTGAAGAGGTTGCTCCTCGCCACGGCACGACCGACCTCTACCGCGTCGTCTTCATAAGCGGCGCCGATGACCTCGATGTTGATCCTGTGACTCGCGCCCTCTGCATCCGCCTGCAGTTGCGCGGCGAGGTCGGCGCACACGGCGGTGAGCGCAGCCGTGAAGCTCGTGGCGTCTGGCACAACACCAGAGGCGCCTGATGCCATGAGGGTCACCTGGTCATTCGTCGACATGCAACCGTCTGAGTCCAGCCGGTCGAAGGTCAGCCTGGTCGCCTCACGCAGCGACGTGTCGAGGTCTGCCGACTCGAGGTCGGCATCCGTTGTGATGACCACGAGCATCGTGGCAAGTCCAGGGGCCAGCATGCCCGCACCCTTCGCGACACCGCCGATCACCCAGCCGTCGCCGTGCACGGTCGCCATCTTCGGCACCGAGTCTGTGGTCATGATCGCCCGTGCGGCATCCGCACCGCCGTCATCAGCGAGAGCCGCCGCGGCCGCCGTGACCCCGGCGATGAGCTTGTCGCTGTCGAGTTGGTCGCCGATGAGCCCCGTCGAGCAGACCAGCACGTCGCCGGCCGACACCGTGAGCGCGTCTGCGACCGCCTCTGCCGTCGTGTGGGTGGTCTGGAAGCCCTGCGATCCGGTGAAGCAGTTCGCACCGCCCGAGTTGAGCACAATGGCTGAGACGACACCGTCTGACACGACCTGTTGCGACCAGATGATCGGGTTCGCCTTCGCCCTGTTGCTCGTGAACACCGCGGCGGCTGCCTGCTTCGGCCCTCTGTTGACCACGAGGGCGAGGTCGGGGTCGCCCGTCGATTTCAGACCGGCTGCCACACCGCTCGCGGCGAACCCCTGTGCTGCTGTCACGCTCATGGCGCCACTCCGTTCACGCTGAGGCCGGTGGACTCGTCGAGCCCGGTGGCGATGTTCGCCGACTGGATGGCTGCTCCCGCAGTGCCCTTCGCCAGGTTGTCGACGGCTGTCACCACAACAACACGCCCCGCTGTCTCGTCGACGGCGAGCCCCATCAGCATCGTGTTCGCGCCGAGCACGTCCGCCGTGCGCGGAAAGTCCCCCTCTGCGAGAAGCTGCACGAACCTCTCGTCGCCGTAGGCGCTCTGCCAGGCGGCACGAATGTCGTGAGCGCTTGCGCCGTCGGCGATCCTGGCGGTGCTCGTGGCGAGGATGCCCCTCGACATCGGAACGATCACCGGGGTGAACGAGAGCGTCACGTCTGTCGCACCCGCTCCGCGAAGAGCCTGCGTGATCTCGGGTATGTGACGGTGTGTTCCGCCGACAGCATAGGGATTCGCCGACCCGAGCACCTCGCTCGCGAGAAGGTGCGGTTTGAGCGCTTTGCCTGCTCCGGAAGGTCCGACGGCGAGCACGGACACGATGTCGCGAGACTCGATGACACCCGCGGCTATGCCGGGTGCGAGCGAGAGTGCGATGGTGCTCGCGTTGCAGCCCGGAGCTGCTATTCGCGTCGCGCCGACGAGGTGGTCACGCTGTTTGCCGTTGCCCACGATGAGCTCTGGCACGCCATACGCCCATGCGCCGAAGTAGTCGCCGCCATAGAACGCCGCCCAGTCGTCTGTGCTCGTCAGCCGGTGGTCCGCCCCGCAGTCGACCACGAGGGTCGAGGGGTCGAGGTGAGCAGTCAGCTCACCTGATTTTCCGTGCGGAAGCGCGAGGAACACAACGTCGTGCCCGGCGAGCGTCTCCGGTGTGGTCTCTGCGAGCGTCAGGTGCGACAGCGACCGGAGCTGGGGCTGAGCGGAGGCCAGGGGCTGGCCGGCGTTGGAGTGCGCAGTCACCGTGCGCACGTCGAGGTCGGGATGGTCGGCGAGCAGGCGAAGCAGCTCGCCGCCTGCATATCCGGAGGCACCGGCAACAGCCACAGAGAGAGACATGGAATCTACCTTATTGAGAGAACGGCGGACGGGGATCGGCGGCGCCCGCGTTCTTCCCCTGAAACCGGGGTCGGCAGGCGTCGCCTATCGGCGTCGACGCAGCACAACAGGAACGAGGCCCTGCCGAGAAACGGTGCTGCTGACGAATTCCATGCGCCAACACTACAACCGAAATCGGTTCACGCGCCACTCGCGTCGACATCCACGCCGCAGCCGGATCACATCCGGTTCACATCCGTCACCCGGACGACTGCTTCACCGGCTTCGTCTGACGCGCCGAGATCCACCTCAGCGCTGATACCCCAGTCGTGGTCGCCGGCGGGATCGTCGAAGATCTGGCGTGCCGTCCACGTCTGAGGGCCCTCGTCGAGGATGAGCAGGGCGGGCCCGCGTGCGTTCGGACCGGTCAGCAGCTCGTTGTGCTCGGCGAAATAGCCGTCCATCGCCTCACCCCAGCGATCCGCGTCGAATCCGCTCGAGGCGTCGAGCTCGCCCAGCTCGTCGTAGCGCTCGAGTGCGGCGAGCCGAACCCGCCTGAACAGCTCGTTGCGCACGAGGATGCGGAAGGCCCTCGTGTTGCCGGTCAGACGCCTGGGCGCTGGTGGCACGATCTCGTTCTCGTGTGCCTCGTGCTCGCTCGGGTCGGGGTTGACGAGTTCCGTCCACTCGTCGAGAAGACTGGAGTCGACCTGTCGCACGAGCTCACCGAGCCACTCGATCAGGTCACTGAGCTCGTCGGTTCTCATGTCGCTGGGAACGGTCTGGCGCAGGGTTCGATAGGCGTCGGAGAGGTATCTGAGCACAACACCCTCTGAGCGGGCCAGTTTGTAGAACGAGATGTATTCACCGAACGACATAGCTCGCTCGTACAGATCGCGCACAACAGACTTGGGGCTGAGCTCGAAGTCCGCAACCCACGGCACCGCCGCGCGATACTCCTCGAAAGCCGCTGTCAGCATCTCGCCGAGCGGCTGCGGATGTGTGACCTGTTCGAGCAGTTCCATCCGCTCGTCATAGTCGACGCCGTCCGCCTTCATCGCGGCGACGGCTTCACCCCGTGCCTGGAACTGCTGCTGGCTGAGCACCGCACGAGGATCATCGAGTGTCGCCTCGACGACAGAGATGACGTCGAGGGCGAACGTCTGTGACTCCTGGTCGAGCAGTTCGAACGCCGCGAGCGAGAACGTCGACAGAGGCTGGTTGAGCGCGAAGTTCGGCTGAAGGTCGACGGTGAGCGCTATTCCGCCGTTGTCATCGACGGCGACGATGCCCGCGCGCACGAGTGTTCGAAAGATGCCGAGCGCCCGGCGCGCGAGTTCGTACTGCCTCTGGCGGGGTTCGTGGTTGTCGAAGATGAGCCGGCGCATGTTCGAGAGCACGTCGCCACCGCGGGCGACGACGTTGATCACCATGGCGCTCGTCATCGTCATGCTCGAGGTCAGCTGCTCGGGCTGAGCGTCGATCAGACGCGTGAACGACGCCTCACCCCACGACACGAAGCCGTCAGGCGCCTTCTTGCGCACGATCTTGCGCTTCTTTTTGGGGTCGTCGCCGGCCTTCTCAATCGCCTTGAGGTTCTCGGTCTCGTGCTCGGGCGCCTGCGCGACGACAGTCCCGGCCGTGTCGTAGCCCGCCCGCCCCGCCCTCCCGGCGATCTGGTGGAACTCCCTGGCGTTCAGCTGGCGCATCCGTGTGCCGTCGAACTTCGTGAGGGCCGTGAGCAGCACGGTTCGGATCGGCACATTGATGCCCACACCGAGGGTGTCGGTGCCGCAGATGACCCGCAGGACCCCGCGCTGCGCGAGCTGTTCGACGAGGCGTCGATACTTCGGGAGCATCCCGGCGTGGTGCACACCGATGCCGAGCCGAAGCAGCCGAGAGAGCGTTTTTCCGAATCCCGTTGTGAACCGGAACCCTCCGATGAGCTCGGCGATGCGGTCACGCTGCTCGCGCGTGGCCACCTTGGCGCTTGTGAGCGCCTGGGCCCGCTCGAGAGCTGCCGCCTGCGAGAAGTGAACGACGTACACGGGCGCGCGGTCGGTGTTGAGCAGCTCGTCGACGGTCTCATGGATCGGCGCCGACTCATAGAAGAACGTGAGCGGAACCGGACGTTCGACGCCCGTGACGGATGCCGTCGGCCTGCCGGTTCGCCGTGACAGGTCGGTGGCGAGATCGCTCACATCTCCGAGCGTCGCCGACATCAGCACGAACTGCGCGTCTGGCAGGCTGATGAGCGGAACCTGCCAGGCCCAGCCCCGTTCGCTGTCGCCATAGAAGTGGAACTCGTCCATCACCACGAGGTCAACAGGCGCCTGGTCCCCGTGGCGCAGCGCGAGGTTCGCCAGGATCTCGGCCGTGCAGCAGACGATGGGCGCATCGGCGTTGACCGCGGAGTCTCCGGTCATCATCCCCACGTTCTCGGCGCCGAAGATCTCGACGAGAGAGAAGAACTTCTCACTCACGAGCGCCTTGATCGGCGCCGTGTAGAACGACCTCTTGCCCGCGGCGAGGGCGCTGAAATGGGCACCGACCGCCACGAGCGACTTGCCGGTTCCCGTCGGCGTGCTGAGAATGAGGTTCGCGCCGGAGACGATCTCGATCAGGGATTCGTCCTGGGCGTTATACAGGGTCAGGCCGGACTCCGTCACCCACTCGACGAACGAGGTGTACACGGCGTCTGCGTCGAGTGTTCCGGACTCGGGGGCGGCAAGGCTCACTGCGTCGCACCGTCCGTCTTGTGCGTCTCTTCCGCGCCGCGCGAGGCATCCGCGCCCTGCGAGGCATCCGCTGCGCCGTGGCGTCGCACGACCGGATCGGGAAAGGCGGTCTCGATGCTCACCCGGTCTCTGCGCTGGGTGCGCGCCCACACCACGAATCCAATCAGGGTGAACGCCCCGTAGAAGACATACATCGCGGCAGAGGCGTAATATCCGGCGCCGACGAGCAGCGGCACGCCGACGATGTCGACAGCCACCCAGATCAGCCAGAACTCTGTCCAGCCCTTGGCCATGCCGTAGGTGGCGAGCAGCGAACCGACGAAGATCCAGGCGTCTGCCCAGACGGGCTCATAGGATCCGAGGGCACGGAACAGGGGGGTCAGCGCCAGGGTCCCCCCGACGAGCACGACCACGAGAAGCACCCGTGTGCGATTGGAGGCCCAACGCGGCGTCACCGCCGTGCCGCCCGGCACGTGCCTGCTCCTGCGCCACTGCATCCATCCGTACACAGACACGATGACGAACATGATCTGCCGCCCGGCCTGTCCGAGCAGGTTGACGGGGTTCGGGGTGTCGAAGATCGCCCCCACGAACACGGTGAACAGCAGCACGTTGCCGACGATGCCGACCGGCCATGCCCACACCTTGCGGCGCATGCCCCCGAGCGCACTCAGCAGGCCGAACACGTTGCCGATCACCTCGCGCCAGAGAATGACCTGGTCGCCGATCACCAGCTGCGCGTCGAAGAGCCAGTCGACCGGATTCATGTCAGACCGCTATTCGCGGACGGCAGCGCCGAAGCGCTCGGCGGCCACCGATGCGCCGGCGAGCTTCGCCTCACTGGCCTCTGCGGCCGTCAGCGTGCGATCCGCTGCCCGGAACCGCAGGGCGAAAGTGAGGCTCTTCGTGCCCGGGGTGATCCCCTGCCCGCGGTAGTCGTCGATGAGGCGGATGTCTTCGAGCAGCTCTCCCGCTCCCTCACGAACGGCGGCGCCGACGTCTGCAGCGGCGACATCACGTGGGACCACGAGCGAGAGGTCCTGTGTCGCCGCCGGGTAGGTGCGGATGGCCGAGGCGTTGAAGACGCCCTCGCTCGCGGTGATGAGCGCGTCGAGGTCGAGTTCGACCACCCCGACGACCCGCGGCAGGTCGGCGTCTTCGGCGATGGCGGGAAGCAGCTCACCGGCATAACCGATGGTCGTGCCGTTCAGCCGCAGCTCTGCTGTGCGTCCGGGGTGCATGGCCTGGTGCCTGCCCTGCACGATCTCGAGAGGTGTCCTCACGGCGAGCTCGATCTGCCTGACCACGTCCAGCGCGTCGGCGATGCCGGTGGGGATCGGTGCCTGACCGGGCTGCTTCGGAACGCTGTTGCCGAGGATGAGGGCGCCGATGTGGCGAGGCTGTGCCGGGATGCCCTTGTGCAGGTTCTCGAGATCGGCGGCACTCGGCATGGACCTGCCGTCTGGCATCTCTGCCTGTCCGTAGCTCACACCCTCTTCCGGCAGGAAGACCAGGCCGACCTCGAACAGCGAGAGGTCGGTCAGACCACGGGAGACGTTGCGCTTCGCGACCTCCATCAGCCCGGGGATCAGGGAGCGCCTCAGGAACGGAGTCGTCTGGTCGAGCGGGTTGGCGACCCTGATCGCCGCCGCGGTTCCCGGTGTCGGCCGACCGAAGACGTCGTTGTGGGCGGCGCTCGCCCACGGGTACGCGAGCACCTCTGTCGACCCGGCCGCCGCGAGGGTGTCGGCGACCAGCCGCCTCAGGCGCTGGGAGTGCGTGAGACCGCGACCGGGGGGAGCCGTCGGCAGCATCAGCGGAATCCTGTTGTATCCGATGATTCTCGCGATCTCCTCGGCGAGGTCGGGTTTGCCCGTGATGTCCGGCCGCCAGCTCGGCGGGTGGACGAGCATCTCCTCGTCGCCGTCTGAGACGGTCGCGCCGATCTCGGCGAGTGCCGAGCGCACCTCGTCGTCGGTGTAATCGACTCCGACGAGTCTCTGCGCGTAGTCCTTCGGCAGAGAGATGGCCTCACGGGGTGATGACGTATCGATGAGCGTGCCTGAATCGTCTGCGATTCCGCCCGCCAGGTCGGCCATCAGGTGCGCGACTCGGGCGGCCGCAGCTGCGGCGATGCGCGGGTCGACTCCGCGCTCATAGCGCTTCGACGCCTCGCTCGGCAGCTTGTGCCGCCTGGCCGTGCGCGCGATCGAAACCGGGTCGAAGTTGGCGGACTCGATCAGCACGTTGCGCGTCTGCGGTCCGATCTCCGTGGTCGCCCCGCCCATCACCCCGGCGAGGCCGATCGGCCCGGACCCGTCGGTGATCAGCAGGTCCTCGGGGTGGAGTGTTCTCGTCTGGTCGTCGAGGGTGGTGAGCGTCTCGCCCGCCCTCGCCCGTCTGACGGTGATGCCGCCGGTGAGTCGATCGAGGTCGTACCCGTGAATGGGCTGCCCGAACTCGAGCATCACGTAGTTCGTGATGTCGACGAGCAGTGAGATCGACCGGATGCCGGCGAGCGCCAGCCTGGCCGCCATCCATCCCGGCGTCGGCCGGGACGGATCCACACCACGCACCACCCGCGTGGCGAACACGGCCGAGCCGATGCGATCCCTGATCGGAGCCGTGTCGTCGATCGACACCGGGAACGAGCTCTCGTCGTGGGGGGCCGGCTGCACTTGAGCGGCCGGGTCCCTGAACGCGGCGCCTGTCGCGTGCGAGTACTCTCTGGCGACTCCCCTGATCGAGAACGCGTAGCCCCGGTCAGGTGTGACGTTGATCTCAACGGCCGCGTCGTCGAGCCCGAGCAGCGCCATCGCATCCGTGCCTGCCGGGACATCGATGCCGAGCGTCGACAACCGGAGAATCCCGTTGTGATCCTCACCGAGGCCGAGTTCGCGTGCAGAGGCGATCATGCCCTCTGACGCATGCCCGTACGTCTTGCGTGCGGCAATGGGGAACGGCCCGGGGAGCACGGCTCCCGGAAGCGCCACCACCACTTTGTCTCCGACGAAGAAGTTGTCGGCGCCGCACACGATTCCGTGCACCGGGTCTCCCCCGTCTGCTGCGCCCTCACCGTCTGCGGCGACGCGCACCTGGCACCAGCGGATCGTCTTGCCGTTCTTCTGGGGCTCTTCGACGAAGTCGAGCACGTCGCCCACAACGATCGGACCGGTGAGGTCGAAGGTGTGCACGCCCTCTTCTTCGAGTCCGACCTGCACGAGGGCTGCATGAACCTGTTCAGGGGTCGTCCCCGGCGCGAGGTCAACGTATTCAGCGAGCCAGCTGAGGGGCACTCGCATCTCTAGACCACCATTCCGAACTGCTGAGAGAAACGAACGTCTCCCTCGACCATCTCGCGCATGTCCTGCACGTTGTTGCGCAGCATAAGCCCCCGCTCGATTCCCATGCCGAAGGCGAACCCGGTGTAGACATCCGGATCGATGCCCGCCGCGGTCAGCACGTTGGGGTGCACCATGCCGCAGCCGCCCCACTCGATCCAGCGCGGCCCAGAGACGAATGTCGGATGCCAGAAATCGAGTTCCGCACTCGGCTCGGTGAACGGAAAATAGCTCGGACGCAGTCGCACCTTCGCCTCGTCGCCGAAGATCGACTTCACGAAGTGATCGAGGGTGCCCTTGAGGTGGGCCATGGTCAGCCCTTTGTCGATGGCGATTCCCTCGATCTGCATGAACACGGGCGTGTGCGTCGCATCGAGTTCGTCTGTGCGGTAGACCCGGCCGGGCGCCACGATGTAGAGCGGCAGCTCACGCTCGAGCAGCGAACGCACCTGCACGGGCGAGGTGTGTGTGCGCAGCACGAGGTGAGACGCCGGCGGGTCGATGAAGAAGGTGTCCTGCATCGCGCGAGCGGGGTGATCCGCATCGAAATTGAGGGCGTCGAAGTTGAACCACTCGCTCTCGACCTCAGGCCCCTCTGCGACCTCCCAGCCCATGCTGGTGAAAACCTCGGCCATACGCTCCTGCATCATGGTGAGGGGGTGCCTGGCTCCTGCGCGGTAGCGTGAGGCCACAGCCGTGACATCGACGGCCTCCTCCTCGAGGCGGGCGGTGTTCTCAGCTTCGACGATCTGCGCCTCACGTGCTGCAAGCGCCTGGTTCACCCGGCTCCTCGCCTGTCCGACGAGCTTGCCGAGCGGCGCCTTGAGCTCTGGCGCCACGTTCCGGAGTTCGCCGTTGAGCTTCGCAAGAGCTGACGACTCCCCCGTGTGTGCGGCGCGGACGGCTTTCAGCGTCGCAGAATCGGATGCGTCGGCGATCGCGGCGATCGCCGCGTCGACGGCAGAGTTCACTGCGTCGTCGGTAATAGGTGAAGTGTCAGACACAGTCCACGAGTCTACCGATTGTCAGAGGCCGTGGCCGTCCCTCGACTGCCTGGCGATGGCGCTTGCCTTTGCGATCGCGAGCGCGGGGTCGTCCTGCACGGGCTTGGCACCTTTGCCACCGGAGCGCCCTGATTCAGTGCGTCTCGCGATCCATCGCGCGAACCACGAGAGTGAGAGGTTCATGGCGAGATAGATCGCGAGGGTGATGATGAAGAACGAGAACAGGTAGCGGTTGCCGAAGAACGCCGAGAGATTGTTCATCGTCGAACGGATCAGCTCGTTGTATCCGACGATGAACCCGAGCGACGTGTCCTTCAGCAGCACAACGAGCTGAGCGAGAATGATCGGCAGCATCTGGCGGAATGCCTGCGGAAACTCGATGAGCATCTTCGACTGCAACTCACGCATGCCGAGGCTGAGCCCTGCCTCACGCTGCCCGCGTGGCAGAGATGCCAACCCCGCCCGAAGTGCTTCACCTATCAGTGCCCCGTTGTAGACGCCGAGCGCGAGCACGACCGCAAGATAGGCACCGGTGGCGAACGCCAGCAGGATGAACAACATCATCAACAGCACGGGCATACCGCGAAAGAACTCGAGCACGATGGCCGTCGGAATACGTATCCAGCCCGACTTCGCAGAGCGCATAAGGGAGAACACCACTCCGAGCACAAGTGCGAGCACTGCGGCAGCGCCAGCCGCGCGGAGGGTCTGCAGGACGCCCTCACCGATGAACCCCCAGATGTCGGGGTCGACGAAGATGTCCCAACGACTCTCGTCGAACATGCCGGGCGTCGCGACGCCCGAAACGCTCACACGCGGGGCGGCGAGCGTGGAAATCAGCCAGTAGAGTCCCGCGAGAATCCCGAGGCCGACGATGATGGACAAGATCAGCGAGAGCCTGCGTGCCTTCGGGCCCTGTGCGTCGAAGAGAACCACGGTGTTGCTCATCTGGTCATCACCCACTTCTTTTCGAGTTGGGCCGCGATGAGCCCAAGCGGAACGGTGATCACCAGGTAGAAGGTCGCCACACCGAGCAAAATCGGCACAACGGCGCTGCCGAACGCGTTTGCGAGCTCCCGGCCGGACGCGAACAGCTCAGCGACGAAGAACCCGCCGGCCACTGATGTGTTCTTGGTCAGCGCTATGAAAACGTTGATGAGCGGTGGAATCACCATACGGAATGCCTGCGGCAGGATCACCAGGCCGACGCTCTGACCGAAACCGAAACCCAGGCTCCTGGCTGCTTCGGCCTGGCCGACCGGAACCCCGTTGATGCCGGACCGGAGTGCTTCTGCCACAAAAGGCGAGGTATAGACGCTGAGCCCGATCATGGCGAAGACCTCGTAGTCGAGCCGCGCACCGAGATAGGGCAGGATGAACGCGCAGAAGAACAGCACGAGAGTGAGCGGCGTGTTCCTGACGATTTCGGTGTACACCGTTGCGAACCCGCGCAGAGACGTCACGGGCGAAATGCGCATCGTCGCGATGAGTGTGCCGATCACAAGTGCGGCGAGACCTGAGACCAGCAGCAGTCTCAGAGTCATCAGAAACCCGTTGAGGTATTCGTCGAGATTCGCGAAGACGACGTCCACTACCTGCGTCCTTCCTATTCATGGGGTACCGGGGTGCGGACATGTGCTTCCGCACCCCGGTGGACGGCGTCGCTGTGCGCGCCGACGCCGATATCAGTAGCGGTCGACTGCCGGCGGCTCGACGTACGGCAGGATCTCTCCGGCCGTCGAGTTCCAGGCCTCTTCGTAACTGCCGTCTTCGTACGACTCCTCGAGCACGTCATTGATCCAGTCGCGGAACTCGGTGTCTTCGAGAGCGAGTCCGATCCCGTACGGCTCATCGGTGAACGGTTCACCGGCCACCTTGAACTCGCCCTCGTTCTGCGCAGCAAGGCCGGCGAGGATCACGTTGTCGGTGCTGACGGCCACAACCTGGCCGGTACGCAGCGGCTCCAGGCAGTTCGAGTATGTATCGGTCAGAACTGTCACGGCGCCGATCTCTTCGAGCTTCTGGGCAGGAGTTGACCCGGAGACCGAGCAGACAGGCTGACCGACGAGATCGTCTTCGTTCTTGATGTCATTGTTGTCCGCGAGTGTCAAAATCGACTGCCCTGCCATGTAATACGGGCCGGCAAACGAGACGACCTCTTTGCGCTCGTCGTTGATGGTGTAGGTCGCGATGACGATGTCGACCTCACCTTGCTCGATGAACGGTTCGCGGTTGGCGGAAACGGTCTCCACCCATTCGATGTCCTCCGGCGCGATCCCGAGCTGACCCGCGATGATCTTGCCGATCTCGACGTCGAAGCCGACAGGCTCTCCGTCTGGGCCGACGAGGCCGAACAACGGCTGGTCGAACTTGGTCCCGATCGTGATGGAGCCGGCCTCGGCCAGTTCGGCCATCGTTGTGCCCTCTTCGAACTCAGGCGTCTCTTCGACCGGCGCGTTGTCCGCACCGGGGTCGGCGCCGCCGCACGCTGAGAGCGCGAGCATGGTCGCGCCCGCGAGCGCAATCAGTGATAGCTTCTTGTGCTTCATTGGTCTCTCATTCCTCCGTGTGTTGCTGTGTTCCTCGCCCGCTCGAGGCGGCCAGGTCTCGGTTGTCGTCAGTGTTCGAATGCAGTCAGTGATCGAGGATCTTCGACAGAAAATCCTGGGCACGCGGCGATTGCGGGTTTGTGAAGAACTCGCTGGGAGTGGCCTCTTCGACGATCTCGCCGTCCGCCATGAAGAGAACGCGGTCGGCAGCCTTGCGGGCGAAACCCATCTCGTGTGTCACAACGACCATCGTCATGCCCTCCTTGGCGAGCCCGACCATCACGTCGAGCACCTCGTTGATCATCTCGGGGTCGAGCGCACTCGTCGGCTCATCCAACAGAATGAGCTTGGGGCTCATTGCGAGCGAACGTGCGATGGCAACGCGCTGTTGCTGGCCACCGGACAGTTGCGCTGGCATCTTGTTGGCCTGGTCGGCGACCCCGACACGATCGAGAAGCGCCATCGCTCGCTCGTCAGCAGCTTTCCGGCTCATCCTCTTGACTTTGATCGGCGCGAGCGTCACGTTCTCGAGCACTGTCTTGTGGGCGAAGAGGTTGAACGATTGAAAGACCATACCGACATCCGCCCGCAGATGGGCGAGAGCCTTGCCCTCTTGCGGCAGAACCTCTCCATCGATGCTGATCGTGCCGGAGTCGATCGTCTCGAGTCTGTTGATCGCTCGGCAGAGCGTCGACTTGCCCGAGCCGCTAGGCCCGATCACGACGACGACCTCCCCACGCGCGACAGTTGTGCTGATGTTCTTCAAAACATGCAGCTCGCCGAAATGCTTGTTGATGGCGTCGAGGATCACCAGCGGCTCACCGTGCTTTGCCACGGGCACGGAAGTCGTTTCGGGCATCAGCGGTGTATCCATGGCTCAACGTTAAGTGCGCACGTGTTACAACCGCATCACACGGCACATCCGTTACTCAGTTGTAACCTCAACGGGTGACACAAAGCACTCTCGATCGACTGGCTTCAGGTGACTCGGCAAGCGGGCGGTGCTCGGTTCAGCTCCGCTGGGCGAACGCCGATTCGTAGAGGCACACGGATGCCGCGGTCGCGAGATTCATCGACTCTGCACGACCGAAGATGGGCACGGTGATCGCGCGGTCGGCCAGCGCGAGCTGCTCGTCGTCGAGCCCGCGTGCTTCGTTTCCGAAGAGCCAGGCCGTCGGTTCGCCGAGGGATCCCTTGTTTCGAGCGTCGAGCAGGCTCTCACCCTTGATGTCTGCGGCGAGGAGCGAGAGTCCGGCGGCGCGCACACGCTCGACGACGGCATCCAGTTCGAGGCCGACGGCGATGGGCAGATGAAAGAGCGAACCCGTGGTCGAGCGGACCACCTTCGGGTTGTACAGGTCGACGGTTCGTCCGGTGAGAATGACGGCGTCGGCACCTGCGGAGTCCGCCGCCCTGATGATCGTGCCGAGGTTGCCCGGATCCCGTACTTCTTCGAGAATGGCGATCAGACGCGGCTCAGCGGCGAAGATGTCGCGGATCGATGTCGGAAACTGGTGCGCGACCGCCACGAACCCCTGTGGGGTGACGGTGTCGGCCATCACGTCGAGCACCTCTTCGGTCACGAACTCCACGGTGACGCCGGCATCGGATGCCGCCCTCGCCAGGTCGCCATACCGTTCGACCGCTGTCGGGGTCGCATACAGCTCGACGATCAGCTGCGCTCGAAAGCTCAGTGCTTCTGAGACGGCCTGCGGACCCTCGAGCAGAAAAAGACCTGTGTCTTTGCGCGCCGACCTCTTGGCCAGCTTGGCGACCGCACGAGCCCGGGGTGAACGGGGATTATCGAGCACGCCCCCAGTCTATGGGTACACGCTGCTTGCCTCCCACGTGTCTCGGTGACCTTTCCGGGCCTATGTGGTCGGCACAACGCGCACATAGGCCCGGAAAGGTCACCTGGACCACGAGTTCGTGCACGCAGAAAGGGCGCCTCCGAAGAGACGCCCTTTGCGGGAAGCAGAACGACTATGCAGCCGCGTCGGTCTTCGGAGCCGATGTGTCGGCGGGCAGGGCCTTCTTCGCGCTCTCGACGAGAGCAGCGAAGGTCGCGGGTTCGTTCACCGCGAGTTCGGCCAGGATGCGACGGTCGACCTCGATGCCGGCGAGACCCAGACCCTGGATGAGCCGGTTATAGGTGAGGCCGTTCGCGCGCGATGCCGCGTTGATCCTCTGGATCCAGAGACGACGGAAGTCGCCCTTCTTCTGGCGGCGGTCACGGTACGCGTAGACGAAGGAGTGGGTGACCTGCTCCTTGGCCTTGCGGTAGAGGCGCGACCGCTGGCCGCGGTAGCCCTCTGCGCGCTCGAGAATGACCCGACGCTTCTTGTGGGCGTTGACAGCCCTCTTTACTCTTGCCATGTCCTTGTATTCCTATCGGGTTGCGGTCTAGCGACCGAGAAGCTTCTTGACAGCCTTGGTGTCAGCCGGTGCGAGCAGCTGGTCCTGGTTCAGGCGGCGCTTGCGGTGAGATGACTTGACCTCAAGGTTGTGGCGCATGCCGGACTGCTGCTTCTTGATCTTGCCGCTGCCGGTGACCTTGAATCGCTTCTTGGCTCCGGAGTGCGTCTTCTGCTTAGGCATTCTTTTCCTCCTGCTTCGCTGCCTTGGTGGCGGCACGTTGTGCGTTGGCCTCTGCCTTGGCCTCTGACTTGTTCTTCAGCGGGCCGATGACCATAACCATGTTCCGGCCGTCAATGGTCGGAGTGGACTCGATGGTTCCGAATTCTGCGACATCTTCGGCAAATTTCTGAAGCAAGCGCACGCCCTGGTCCGGACGGGACTGCTCACGACCGCGGAACAGGATCATTGCCTTGACCTTGTCGCCGGCCTTGAGAAAGCCCTCAGCACGTTTGCGCTTGGTCTCGTAGTCGTGTTGATCGATCTTGAGACGGAAACGAACCTCTTTGAGGATCGTGTTCGCCTGGTTGCGCCTGGCTTCTTTCGCCTTCTGCGCAGCCTCGTACTTGAACTTGCCGTAATCCATGATCTTCGCGACAGGCGGCTTCGAGTTCGGGGCGACCTCGACCAGGTCGAGCTCTGCCTCTTGCGCGAGCCGAAGTGCGACCTCGATCTTGACGACGCCGACCTGCTCACCGCCTGGTCCGACGAGGCGAACCTCGGGGACACGAATACGGTCGTTTGTACGGGGATCGCTGATGCGTGACTCCTCTGATTTGAATCGATGCGGCCTGTGATCGGCGACGCCATCACACAGCGAAAGAGGAGAAAACCACACCACGGCTGCACACAGATCCTGTGCCGCAGCGGCACCACACCCTGACTACCTCGACCCAGCTGGTGAGTCTCGGCGGAGTGCAACTACCCGGTAACCTAGTGAAGCGGTCAAGCGCGGGTGGGAGATTATCCACTTTCGTTCCGAGAGGTTATCCCGGAGCCCGCAGTAGTCTAGCAGAGGATTGCAGTGAACAATAGCGACCACCCATTTGACGACGACCGCGCGGCCCGGCAGGCAGAGGATGCGACGCGCGACATCGCCGACGTCGCAGCTGTCGAGGTGATCACCACGACATCCGTTCACCTGATGAGCGCGG
Organism: Okibacterium endophyticum; assembly: GCF_054780075.1. Taxonomy (NCBI): domain Bacteria; kingdom Bacillati; phylum Actinomycetota; class Actinomycetes; order Micrococcales; family Microbacteriaceae; genus Okibacterium; species Okibacterium endophyticum. Next base: position 172,747 of record NZ_BAAGXA010000008.1, on the reverse strand, counting down.
CCGCGGTCAAATGCGGGCTCGCCGACGATCCGGCGACCCAGACCGACCTCGACGAGGCGCGCAAGCTCATCAACGCCCTCGCCGGGTTGATCACGGCCGGAGCGCCGGAGATCAGCGATATGCACGCGAGGAGCCTGCGCGACGGTCTCCGATCTCTGCAGCTCGCCTTCCGCGAAGCGTCGACGATCCCCGATCCGATCGGCAAAGGCCCCGGCGAGAAGTGGACGGGGCCCGTCACCTAGCAGTGTGTGGTCAGGCGCGTTGTCGGTGCTCAGCCGCCGGCCGCCTCGCCCCTCGGCTGTCCGCTCGACAGGCCGGAGTGCCGGATCGGAGAGGTCTCGCTCATCCGGCCGGGGTGACGGCTTCCGCGAGGGCGTCGACGTAGCTGTCGAGCCCCCAGGTGAGCGACAACGCTGTCGGCGGCGAGACCGACGAGAGAAGCTGTGCACCCGTCATCGTCGCGGTCGCTCCCGCGGCCACCGCGGGAATCGACTGGGCATACGGCTGGGAATAGAACGTCTCGGCCTCGTCCTCGGTGTTGGCGAACACCAGGATGACGTCGCTCTGGAGCTTGTCGAGCTCTTCGTAGCTCAGGGTGTAGTAGAAGGTGGAGTCGCCGTTCGCCAGATCGTCCACGGCTGGAGCGTTCTCGAACCCGAGGTCGAAGAGGAACTGCACGCGCGGGTCAGCGGGCCGGTAGACGTTGAAGGTGCCCGCGGTGTCCCACACGGCCGTGATCGTCTTGCCCGCGAACTCCGGGTGCTCCTCAGCCTTCTCGGCGACGGCGGCGTCGAGGTCCGCGACGAGGTCGTCGGCCTCATCGGTCCGTCCCAGAACCTCACCGACGGTGGTGATGACGTCTCGCCACGGCGTCGCCCACGCCTCGCCGGGGTAGACGACGGTGGGCGCGATGTCGCTGAGCAGCTCGTACTGCTCCTCGGTGACACCGGAGTAGACGGCGAGGATGACGTCCGGATCTGCTTCGATGATGTCTTCGTAAGCGAAGCCGTCGCTCTGCTCGGGGATCATCGTGGGCGTCTCGGCGCCCATCTCGTCGAGCTTCTCGCCGATCCAGGGAAGCAGGCCGTTCTCGTCGCCGGCGTAGGCGTTCGCCTCCATCGCGACGGGAACGACGCCGAGTGCGACCGCGGCGTCACCGCTTCCCCAGCCGAGCGTCACCACACGCTCCGGGTCCTCGGGGACGGTCGTCTCTCCGAAGGTGTGCTCGAGCACCACTCCAGAGTCCGCAGGCGGGTCATCCTCCGCAGCGGGCGAGGAGCACGCTCCGAGGGTGAGGGCTGCGACGGCCGCAACGGCGAGCGCGAATCGAGAATGTGAGCGCACAGATACTCCCAGCTAGAAATGTAGGTTTGGCTTACCTAATAAGTGTAGCCCGAAGTCCTCGTCCGGAGAATCCGGGCGATGGAATCGCCCGATCGGCACGACCATGGGCGAACCGCAGACGGGATCGGCGACAACGCGCGACTCGAGCCCGAAGGCCTCTCGCACCGTCTCGGCAGACACAACCTCCTCGGGGGTGCCGTCGGCGAACACCGCGCCCGATCGCAGAACGACGAGCCTGTCCGCGTACCGCGCCGCCAGATTCAGATCGTGGAGCACCATCACGATGGTCGTCCCCCTCGACCGATTCAGGTCGGCCAGGAGGTCGAGCAACTCGATCTGATGCGTCACGTCGAGGAAGGTCGTCGGCTCGTCGAGAAGGAGGACGTCCGGGTCCTGCGCCAGGGCCATCGCGATCCAGACCCGCTGACGCTGCCCGCCCGACAGCTCGTCGACCGAACGTCCGGCGAGCTCGAGCGTGCCCGTCTCGCCCAGTGCCTCGTCCACCGCTTCGTCGTCCTCGGCCGTCCACCGCCGGAACACCGATTGGTGCGGATGCCTGCCCCGTCCGACGAGGTCGGCGACCGTGATCCCCTCCGGCGCGACGGGCTGTTGCGGCAGGATGCCCACAACGCGCGCGAACTGCTTCGACGGCAGTTCGCGGATGTCTCTGCCGTCGAGCGACACGACGCCGGCTCGCGGCCGCAGCAGACGTGCGATCCCACGAAGCAGCGTCGACTTTCCACAGGCGTTCGCCCCGACGATGACCGTGATCTCTCCGGCAGGGATCTCGAGGTCGAGTCCGCCGATCACCTCGTGTCCGTCATAGGCGAGGTGCAGAGACTCGGCCCGCAGGTCGTGCGGATGCTTGTGTTCGTTCCGAGGGTTCACGTGGTTCGCCTTCCGGATGAGGTGACAAGGAGCCAGACGAGATAGGGTGCGCCGATGATCCCCGTCACGATGCCCGCAGGAACCTGAGTCGCGGCTGAGAGCAGATTCTGCGCTGTCAGGTCGGCGAACAGGACGATCAGGATGCCGACCAGCGCGCTCTGTGGAAGGGCGAGCGACCCGTCGCGGAGCATCCGTCGCGCAATCGGCGCCGAGACGAAGGCGACGAACGCGATAGGCCCGGCGAAAGCGGTTGCGACCGCCGCGAGGGCCACGGCGACGACGAGCAGCAGGAGCCGCGACCGCTCGACAGGAACACCGAGTCCCGCCGCAGACTCGTCGCCCAGCTGGAGCATCCGCAGTCTCTGCGCAAGTATCGCGACGAGGGGCAGCAGGACGACGAGCGCGACAGCCACCACGGAGATGCCCTGCCATTCGGCTCCGCCGAGCCCGCCCACCGTCCAGGCGAGTGCTGCGGACACCTCGCGCTCGTCTCCGCGGCTGATGAGATAGCCGACCACCGCCTGCGCGACGAAGGCGAAGCCCACGCCGATCAGGACGAAGCGGAACCCGCTCACTCCCCCGCGCCAGGCGAGGAGGTAGATGGCGAGCGCGACGAGCATCGCCCCGCCGAACGCGATAGCCGAGACGACCGGGCCGCTGACCCCGAGCACGAGGATGCCGAACGCGGCGGCCGCGCTCGCACCCCCCGAGATGCCGATGATGTCCGGGCTGGCGAGCGGGTTGCGGAGAAGGGTCTGAAAGATCGCGCCAGACACGCCGAAGGCGACGCCCACCAGCGCGCCGAGCAGGATCCGGGGCATCCGCAGCCTCCAGACGACGAGCGCGTCTGCCGGTGAGCCGTGACCGAAGAGGGTCGCGACGAGATCGGCGGGAGCGAGCGCATACGATCCCAGTGTCAGGCTGGCCACCACCAGCGCGGCCACGATCACACCGAGTGAGATCGTCACGATCGCCCGCCGGCCGGATGCCAGACGGATGCCGCTCGTCTTCTCGCCCGCCTCGTGCCGGATGCCGCTCTCGTGCGACGCGGCCGGAGCGGTCCGGGCGGTCTCATCGGTGTCGCTGTTCATCACAGGCCTCCCGTCTTGACCCGGCGCACAAGGGCGATCATCGCCGGTGCTCCGAGCAGGGCGACGACGATCCCGGCCTCGAGCTCGCCCGGAGGGACGATAAGCCGGCCCACGACATCCGCCGAGAGCAGCAGGATCGGGCCGACCACCGCCGACCAGGCCAGGATCCAGCGATGGTCAGGGCCCGTGAAGGCACGGCACAGGTGCGGCACAACGAGACCGACGAAGACCATCGGCCCGGCGAGAGCGGTCGCCGCACCGCAGAGCAGCACAACGGCGAGTCCCGAGACGATGCGTGAGATGACGATGCTCTGACCGAGGCCCCGCGCCAGGTCGTCTCCGAGCGAGAGCAGGTTGAGCATCCGGCCCGAGAACGCGGCGAGCACGGCGCCGATCAGCAGGAAGGGCAGCAGCGCGGTCAGTGTGCCGAGGTCGCGCGAGGCGAGCGAGCCCACCGCCCAGAAACGGTACGTGGTCAGGGTGCCCGATCCGCTCAACAGAACGAGAGTGATGACCGAGGTGAGACCCGCTGTGACCGCCGTGCCGGCGAGGGCGAGGGTCACCGGGCTCGACCCCTCCCGGCTCAGCGTGCCGATCGCATAGACGAGCGCGGCCGCGAGCGCCGCTCCGCCGAGCGCGAACCAGATGTAGCCGGCGGGGCTGGTGATTCCCAGAAGCGTGATCGCGAGCACAACCGACAACGAGGCGCCCGCGTTGACGCCGAGCAGTCCCGGGTCCGCGAGCGGGTTCCGGGTGATACCCTGCATCACCGTGCCGGCCAGGCCGAGTGCGCAGCCGACCGCGAGGCCGACCAGGGTGCGCGGAACCCTGAGCTCACGGATGACCAGGTGATCGTTGTTCCCCAGCTGCGGATCGGCGAGGGCTTGGATGACCGCGCCGATGCCGACATCCCTCGTGCCGAGCGCGAGGCTGGCCCACACGACGACGGCGAGCACCACGAGGGCGACGACGATACCGAGCAGCCTGACCCGGCCCCCATGTGACCTTTCCGGACGGCGGGGCCCGTTGCGCCGGGCACCCCCGTCCGGAAAGGTCACATGGGGCCTGCGAGAGGGCTCACCGGGTCGAGCTGCGCTCGGGGTTGTGCCGTTCACTCCTGTGCTTCGACCTGGCCCGTGCCGGCGCGCAACGGGTTGCGGCGGCCGGCCTGCAATCGGTGCCGCACGATCGCCGCCGCAGACACTCGATACGGCCCGCATCCCGGGCACATGTCGTTCATCGGATGAGAGGTAAGCATCACCTAAGTATGGCATCCCCCGGCTACTCGGACACCGCTGCTGTCAACAACGAGCGGGATCCACCTCACCACGACGGGAGCGGGCCCTCGTCGTCCGAGGCCACGAGGTTCACCTTCAGGGAATCCACTCGTGTGGCGATGATCTCGTCCACCGCCCATCGCTGCGCGAGCCGCCGCATGATCGCGTCGAGCTCGTCGCGGCTGAGGCCATGCACCAGCTCGAGCTGCACAACGAGCTCCGGTCCGTGCAATCTGGCCCCGGGGTCACCTGGGGCCAGACGAACCCCGATCACACCGAGCTCAGAGCCGATCGACCGCACGAACGCCTCTGTCACAAGCGGGTCGGCGAAGCTCGGCGTCCACGGTGCCGACTGGGCGACAGCCCACACCGCCGGCCGTCGGAGGGCGAACTCGGTCTCGCTCGTCGGATCGATCACAACCAGGTCGGTCTTCTCACTCGCAGCCGCCAATGCCACACGGATGCCGTCTGCCGGCACAGGGCGCGCCGCGCGATTCCACCTCTGCATGGCGTCGACGGACGAGAACACGGGAAGAACACGGCGACCGTCAGGCCCCTCCACGGTCACTATGGAGAGTTCCTGCGTCTTGTCGACTTTCACACCGTCTTCGGTGTGGCCGATGTCTCCGGCCTGCGCGATCAACGGAATCAGAAAGCGCGAATCGCGCACCGCGTCGACGACCTCGACGTCACTCCCCTGACCGGAATGGAACCGGGAGATGGCGGTCATCAGGTGTTCGGGAGCGGATCCGTCATCGGCAGCGTGTGCGTTCTGTTCGAAGCTCCGTCCCGCCCAGGGCCGGCCGGCGGAGTCAGACGGATCAGTCCGATGCAACATCCAGCGCCTCCGCGAGCGTGAACGCCCCCGCGTACAGTGCCTTGCCGACGATGGTGCCCTCGAGACCGAGTGGAACAAGCTGCCGAAGGGCGGCGATGTCATCGAGGCTGGACACTCCGCCCGACGCGATCACAGGACGATCGGTGCGGTCGAGGATCTGCCGGAGCAGGTCGATGTTCGGGCCCTGCAGAGTGCCGTCTTTCGTGACATCCGTCACAACGTAGCGCGCGCATCCAGCTTCTTCGAGCCGATCGAGGACGTGCCAGAGATCACCGCCGTCGCGCGTCCAGCCGCGAGCGGCAAGGGTTGTGCCACGCACGTCGAGGCCGACGGCTATGGACTCGCCGTACTGGCCGATCACGTTGGCCGCCCACTCGGGGTTCTCAAGCGCGGCGGTGCCGAGATTGATCCGCTTGACGCCGAGCTCAAGTGCCGCTTCGAGACTGGCGTCGTCGCGGATGCCGCCAGACAGCTCGACGTTGACCCCGCGCACCTGCCTCACGACTTTGCGGATGACGCCGCGGTTCTCACCGCGACCGAACGCCGCATCGAGGTCGACGAGGTGAATCCACTCGGCACCCTGGGCAGCCCAGTCGGCAGCGGCATCGATCGGGCTGCCGTAGCTGGTCTCGGTGCCCGCCTCACCCTGGGTCAGCCGCACGGCCTTCCCGTCTGCAACGTCGACGGCCGGGAGCAGCACAAGCTTCGGTGTGGTGCTGAAATCATTCATGTCTCATCCTGGTTTCTCTCTCGCCACCGCCGCTGCGCATGACGGTCCGGTCCCTGACCGTTGTTCTCTTCGCTGCCGTTCACACCGGCCGATCTCAATGCCGCCGATATCAGAACCAGGTGCGATCTTAGCCCGGATCCAGCGATGATTCCGCGGCCAAGGAATCGGACCATGACGTTCCTGTCACCGATCCGCCCGCGGATGCCGGAGCATCCGCGGGCGGATCGGCGTCAGACTGAACTTAACCGCAGGTGGAGCGGTAAACCGCATCCGCACCTTCACTATCGATGTTGTCGGCCGTGAGAACGGTGAACCCGGTCTGGATCTTCTCCTCCGTTTCTTCACCGTCGAGGGCCGCGATCGCCTGGCCAACACCGTCGGAACCGATGGTCGCCGGCTGCTGGGCGACGAGCGCGTGAACAATCCCGCTGCGCAGCGCCTCAACCTGTGCCGGGCCCGCATCGAATCCCACGATCGTGACGTCATCCGCCTTGCCTGCCTGTTGGATGCCGGTGGCGGACCCCTCCGCGGCGAAGAGGTTCGCGGCGAAGATGCCGACAATGCCGGGGTCCTTCTGCAGTGCGGCCGTAACGATACGCGCCGCCTCGGCCGGGTCATTGTGGCTGTACTGCACCCCGAGCGACTCGAATGTCGAGTCGTCGGCCACGGCACCCTCGAAGCCTTCGGCCCGAGCATCCGTCGTCGAGATGCCGGGCTCATTCGAGACGACGAGCACCTTGCCGCCCTCGGGATGGGCATCCTGGATCGCCTGGAACGCGGCCTCTCCGCCGCCGAGGTTGTCGCTCGCGATCTGGGACACCGCCATCGACGGGTCATCCAGTGTGGTGTCGACAAGGACGACCTTGATCCCGGCATCCGCCGCCGCCTGGATCGGCGCCTGCATCGCCGCGACGTCTGTCGGCGCGATGAGCAGGGCGTCTGGCTTCGAGCCGACGACCGCGTCGACCACCGGTTTCTGCAGCGTCGGGTCGAACTCTGCGGGGCCCTGCGTCGTCACCTTCGCTCCAGCGGCCTTGGCCGCCTCTTCCACACCGCACTGCATGGAGATGTAGAACTCATCGCCGGCAACGCCCTGAACGAACGCGATGGTGTATCCGTCATCGCCGCCGTCGCCTCCGCCTGCAGACTGGGGCGAGGAGGAACATCCTGCGAGGACGAGCGTTGCCGCAGCACCGATGCTGAGAGCTGTCTTGCTCCACTTCATTGTGATCTACCGTTCTTGTCGTGATGGATGGATGGATGGGTGGGAGAGTAAAGCGTGGGGTCTAACCGGAATTGCCGCGGCTGAGCAGTCTTCGCCAGAGACCTTGCGTGTTGCCCCGGAGTGCAGCGGAACGACGCAACTGGTCGACGTAGACCGCGATGATCAGCACCGCACCGACAGCGACCTGCTGCCAGAAGGGTTGAACGCCGTTGATGACGAAGCCGTTCTGCAGCACGGCGGGGATGAACAGACCGACGACAGTGCCCACGATCGTGCCGACGCCGCCGAACAGCGAGGTGCCGCCGATCACGACCGCAGCGATGACATTCAGGTTCGTCTGCGACTGCCCGGCGATCGCCGTGGTACTGAACTGCGACAGCGACAGAATGCCGGCGAGACCGGCGAGAGCACCCGACATGGCATAGATCTTGATGAGCTGCGCATCGACCTTCACACCGACGCGACGGGCGGCGACCTCGCTGGATCCGACCGCGAACGTATACAGACCGAACCGTGTGAAGGCGAGCACGATCGCACCGATCACCACCACGACGAGGGCGATCACCGAGATGGTCGGAATGGTGCCGAACACGTTCCCGTATCCAATGCTCTGCGTGAGGACGACCGGGACCTCACGGATGTCCACGCCTCCGGTGATGATCTGAGCGAGGCCGAGCGCCATGCCGAGCGAGCCGAGCGTGACGATCAGCGGGGGGATTTTCGCCTTCGCGATGAGGAACCCGTTGAGCAGCCCCCAGGCGAGACCGGAACCGACAGCGACCAGAACGCCGACCGCGGCCACCCCCCAGCCCTGGCCGCCCATTTCGCGCATGACGAGTGCCGAGATCACGCCCGAGAACACGAGCACCGATCCGATGGACAAGTCGATTCCAGCGGTAATGATGACGTAGGTCATGCCAACGCCGAGCACGGCGAGGATCGAAGCATTCTGGATGATGAGGCGGAAGTTCGACCATTGCGCGAAGGTGCCGGGAGCAAGGAGGCTGAACACGACGATGATGGCCAGCAGCACCAGCAAGATCTGCAACGCCTGCGTCCGCAGGGCTCGTCGAGCGAAGCCGACCTTCGGCTCAAGGGTGCCGATCGTCACCGTCTCGGTGGGTGGCTGCGTGATGCTCATGCGTTCTCTTCTTTCGTGACCGCACCGGTCATCAGGCCCACGAGTTCCTCCATGCTGGTCTCCTGTGTCGTGACATTCGCGACGCGCGTGCCGAGACGCAGCACCTGCACGCGGTCGGAGACCTCAATCACGTGCGGCATTGAGTGGCTGATGAACACGACGGCGATGCCCTTGTCGCGCACGCGCCGAATGGTGTCGAGCACGTTCTTCGTCTGGCGCACACCGAGCGCGGCCGTCGGCTCGTCGAGGAACACGACGCGGCTCGCCCAGTGCACGGCCCTGGCGATGGCGATCGCCTGGCGCTGCCCCCCGGACATGTCTCCAACGGGTGAAGACAGTGAGCGCACGGTTGCCCCGAGCTCATCGAACGCGGCGCGGGACTGCTCCCGCATCTCTTTCTTCTTCATGAGGCCGAGCCATCCGCCGATTCCGTCTGCGGCGAGCTCCCGGCCCAGATACATGTTCTGCACCGGGTCGAGGTGCGGCGCCAGAGCGAGGTCCTGATACACCGTCTCGATCCCGAGTGCGCTCACCGCCGACGGAGTGCTCATGTCGAGCTCCCTGCCGTCGAACTTGATCGTGCCGGAGTCGACCGCGAGGTTTCCGGAGAGCGCCTTCACGAGCGTGGACTTGCCCGCACCGTTGTCTCCGATCAGCGCGGTCACTTCACCCGGATAGACCTCGAAGTCGGTATTGCTCAGGGCACGAACGTGCCCGAACTGCCGGGATAGCCCCCTGGCTTCGAGGACAGGCGCAGCTGCGGTCGTCATCGCGCAACCCTTTCGTCTATAGTGGCGGACGCTGCCGGATTCGGCAGGACCGAGGTCTCTGTGTGACGTGGACGGTCAGGTCGGCTCTGTCACAGCAATGCTCCCCCGAGGCGAGTTGACGAGATCGACATCGCGCACGATCGACCCCGGAATGATGCGGTCGGATGCCGGGACGTAGATCGCACCATCGGTCTGCACGCGCAGTCTGAAGAGCAGGTGCGCGTACCCCTGCGCTGCAACGCTGTTTCCGGCGGGTGCCGTCAGTGACGGGGAGTGAATACTCATGACGCCGCGTTCCTTCCCGATGGCTTCATCGCTCGACAAGTGGGTGTTGAGCAACGTACGCCGTCCATGTCACCGGTGTCAAGCCTGTTTCGGGAAAACCGTGTCACCGGTGTCTTTCGCTCGTTCCCTGAGGGAGGACATGACGACGGCATCGCCCCGTTCCGATGGCGGCTACAGCAGCCACTGACGAGTTCTCCGGTCCCAGAGTCAGCTCTCGGACCGGAGAACCCCCAGCACGCGGTCGAGCTGTCGCTCGGTCGACAGGCGTGCGTCGACCCTGATGTTGTCCACAACGACGCACATGCGAGCATCATCCGGCCGATGGGCGTCTCTCACAGCCCCGCGCTGAGCGCGTCGAGCCGCGAACAATTCCGCATCGCCGTCGAGATGCACGACATGGACCGTGGCGGGCGCAAGCGCCTCGGTGAGCGCTGCCCATTCCGCGCCACCCTGCAGCTCGGCGGTGAACGGCGCAACCATCACGACGGAACCTGCGCTGCGCAGCACATCCGCCGCCGTGTCCCGCATCACCGCGTATCGACCTGCCCTGATCTGGGCCGCGTGGGCGCTTTCCAACCAGTGCCCTCCGAATGCTTCAGCGAGGTGGTCGAGCAGTGGATTCGTGAGTGAGTCCAGGTCCAGGAGCGGAGCACCCAGGGCGCCCGCGATGGCGCGCCCCAGCGTCGTCTTACCGCTGCCGGCAATCCCGGTCACGGCGACGGCGATCGGATGCGGCAGTTGACAGATCGTGGCCATACACTCACGATAGACCTATCGAGACACCGGTGTCATGGCTGATTTTCCGGCGTTATTCAGAATTCGACCTCGACGAAGGAACTGCCCGTGACCAATGACGTGAAGGCGCTGTTCGGCGTGCCATCGCTGCCCCCGAGTCCCGCGGGACCGAGCCGGCTGGTGGCGGGGATCGACCTCGGGAGCACGGGGTTGAAACTCCTGGTGCTCGATCGCGAAGGCGACGAGGTGCTCGTAGAGCAGCTGCCGACCCCCTGGCGCTCGGGCGCTGGCGGAACGGCCGAGCTGGATGCCCGGAACCTGCTGTCAGCTGTGGAGACCCTGCTGCAGCGCGTATCGGAGCGCCTTGCCGAGACCACCTCGCACCGCATCGACGCCATCGGCGTCTCTGGGATGGGTGAGACCGGAATGGTCATCGATGAACGCGGGAACGCGATCGCGCCCGCATTCGCCTGGTTCGATCCGCGAGGCGCCGAGCAGGTCGCGAGCTTCCCGGCATCCGTCCGCGATGCGTTCGCCGGCCGAACCGGCCTTCCACTCGGCGTTCAGGTCACGGCGACGAAGATCGCCTACCTCCGCGATGCAGGGGTTCCGCTCGCCGGCACGCGCTGGCTGAACCTTCCCGAGTTCCTCGCCGCCGCACTCGGGGGCGACATCGCCCTCGAGTACTCGCTCACCTCTCGCACCGGACTGCTCGACCAGGACCGCGGCGTCGCCTGGGCGGAGATGCTCAACGCCCTCGGCGTCGACGAGTCGTTCCTGCCGCCGCTACGCGATGCCGGGAAGCCTTGGGGCCGAGTCTCCGAATCGTACGGCCCGACGTTCGCCGGAGCCCGACTCACCGTGGCCGGCCACGACCACCTGGTCGCCGCCCAGGCCAGCGGGGCATTGGAATCCGGCAATCACCACGTCTCGCTCGGCACAGCCGAGGTACTGCTTCGCGTGATCGACGGTCCACTCGGTTTCGATGCACGGCAGCGCCTCGCCGAGCACCTCATCAACGAGGTCCGCCACGTCGTTCCAGGCAAGCAGGTGCTCGTGGCCGGCGTGAAGACGGGACTGCTGTTGCGGCGGGTGCTGCAGCTCGCCGGCATCAACGATCGGGCGGGGCGAGACGCGCTGGATGCCGCAGTGATGGCGCTTCCGTTCGAAGGCGACATCGCCGCCGGCGGGATCGAAGCCACGGGCGCCAGGAACGATGACGGCGTGCTCGGGCTGACGCTCCGGACCGACGGCATCAGCCCGGCCGAGGTCTTCAACGCCGTGCTCCGCCACAGCAATGACGAGATCCAGCTCCTGATCGACGCGATGGATCGAGAGGTCCCGCCCGCACACGCGACAACCCTCACCGGAGGGTGGGCCGGCATGGCATCCGTCCAGCGCGCCCGGTCCCGAGTCCTTCCGAACGTCACCGTCTCAACCCGCGATCAGGACACCGCATACGGCGCCGCGCTCACGGCATCCCGCCTGCTCGATCACGTGTCGAAACAGCACCCAGATCACCACAGAGGAGATAACAGAATGTCAACGCTCACCACACTCGAACGCCGGGCGATGCAGTCGATCTCGACGGCGGATGGCCACATGCTCATCGTCGCCGCCGACCAGCGCAACGGCATGAAGGCAGCCGTGAAGGATGCCCCGAGCGGCTCAGACGCCATCACCCGCGACGAGCTCGCCGAGATCAAGGCCGACCTCGTTCGCCACCTCGCCAACAACGCTCCGGCCGTTCTGCTGGACCCCGAGGTCGCACTCCCCGCAATCGTCGACGCAGGAGTGCTCGCGCGCAGCACCGCACTCGTCGTCGGCATGGATGCCTCGGGCTTCGATACGGTCGACGGCCTGAGGTACACGCGTTACGTGCCCGGTGTCAGCGCTCGCACCGTGCGCGATCTGGGTGGCAGCGTCGCCAAGATGCTCTTCTACACGCGTCCCGATCGGCAGGATGCCGACTCCCGCGTCGCGCAGGAGATCCGTGACCTCGTCACCGCGTGCGACGACGAGGGGCTGCTCCTCATCGTCGAGCTACTGACCTATCAGCTCGAGGACGAGAGCGACGACGAGTACACGGCGAAGTTCGCATCGCTGGTGATTGACGGCGCGAAGCTCGCCGTCGAGGCGGGGGCGAAGGTGCTCAAGCTGCAGTACCCCGGCTCTGCCGAGGCATCCGCTGCGGTGACGGCCGCTGCCGCCGGCGTCCCGTGGGCCGTCCTCTCGGCCGGTGTCGACCACGAGACGTTCGTCGTTCAGGTCGCGACGGCGATGGCCAACGGTGCCAGCGGAGCGATGGCCGGCCGCTCACTGTGGAAGGACAGCCTCTCATTCGACGAAGCTTCCCGTGAAGACCTTCTCGTCCACCGTGCGCTGCCGCGCCTCCACGAGCTGCGGGCCGCCGTCGACGGCTCAGCCGCCTGATTCGCCCGGGTCCGGCGCGGGGCCCGTTGGCCCAGACGGTAAAGTATCCCCTGGGTCCAGCCCGAATGACGAATCCAGAGGTGCACAGTGGCGACGATGCGCGAGGTCGCAGCGCGCGCGGGAGTGAGTGCGAAGACCGTGTCCCGTGTCTTCAACGACGATCCGCACGTGCTTCCAGAGACCAGAGCACTCGTCGAGCGCGTCATGCGCGAGCTCAACTACGTGCCCAATGTGCTGGCGACCACGTTCCGCTCCGGGCGGGCCTGGGTCATCGGCGTCGCTGTGCCCGATATCGTCGATCCGTTCTTCGCCGCGATCGCTCGCGCCGTGGAGAAGATCGCCAGGGAACAGGGGATGTCCACGATCGTCACCAGCGTCGGAGACGATCCGGACAATGAGCGGCCGGCTCTCGAGTCGCTGCTCAGCCGACAACTCTCGGGGCTCGTCGTCGCCCCCGTCGGCAGAGATCATTCGTGGCTGGAGCGCTGGCAGGAGCACACTCCCATCGTCTGCGTCGACCGTGCGCCGATCGGGCTGAGAGCTGACACGTTCACCGAAGACGATGCGACGGGTGGCTACCTGGCAACGCAACACCTGATCGAGCACGGACACCGCCGCATCGCCTACCTCGGCGACGCCATCCATCTGTCCACCGAGACCAAGCGACTCGGAGGCTGGCGACGCGCTCTCAGCGAGGCCGGCCTCTCGGATGATGACGACCTCGTCGCCGTGCACGCCTCGGATCTCACAACGACGAGGTTTGCTGTTGAGCGGTTTCGCTCGTTGGATGATCCGCCGACGGCTGTCTTCTCGGCGAACGCTCGCTGCACCATGGCACTCGTCCACGTGCTGCGCGACGATCCGCTCCCGCTCGTGAGCTTCGGCGACTTCCCGATGGCAGACGTCCTCACTCCATCGATTACGGTCATCGACCAGGACCCCACCCGCATCGGCACCCTGGCCGCCGAACGAGTCCTCGCGCGCCTCACAGAGCCGACCGCCGAACTCGAACGAGTGAACGTCATCGACGTCGCCCTGGTCGAGCGCGACTCCTGCCGTATCGGCTCTTAAGACCAGCGTCTAAGACCAGCGCTCGCGATAGCTGACCGGCGTCCGACCGCATTCGCGGGACAGAGCAGCGAAGAAACGAGGGACGCAGCTCTGCGCGCCCGACTCACGCTGCGGAATCGGTGGAACGAGGCTATCCGGTGCGAAGGCTGGCCAGCCAATTCGACAGCAGACGGATGCCCGCATCACCTGACTTCTCGGGATGGAACTGCGTTGCAGAGAGCGGTCCGTTCTCAACAGCGGCAAGAAAGCGACAGCCGTGCGTCGCCCAGGTGAGGTGAGGCTCGGGAAAGGGCCGGGTCACCTCGAGTGTCCAGTTCCTGGCAGCAAACGAGTGCACGAAGTAGAAGCGTTCGTTGTGAAGGCCGTTGAAGAGCACCGAGTCCTCGGGCGCCTCGACGGTGTTCCATCCCATGTGCGGGAGCACTGGAGAGTCGAGCTCGTCGACGACGCCAGGCCACTCGCCGAGGCCCTCGGTGTCGACACCACGTTCCACTCCTCGTTCGAACATGACCTGCATGCCGACACAGATGCCCAGGACGGGGCGACCTCCGGCGAGACGTTTGTCGATGAGGTCGTCGGATGCCGAATCCCTCAGCTGCGCCATCACGGCGCTGAATGCACCGACGCCGGGCACGACCAGCCCGTCGGCTTCGAGGGCGCGCCTGCGGTCGGCTGTGAGTTCGACGTCCGCGCCCGCACGCTCGAGTGCCTTCACGGCAGAGTGCACGTTTCCGCTGCCGTAATCGAGCACAACGACGTTCGAAGCGCCACCGCTCACAGCGCGCCCTTCGTCGACGGGATGCCGGAGACAAGAGGATCGTATGCCTTCGCCTGCCGGAATGCGCGCGCGAACGCTTTGAACTCCGCTTCGGCGATGTGGTGGGGATCACGGCCGGAGATCACGTTGACGTGAACGGTGAGTGCCGCGTTGAACGCGATCGCTTCGAAGACGTGCCTCACCATCGAGCCGGTGAAGTGGCCCCCGATGAGGTGGAACTCGAATCCGGCCGGTTCACCGTCGTGCACCAGAAAAGGCCTGCCCGAGATGTCGACGACCGCCTGCACGAGCGCTTCGTCGAGCGGCACGAGCGCGTCGCCGAAACGCGAGATTCCCGCCTTGGTGCCGAGGGCCTCCCTGATGGCCAGGCCGAGCGCGATTCCGATGTCTTCGACCGTGTGGTGCACATCGATCTCGATGTCGCCCGACGCCCGCACGGTGAGATCGGTGAGCGAGTGCTTCGCGAACGCCGTGAGCAGGTGGTCATAGAACGGAACCGTGGTCTCGATATCGCTCACCCCGGTGCCGTCCAGATCGAGCGTCAGGTCGATGCTCGACTCACTGGTTTCGCGCTGGATGCGCGCGACGCGCTGCGAAGGACTCATGGCGTCGAGTCTAATGCGGCGATCGCCTCGAGGAACGCTGTCGTCTCGGCTTCCGTGCCCGCCGAGACGCGCAGGTGGCCGCGTATTCCGACGTCTCGGATGAGGATGCCGCGCTCGAGAAGCGCCTCGAAGGTCTGCTGAGGATCGTCGACTCCGCCAAACAGCACGAAGTTGCTGTGCGTGCGGTGCGGGCTGTACCCCAAACCACGAAGCCCTGTCGAGATGCGATCGCGTTGCTGCGCGATGTCGTCGACCATGGCGAGCATCTCGTCGCTGTGCGCGAGCGCGGCGGTCGCCGCCGCCTGCGTGAGCGCCGAAAGGTGGTAGGGCAGCCGCACCAGGCGCAGCGCGTCTGTGACGGCGGGGTCCGCCGCCAGATAGCCGAGGCGGGCGCCGGCGAACGCGAACGCCTTGCTCATCGTGCGAGAGACGATGAGCCGTTCGCGCCCGTCGAGCAGCGTGAGTGCGCTTGGGGTGCCCACCGGGGCGAATTCGGCGTATGCCTCATCGACGACGACGATGCCGGGCGCCTGGTCGTAGACAGCGGCGATGGTCTCGATCGAGAGCGGAGTACCCGTTGGATTGTTCGGTGAGCAGAGGAACACCAGGTCGGGCTGCTCGCGCGCGACGGCGGCCGCGGCCGTCTGCGGCGACACCTCGAAGTCGTCGTCCCGGTCTGCGCCGATCCAGCGTGTTCCCGTGCCGGATGCGAGCAGCGGGTACATCGAGTAGGTCGGGCTGAACCCGAGCACGGAGCGACCCGGGCCCCCGAATGCCTGCAGAACCTGCTGGAGGACTTCGTTGGAGCCGTTCGCCGCCCATACGTTGTCTCGTGTGAGCCCGTGTCCGAGATAGGCGGCCAGGCTGTCGCGCAGGCCGGTGAACTCACGATCCGGGTACCTGTTCACCCCGATGACGGCCGCTGCGATGCGCGCCACGATGTCGTGGGCGACTGCTTCGGGAATGGTGTGTGTGTTCTCGTTCACGTTGAGCGCGACAGGCACGGCCTTCTGGGGAGCACCGTACGGGGACTTTCCGCGCAGATCGTCGCGGATAGGAAGGTCGCTGAGTGAGGTCACCCCGCAAGTTTAGCCAGCTAAATTGCCCAGGTTTCACTCGGCGTCTGACGTCACCCCGACGTTTAGTCGACTAAATCGCCCGGAGTTCACTCGGTGTCTGACGCCGAATAGCTCGCCGGGATCGCGATCTGCTGCCCGGGCACGACGTTCGATGAAGACAGACGGTTGAGATCGAGGATCTCGTTGATGACGTCTCTGGGGTCCGCCTGGGGGGCGATGCGAACCGCGACCTGCCACAGCGACTGTCCGGCCTCGATCGTGACGTATTCGAACGACGCGCTGCTCGCCGTCGACGTGGCGACCGCACCGTCGGCATTCAGTCCGAGATAGGCGGCGACGGCGATCACGGGCACGGCAGCGAGTGTCGTGAGCACGAGGCGACCACGACGCGTGATCCGCAGACGTCCCGATGCGCGAGGTGCGGATACGCGAGGTGCGGATACGCGAGGTGCGGATGCGCGAGGCACAGACGCTATGGGCACAGACGCTATGGGCACAGACGTTGTGGGCACAGACGTTGTGCGCTGTGCGCCGACGAGGCCGGCGTGCTCTGCGCCCGCCATATGGGTGACGTACGCGCGTGGTCGGTTCATCCGGTGTCCGCTCATTGTGTTCGTCCTTCCGCCTCTGCTCGTTGTCACGGGCTCTTCCTCCTACAGGCTGCTTCTGTTACGTCCTGCGGTCATCCACCGTCTTCGTATGACCGGCATCCGCAGAGGCCGGTTATAAGAAGATGTGTTCCGAATCTATCTTCGATTGTTCGAAGATGCAAGATGCTTTTCGAAAACCGATGAGAAGAGAGTCGCGACACACTCGAACAGATGTTTGCCTCGCGCCCTTTTCACCGATACAGTTCGTGTGATGGTTGACACTCAATCAGCAACCACCGACACGGGTATCAGCGGCGGCGCCGCGTGAGCGAAAGAAGCACAATGACGGTCAGCGGAACACCGGCAGGCAAGGGCACAACGCGGCGGCGCAAGACCCTGAGCGACAAGCAGCTGGCGATCCTCGAAGTCATCCAGCGATCCGTGAGTCAACGGGGCTATCCGCCGAGCATGCGCGAGATCGGCGACGCGGTCGGCCTTGCCTCGCTCTCGAGCGTGACCCACCAGCTGAACCAGTTGGAGCTCAGCGGATACCTTCGGCGGGATCCGAATCGTCCACGTGCCCTGGAGGTGCTCATCGAGCTGCCGTCGGTCGCGTCCGAGTCGCTCGACTACGAGAACACCACCCCGATCGGCGACGCCGCGATGGTACCCCTGGTCGGCAACATTGCCGCCGGGGTTCCGATCACTGCAGAGCAGCAGGTCGAAGAGGTCTTCCCTCTGCCGCGGCAGCTCGTCGGCAAGGGCGACCTCTTTATGCTGAAGGTCAAGGGCGAGTCGATGATCGACGCCGCCATCTGCGATGGCGACTGGGTGGTCGTACGACAGCAGAGCACCGCCGAGAACGGCGACATCGTTGCGGCCATGCTCGACGGTGAGGCGACAGTCAAGGTGTTCCGCAAGCGAGACGGCCACGTCTGGTTGCTGCCGCGGAACAGCAACTTCGAACCGATCGTCGGTGACCTCGCCGACGTGCTCGGCAAAGTGGTCGCCGTTCTTCGATCCGTCTGACGCGTCACAGTTCGCCCGGATGACGCCGCCGTCGCGGTCATAAGCCTGAGGGTCCGACAAGCAGCCGACGGCGGTCGTTGCCGCCGACGTGGCTGCTGGTGGACGCTCGGCCGCCCTCAGACGGGTGACGCGTCAGGCAGTCACGCCGTCGCGACGCTTGACGATGAACTCATCCACCGATGCGGCGATTTCTTCTGACACCAGTGCGCGAACACGTGTTCCGGCCTCGAGATAGTCGATGTGCATCACACGCGCCCTGCGGTGAAGCATAGAAATGACCTCACCCCTGTCATACGGCACAAGCAGGGTCACCTCGATCGACGGGCTCGGCAAGAGAGCGGAAACCGCCTCGAGAATCTCGTCGATCCCCTCACCAGTGCGAGCTGACGCGAAGACCGCGTCAGGCTCGAGTCCGCGCAGCAGCAGCCGGTCGTCTTCGCTGATCAGATCGGATTTGTTGAAGACGACGAGCTCGGGGATGTCTCGTGCGCCGACGTCGCCGATGACGTCCCTCACCGTGGTCAGCTGTGACGCGGGGTCGGGATGCGACGCGTCGACCACGTGCACGATCAGTTCGGCGTCTGCCACTTCTTCGAGCGTCGAGCGGAAGGCCTCGACGAGCTGATGTGGGAGGTTCCTGACGAAACCGACAGTGTCGACGAGCGTGTATTGACGCCCGTCTTCGGTGCGGGTGCGGCGCACCGTCGCGTCGAGAGTGGCGAAGAGCGCGTTCTCGACCAGCACTCCTGCCTTCGTGATGCGGTTGAGCAGACTCGATTTGCCGGCGTTCGTGTAGCCGGCGATCGCGACGGAGGGCACCTCGTTGCGGTGGCGGTTCGCCCGTTTCGCCTCGCGTGACGGGGCGAAGCCCTTGATCTGCTTGCGCAGCTTCGCCATTCGTGTGTGGATGCGGCGTCTGTCGAGCTCGATCTTCGTCTCACCGGGGCCACGGGAACCCATGCCGGCTCCTGCGCCGCCGACCTGACCACCTGCCTGGCGGCTCATGGATTCACCCCATCCGCGCAGCCGAGGAAGCAGATACTCGAGCTGGGCAAGTTCCACCTGGGCCTTGCCCTCCCTGCTCTTGGCGTGCTGGCTGAAGATGTCGAGGATCACAGCTGTGCGGTCGATCACCTTGACTTTGACCACGTCTTCGAGTGCGCGCCGCTGACTCGGCGCCAGCTCCGTGTCCGCGATGACCGTGTCGGCGCCGAGCGACTGCACGATTGCCCTCAGCTCCTCTGCCTTGCCCCGGCCCAGGTACGTGCTCGGGTCCGGGTGGGGGCGCCGCTGCAGCATCCCGTCGAGCACAACCGCGCCGGCCGTCTCAGCGAGTGCTGCAAGCTCGCGAAGCGAGTTCTCTGCGTCATCGAGCGAACCCTGCGAGTAGACGCCGATGAGAATGACATTCTCGAGTCGCAGCTGGCGATACTCGACCTCTGTGACGTCTTCGAGCTCGGTCGAGAGCCCGGCGACCCGCCGAAGCGCCTGCCGTTCTTCACGATCGAGCTGCTCGCCATCCCGCTCATCATCCTCGCGCAGGGGCCTCTCATCGTTCAGAGCCTCTGCTCGAGCACGTCCAAAGAGGGTGTATCCGCTCGCGTGCGTGTCCGCGCGGTCGAGCACCCGGGACACAACATCGTTGTCTGGGGAGCTGCCATCGGCCTGGTGACGGTCATCGCCGGAATTCTCTGTCATTGACGTTAACCCTAGTTCGTTCTGGTCGAGTACGTTCTTCACTATGGGTAGCGATCACTATTTCACCGGGTCCCCAGGCAGTGACCTGAAGCAACGCAGGATCCGGGTCCGTCTCGCGGGCCGCGAGATCGAGGTCACGACCGCCGGTGGCATCTTCAGCCCCGACCGCGTCGACACGGGCACACAGGTCCTGCTCTCGAACACACCGGCGCCTCCCCCGAGCGGCAATTTTCTCGACCTCGGCTGCGGCTGGGGACCGATCGCCCTGACCCTGGCTATCGAATCGCCCCTCGCGACCGTGTGGGCTGTCGATGTCAACGAACGCGCCCTCGATCTCGTGCGCACGAACGCCGGATCCCTTGGACTCGAGAACGTTCGCGCGGTTCTTCCCTCCGAGGTTCCAGACGAGCTTCGGTTCAGGACGATCTGGTCGAATCCGCCGATCCGGGTCGGAAAGAACGAGCTCCACACGATGCTCGAGCACTGGCTCCCCCGTCTGACGTCCGGATCGGACGCGTGGCTGGTCGTGCAGCGGAACCTCGGGTCAGACAGTCTGCACCGATGGCTCAACGGAGCGCTTCCCGACGACTTCACCGTCACCAGGGCCGCCACGGGCAAGGGGTATCGGGTGCTTCGCGCCAAGCACAGAGTGGCGTCGCCCGCGTGACCAGAGCATCGGCGTGACCGTTCCTACACGAGCATCAGCTCACCGGTATAGACGAGCTCTGCCGGTCCGCTGAGAGCGACGTGTTCGCCGTCCTCGGTCGGGAACATCCGAACGCCGAGCGAGCCGCCCGCGACATCGACCCGCCACTGATTCGGTGCGCCGGCGCCCGCCCAGTGCCTGGTGGCCAGCGCAGCTGCCGCGATGCCCGTCCCACATGAGAGGGTCTCGCCGCTTCCCCTCTCGTGCACACGCATCCTGATTCTCGCGACGCCGTTGCTGATCAGAGGCTCGTGCGGCACAACGAACTCGACGTTCGCACCGTCTGCGGGAACCGGTTCGAGCCGTGGGGCATACGACAGGTCGGCCGCGTCGAGCTCTGCGTCGTCTGCCAGGGCGACGACCACGTGAGGGTTGCCCACGTTGATGCCCAGACCGGGCCGCGCAACCTTCACCTCTTTGGCACGGACGAGTGGCTCACCACCGTCGAGCGACCAACGGCCGAGATCGACCTGGTATCCCGCAGCGGAGAGCTGAACATCCCTCACCCCCGCACGCGTGCCGACGGCAAGCGTCTCGCCCTGGCCGAGCTCGGCCAGCCCGCGATCGATCAGATAGTGCACAAAAACGCGGATGCCGTTCCCGCACATCTCTGCGACCGAGCCGTCGGCGTTGTGGTAATCCATAAACCATTCGGCGTGCGGGTCCTCCGCGAGGGCGGCTGAGCCGGCATCGAGTGCGCGGGACCGCACTGCCCTGATCACACCGTCCGCGCCGATGCCGAAATGGCGGTCGCACACAGCGGCGATCTGCTCAGACGTCATCGGATGTTCACCATCGGGGTCGCTGTAGAGCACGAAGTCGTTGCCGGTTCCGTGGCCCTTGGTGAAATTCAGGGTGAATGACATGGCGTCAAGTCTACGGTTCACCGGAGGGCGGACCGCTGCCGCCATACATCGTGCCCGCACCCTCGTTCGCGGCTCAGAGGATCGACTGCAGTACCTGCTGCAGGAGCATATCGCTGTCGTAATCGAACCAGAGTGCGTCTCGGTATCTGGTGAACCAGCTCATCTGCCGCCTCGCATAACGCCGGGTGAGCTGTTGGGTCAGTTCGATCGCCTGTGCCCGCGTGAGTTCCCCGGTCAGTTCGCCGAGGGCCTGAGCGTATCCGATAGCCCGTCGCGCGGTGACGCCGCTCTCAAGCCCCCGGTCCCGCAACCTCGATACCTCGTCGACGAGCCCGTCGCGCCACATCTGGAGCACACGCCGATCGAGTCTCGTCGTCAGCTCGTTCCGGGGTGCACGGAGCCCGATGATCGTCGCCGGGGTCCAGTAGACCGGTTCATCCGGCAGCGAACCCGACACGGGCTCGCCGGTGATCTCGGCGACCTCGAGCGCCCGAACGATACGCCGTGCGTTCTGCGCGCCGATGCGCGCCGCCGCATCGGGGTCCACGTCTCTCAGCCGGCGATACAGCGCACCGCTTCCCTGCTGCGCCAGTTCATCTTCAAGACGCGCGCGGATCATCGGATCGGATCCGGGGAACTGAAAGTCGAAGATCACGCTCGACACGTACAATCCGGAACCGCCCACGAGGATGGGCCAGTTGCCCCGGTCGAGGATCGCGCCGACGACAGCACGCGCCTCGGTCTGGTATCGGGAAACCGTCGCCTCGTCGGTGACGTCGAGCACGTCGAGCAGATGGTGCGGAACACGTTGCCTGAGCTCGGCCGGGAGTTTGGCCGTGCCGATGTCCATGCCGCGATAGAGCTGCATGGCGTCGGCGTTCACGATTTCGGCACCGGCGCCGCGAGCGTGGAGCTCGCGGGCCAGGTTGAGCGAGAGGTCAGATTTTCCGGTGCCGGTCGGCCCGACGATCGCGATCAGCCTCGGGTCGGGCAGGTCTCGGCTGCTCAGCGGTCGCCGTCGTTCTCGTCTGAGGGGCGCACCGTGTTCGCCGACGGCTCGGCCGGGGCTCCCACTCTCAGTGCCGGAAGCCCGAGCGAGACCCGGCCGGGTTCGGCAGACTGCCCGTGCGCAGGGGTCGCACACGATTCGGCCTGTGCACGATCCCAGGCGTCGCCGGCCTGTGTGCGTCTGATGCGCAGCGGCGCACCGTCCTGTGAGTCTGCGATCAGGTGGAACGGCGCCGCCTGCGTGACGGTGACGGTGACCACGTCGCCAGGTCGCGGCAGGTCCGACCCGTCTGGAATGTCGAAATGCACGAGACGGGAGTCCTCCGCCCGACCCGACATGCGACGTGTTTCCGAGTCCTTCTTGCCCTCGCCCGTGGCGACGAGGAGCTGCACTTCTCGCCCGATGACGGATCGGTTCTCTTCGAGGCTTATCCGCTCCTGCAGCTCGATGAGCCGCTCATAGCGTTCCTGCACAACGGCCTTCGGCACCTGGTCGGGCATGGTGGCCGCAGGGGTGCCGGCTCGAATCGAATACTGGAAGGTGAACGCCGTCGCGAATCGCGCGGCTTCCACCACGCGCAGCGTCTCTTGGAAGTCTTCTTCGGTCTCGCCCGGGAACCCGACGATGATGTCTGTCGAGATCGCCGCATGGGGGATGCGGGCGCGCACACGATCGAGGATGCCGAGAAAACGTTCGCTCCGGTACGAACGCCGCATCGCCTTGAGGATCCGGTCTGAGCCTGACTGCAGGGGCATGTGCAGCTGCGGCATCACATTCGGCGTCTCTGCCATGGCGTCGATCACGTCGTCGGTGAAGGCGGCCGGGTGCGGGCTCGTGAACCTCACGCGCTCGAGGCCGTCGATGTCGCCGGCCGCCCGCAGCAGTTTGCCGAAGGCCTGCCGATCGCCGAACTCGACGCCGTAGGAGTTGACGTTCTGCCCGAGCAGCGTGACCTCGATGGCGCCGTCGTCGACGAGTGCCTGGATCTCGGCGAGAATCTCGCCTGGGCGCCTGTCTTTCTCTTTGCCGCGCAGCGATGGCACTATGCAGAACGTGCAGGTGTTGTTGCATCCGACCGAGATCGACACCCATCCGCTGTAGCTCGAGTCCCGTTTCGTCGGAAGTGTCGAGGGAAAGGTCTCGAGCGCGTCGAGTATTTCGATCTGGGCGTCGTTATTGTGACGGGCTCGCTCGAGAAGGCTCGGCAGCGAACCCATGTTGTGTGTTCCGAAGACGACGTCGACCCACGGCGCCTTCTCGAGAATGGTGTTCTTGTCTTTCTGCGCGAGACAGCCGCCGACGGCGATCTGCATCCCCTCGTGGCGCTTCTTGACCGACGCGAGATAGCCGAGGTTGCCGTACAACTTGTTGTCGGCGTTCTCGCGGACCGCGCAGGTGTTGATCACGACGATATCGGGTTCGTCACCCTCGGCCTTCACATAGCCGGCCGCTTCGAGTGATCCGCTCAGCCGCTCGGAGTCGTGGACGTTCATCTGGCAGCCGAAGGTCTTCACCTCATAGGTGCGCGTGTGGCCGGTCGCGTCGACCGAGGCTGCCGAGCGCTCGATGAGAGCTGGGGATTCAAGCAGGGAACTCATGATCCATCTAGTGTACGTTCTCGCTGAAGTGCACCCCTGAACGGCGGCGCTCGAGGGCGGTTGTGATGGCCTGTCTGGCGATATGCCCCGGATACCCGCGGCGGGCGAGATAGCCGACCAGACGGCGCTCAGCGGTCTCTGCGTCGACACGGGTGAGGGTCGACGCCCGCTTGGCGGCGAGTTCTGTCGCCTGTGCGAGTTCGTCATCGTCTGCGATGTCATCGAGAACCTCGCCGACGATCTCTCGGTCGATGCCCCGCGACGACATCGTCCGGGCGACGACCGCCCTGCTCTGGCCCTTGCGCCCGTGCAGGGTGAGCCTCAGCTGCTCGGCAAGCGCACGGTCATTAACGTATCCGAGCTCACGCAGGTGATCGAGCACGTCATTCGCCGAACGCGGTTCGAGACCGTGCGTCTTTATGGCCAGATCGAGCACCTCTGACTCGCTGAGCGAACGACGGGCCAACGAACGGACGATCACGGACTCGACTGTCGCGGCATCCGCTGGCTCGTTGTCGGCTTCGTTGTGGCCGGTTTCGCCTCGTGTTGAGACACGAGCTGTCGAGCTGCTCCGTTGTGAGCTGCGTGTTCCTGCGGAGCCCGACGATGAGGAACCGGGCATCGAGTCGCGGGAAACACCGGGAAGATAGGTCACGGGTGCCAGGGAGTCGTGCGCGTCTTCGGTGTGGGCCGCACCTTCTGGGTTCGCCGAATCGGATACATCTATGAACTTCACCACTACCGTGACCTTCTTCCCGTGTGTGCGCTAGGCCCCGCGGCGTGCCGCGAGCTGGTCTGCGCTCTTCGCGTCTGAGTCCATTACGGCTGGGCTCTTTGTGGCTGGACCCTTGGCCTGTGCGCCCGCAACCGCTGCATTCTGCGCTTCTGCCTTCTCGAGTGCCTGAAGTCCGATCTTCGCCTTGATCTTGTTCTCGATGTCGGTGGCGATGTCAGGGTTTCGCAGCAGGAAGTTACGCGAGTTCTCTTTGCCCTGGCCGAGCTGCTCGCCCTCGTAGGTGTACCAGGCTCCCGACTTCTTGACGATCGTGTGCTCGACGCCGAAGTCGATCAGGCTCCCCTCACGCGAGATTCCCGTGCCATAGAGAATGTCGAACTCGGCCTGCTTGAAGGGCGGGGCCATCTTGTTCTTGACCACCTTGACCCGTGTGCGGTTTCCGACGGCATCCGTGCCGTCTTTCAACGTCTCGATGCGCCGGATGTCGAGGCGGACAGACGCATAGAACTTGAGCGCCTTACCACCGGCGGTGGTTTCTGGGCTTCCGAAGAAGACGCCGATCTTCTCGCGGAGCTGGTTGATGAAGATCATCGTGGTGTTGGTCTGGTTGAGTCCACCGGTGAGCTTGCGCAGTGCCTGGGACATCAGGCGCGCCTGCAGGCCGACATGCGAGTCACCCATCTCACCTTCGATCTCGGCACGCGGCACGAGGGCAGCCACCGAGTCGATGACGATGAGATCGATGGAACCGGAGCGGACGAGCATGTCTGCGATCTCAAGCGCCTGTTCTCCCGTGTCTGGCTGCGACACGAGCAGTGCGTCGATGTCGACTCCGAGCTTCTGCGCGTACTCGGGGTCGAGCGCGTGTTCCGCGTCGATGAACGCGGCGATTCCGCCCGCTCGCTGGGCGTTCGCGATGGCGTGCAGTGTCAGGGTGGTCTTACCCGAGGACTCAGGACCGTAGACCTCCACGATGCGACCCCTGGGCAGGCCTCCGACACCGAGCGCGACGTCGAGAGCTATCGATCCGGTCGGAATGACCTCGACCGGGGCACGCTCGTCGCTGCCGAGGCGCATCACCGATCCTTTGCCGAACTGGCGATCGATCTGAGCGAGTGCGCTTTCCAGGGATTTCTCGCGGTCTGCTGCTGATGGCATGTCGTGCTCTCTTTCGTGCTCGTGTTCTGTGCGCCTGTAGGCTGTCGCGCCGCGGTTCGTGCGCTGCTGCGACAAGGCTGGGAGCGAGTGTCGCTGACAGTTTCGACTGTAAACGGAACATCTGACACGAAGGTCTCAGATGCCGAACAGTGGATAACGTGTGAGCGCCATGCCCTTGTGCAGGAGCTTATCGCGTCTCGAACGCATGTTCGAGGCCATCGGCGCGGCGTGTCGAAGAAGCCTTCGGGCTCAGATCGCTTCCCAGTCCACGCGCGCCTGATGGTTCGCGCCTCGCGATGCGAACACGGTGGGATGCACGGCGGGGCCGGAAGGCGCAACGGTGTGAGTGTCGGAGTATGACGGAAAACCGCATCGCCTCGAAAGCGACGCGCGGGAGGGAACCGCCCGACGGCTCAGCTCTCTTGCGGCTCCGGCCGCCCCGCCCCATACCAGCGCTCTTCCGGAACACCGAGCTCTCGGCACAGAGCCAGCCACACGACGCGCGGCTGCTCGCCCGCGCTGATTGCCGCGTTCGGTGTTCGACCGCCGAGTGATCCGAGAACCAGGTCTGACGCGAGCACCGACGCATACGACGTTCCGAACTCCTCGTTGAGTGCCTGGCGCAGTTCGCTCTGTTTCATCGTTCTCCCGTTTGTTCGGCGCCCTCACACGACGTCACCCCGAAGCGAGACGCTTCGGGGTGACGTATGGCCACAATCGGCGAACGGCGTAATGCCGATCTGGCTACTGTGTGACGAGGTCTGCGTCGAGTGCCGCCACGAACTCGTCTGGGACGGTGTCGGGAATCGGATCGATCCCCTCGATGACGGCCAACCTGTCGCCGACCTCTCGCATGATCACAGAGATGGGCGTTTCAAGCGCCTCTGCGACCGAGGCGAGAATCTCGCTCGAGGCCTCTTTCTGGCCGCGCTCGACTTCACTGAGATAGCCGAGCGCAACACTCGCCTTGCTGGCAACCTGACGGAGGGTACGCCCCTTCTGCAGGCGGAAGTCACGGAGAACATCGCCGATTTCTTGTCGAACCAGTACCACAGGACCCTCCTTCGTTCTGCTCGTCAGCCGCGAGCTGCGGGCTTCAGGATGGACAACACTACTACATCCAACCGTTACGAAAACCCTAGTGCGACTGACTGATTTTTTGTTGTGAGACCGACAGGAGTAACGCGAATGTAACACCGCCTATTCCGCGGCGGATCGCGCCTCGACGATTTCGAGGCGCAGCAGTTCGAGAGCATGCGAAACGGTCGCCGATCTGATGTCGTCGCGCGACCCTGAAAGGGCCAGGGCAACGGCGTGAGCGCCACGCTCGGAGCTGACACCGATGTAGACAGTTCCTGGCGCGTGCCCGCTCTGCGGGTCCGGCCCCGCAACACCGGTCGTCGCGATGCCTATCGAGGGGAGCACACCGGCGACGGCCAGACGCCGCCTGACACCCACCGCCATCGCCGTGGCGACATCCGGATCCACGGGTCCGCGCACGGCGAGCAGCTGTTCGTCGACACCCAGCACGGAACACTTGAGGTCTGTGGCGTAGGCGACCACACCGCCGATCACAACCGCCGATGCACCCGCGGGACGGATCAGCTCGCTCACCAGCATCCCGCCGGTGAGCGATTCGGCGACGGCGACGGTCAGGCCTGCCGCAGTGAGGTCGGCGATGAGGTCAGAGACGCCTCGGCCCGACGGCGACTCGTTCACGGCCGCCTGGACCTCGCGGCGGTCACGATGTAGTCGATTCCGCTCGCGACCGTCAGGGCGACGGCGATCGCCATCAGAACACCATTCGCCCAGAAGATCCAGTCTCCGACGAGGTTCCACAACGGCACAAGGGCGAACGACAGCGCAACAGCCTGGAAAACGGTCTTGAGCTTGCCCATCCACGCGGCCGCCACAACGTGATCCTGCGCAACGAGCATCCGATGGACAGTGATCCCCCACTCTCGCACGAGCACCACTATGGTGATCCACCACGGCAGTTCGGCGAGGATCGAGAGCACAACGAACGCGGCCCCCGTCAGCACCTTGTCCGCGATCGGGTCAAGAAGTTTGCCGAGATCGGTGACAAGGTCCCTGCTGCGTGCGATGGCGCCGTCGAGGCCGTCTGTGGCGATGGCGACGATGAACAGCACGGCGGCCCACCAACGCAACGCACCGTCTGCGCCTGCGTCCGCCAGCAGCATCCAGATGAACAGCGGAGCGCAGAGGATGCGGGCGACGGTGATGACGTTGGGCAGGTTCATGTTGCCTGATGGCGTGCGATCTGGAGCGCCGGGTAGCGCCATGCCTACTCCCTGCCGGTCAGCTGCCAGGCGTCTTCGTGCGAATCGCCGTCGTCAACATCGTAGCCCTCGTACTGCGCCTCGACGGGATCGTTTGCGTACCGGTCTTCGGTGTGAGCGGATGCCGTAGCCGCCGATGACGATGCGGAGGTCTGAGACGCGCCCGCGGCCGACGACGCAGACGACCCGGACGGCACCGGACCCGGCTCCTCACCCCGCAGCCGTGCGAGCACCGCGGGAAGCTGCTCAGCCGTGACGAGCACGTCGCGTGCCTTCGACCCTTCAGACGGACCGACGATCTCGCGGGATTCGAGCAGGTCCATCAGCCGCCCCGCCTTGGCGAAACCGACGCGAAGCTTGCGCTGCAGCATCGATGTCGAGCCGAACTGGGTCGAGACCACGAGCTCGGCCGCCTGCAGGAGCACGTCGATGTCATCTCCGATGTCTGCATCGATCTCTTTGCGTTCGGTGACGGCCTCGACGTCTTTGCGGTATTCGGGACGCGCCTGCTGCGTGACGTGCTTGACGACCTTCTCGATCTCTGCCTCGCTCACCCACGCACCCTGCACGCGCAAGGACTTCGACGTGCCCATCGGCAGGAACAGCCCGTCGCCCTGACCGATGAGTTTGTCTGCGCCCGGCTGGTCGAGGATCACCCTGGAGTCCGTGACGCTCGTGACGGCGAACGCCAGCCTCGAGGGCACATTCGCCTTGATGAGCCCGGTCACGACGTCGACGGACGGGCGCTGCGTGGCGAGCACGAGGTGGATGCCGGACGCGCGAGCGAGCTGGGTGATCCTGACGATGGAGTCCTCGACGTCACGCGGGGCGACCATCATCAGGTCGGCGAGCTCGTCGACGACGACCAGCAGGTACGGGTACGGCTTCAGCACCCGCTCGCTGCCGGACGGCAACACGATCTCGTTGTTGACCACGGCCCTGTTGAAGTCGTCGATGTGGCGGAAGCCGAAGCTCTCGAGATCGTCGTACCTCATGTCCATCTCTTTCACGACCCACTGCAGCGCTTCGGCAGCTTTTTTGGGGTTTGTGATGATGGGCGTGATGAGGTGCGGAACACCCTGATAGGCGGTGAGCTCGACCCGCTTCGGGTCGATCAGGACCATACGGACCTCACTCGGCTTCGCCCGCATAAGAAGACTCGTCACCATCGAGTTCACGAAACTCGATTTTCCCGAACCTGTCGAACCGGCGACGAGAAGGTGAGGCATCTTGGCCAGGTTCGCCACGACGTAGCCACCACCGACGTCTTTGCCGACGCCGATCGTCATGGGATGGGCGCTGTTCGTCGCGGCTGTCGACCTGAGCACGTCTCCGAGCGTCACGATCTCACGATCGGTGTTGGGGATCTCGACACCGATGGCGCTCTTGCCGGGGATCGGCGCGAGAATGCGAACCTCGTTCGACGCGACGGCGTAGGCGATGTTGTTCGTCAGCGCTGTGATGCGCTCGACCTTCACACCGGGCCCGACGGCGATCTCGTACTGGGTGACGGTCGGTCCGCGCGAGAACCCCGTCACGCGCGCGTCCACCTTGAACTGTTCGAGCACACTCGTGATGGCCGTCACGATGGCGTCGTTCGCTGCGGAGCGCTCTTTGTGGGGCGGGCCAGCCGCAAGGGTGGATGCCGACGGCAGGCGATACGGCGCGGGCGGCGGAGTCGGCCGCGATATGCTTCCCGGCTCGACATCGCCGAGCAGGCCGATGCTCTCCATGCCGGGGAGGATGTCTGTGTTGTCGTCTGGGCCGTCGTCGTGCAGCCCGCTCGTTCCCGTGCCTGTGCCGTACTGTCCCACCGCCGCCTCTGCGGCCGAGAGATCGCCGATCACCTCGGTGAGCGATTCGTCTGCGGACGCAGGGCGCTCCGCGGGCGCGACGGGCTCGAGCGCCGAGTCGAACTCACCGTGGCCACGCGACGCGGTGGTCCCGAGCAATTCGGTTATGTCATCCGACGGCGCCGACGAGTCGAAAGCGGGGTCCTCTTCACGCTGGCTCTTGTTGCGGCGCCACCATGGAAGCGAGTCGTCTTCCGTGTCGTCCGTCGCGCGCTCTTCTTTGGCCTGCCTGCGCTCGTCTTCGCTCGGCAGCTCAGCGCCGAAGGTGTAGGCGTAGAGCTGCCTGAACCTCGCGCCGACGCGATTGGGCGGTGTCTTGGTGATGATGAACAGGCTCAGCAGCAGCAGCAGCACCAGCACGAAGCCGGCGCCGATCGGGGTGATGACGAGAACGAGCGGTGCACCGACGACCCACCCGACGAGACCTCCCGCCACGGCGAGCTGCGGCATCCCCTCGCTCGGATTCGGTGTGCCGCCGAACACATGGCACAGGCCGGAGACCGCGACGAGAGCCAGGATGAGACCGACGCCGATACGTCCGTTGTCGTTGACGGAGCTCGGGTGACGGAACATCCACACGGCGAGCAGGAGCATCACAACGGGGAGCGCAAACGCCAGGCGGCCGAAGATGCCGCCGAAGGTCCACGCATCCAGGCTCTGTGCCACCGGGTTGTTGACGCCGAACCATTCGACGACCATCCCGGCGACAGCGAGAAGGGTGATCAGGAACGGGATGCCGTCACGACGCTCGTCTTTGGCCAGCTGCTCGGGACCGAAGGCGCGCGCGGCTCCGCCGACCAGGTGGGCGAGCCCCAACCAGAGTTTCACAAGCGCATTGTCGTGTGACTCTCTGGGATACGGCACGGTCTTCGCCGTCGACGTCCTCGACGTGTTCCTCGCAGACGTCGCTTTGGCGCGCGTCACGTCTGCGCGAGACGACGCACGACGCCCGCGGCCTGAGGATTTCGTGCTCGCAGCCATGCATCCACGATAGGTCGCACCGGCGTCATCCCCCGGTAACGACGCGGGAGTTGACGATCACCGCGTTTCGCCGGGGCGAGCTCGGCAGAGCCGTTGTCAGAACCTGATGGCGTCGATCACTTTCACCCTGAGTGCGATCGTCGCGGGAAGAAGCCCGGCGAGTGCGCCGACGACGACGGCAGAGACGAGGCCGAGCACAGCGGCGTCGACCGGGAAGGGCGGCAGATCGGCGACCATGCCCTGCGTCACCATGTCTCTGATGAACGGATTGCTCACGACCAGCACCGCCACGGCGACGCCGACCACGCCGGCGACGGTTGTGGCGACCACACTCTCCATCATGACCGAGAAGAACACCCTCCCGCCCGTCGCCCCGAAGCTGCGACGGATGCCGATCTCCCTGATGCGCTGTCTCACCGTGACGAGGGCGATGTTGAGCAGGCCGAGCGCACCGAGCACCAGGATGATCCCGGCGACCACCGAGGTGACCGTCTGGAACACGGCTGTCGGGTCTCCGGCATATGTGGCGTAGTCCATCCGGTAGACCGAGACCGAGGCCCCTTCACCGAGCTGCGTGGTCATCTCACCGGCGATGAGGCCGGAGAGCTCTTCGGAGATGTCCTCCGGCACCCACATCTCGAACTGGACGCTCGATTGAGAGGCCTGTGCAGGGTCGGTCAACGCCGGATACGTCGCCGCCATCATGTACATCGCCGGAGACGTGTCCCAGATTCCTGATGCATACACCCCGACGATGACGGCATCGATGCCGCCGAGCCCCGGCACGCTCACGATCGGATGCGTCGACAGGTCGGGCGAACCCAGGTTCTCCCAGAACGCCGTGTTCACGACCAGCGCGGGCACGAGCCGCTGCCCGTCGCCCGCGGCGAACCATGATCCTTCCGCGATCCGCGCCCGGTGCATCTCGGCGTACGGCTGGTCGACCACGGTCACCTGCGTGTCGAGGCCTCCCGTGGGAAAGCGCACCTGCCTGGTGTCGTGCAACACTCTGGACGCGTAGTGGATCTCGTGGCGCTCGAGCACGGTGAACCAGGCATCGGTCACATCCGTCGGGCTCGTCGCGGCAGCCGGATCCGTCGGGCCGGCATACATGGCGAGCATCGCGGGTCGTCCGCCTGAGCTCTCGCTCTGCTCGATGATCGCCTGCTGGGCGATCGCCGACACCGCCGCGGATGCCGAGAGTGCGCAGACGGCCACCGCGACTCCGACGAGGGAGAGCAGCACCCTTCCACGGTGGATGCGCACCTCTTGCCACGCCTCTGCAACGGCTCCCGCGATGCCCGTGAAGAAGCGGCTCATGCGTCGGACTCCGCTGGAGCGTGCTCCGTCGCCACGTGCCGGGGTTCGAGAACGGGCACCGCACGGGCGTCGATCTCTGCGGCCTCGAGAACGCCGCTGGTGAGGCGGAAGGTGCGGTCGCTGCGCATCGCGATCGCGGGATCGTGTGTGATGGTGACGAGAGCGGCGCCCTCGTGTTCGACGATCTCTTCGAACACCTCCATCACGGTGAGTCCCGTCTCGACGTCGAGCGCGCCGGTCGGTTCGTCCGCGAGGATCAAACGCGGGCGTCGCACGATGGCCCTGGCGATCGCGACGCGCTGCTGCTCGCCGCCGGACATGCTCGACGGAAGCGCGTTCGCACGATCTGCGAGCCCGACCTTGTCGAGTGCCTCCCTGGCGATCCGTTCGCGGTTCCAGAACTCGCCGCCCTTCGCATAGAGCAACGGCACCGCCACGTTCTCCCACGCGGTTCTGCCGTCGAGCAGATTGAACTGCTGAAAGACGAAGCCCACATTGTCGCCGCGCAGACGGTCACGGCGACGAGACCTCATCGACGCGACCGCCGACCCGTCGAAGAGAACCTCTCCGGTCGTCGGCAGATCGAGCAGCCCGAGAATGTTGAGCAGCGTCGACTTGCCAGAGCCGGAGCGACCCACGATCGAGACGCGCTCACCGGAATCGACGGTGAGGTCGACCCCGTTGAGGATCGTGAGGGGCTGCGCATCCGCAACCCCGACCGTGCGCGAGACAGAGGACAGCTCGAGAAGGCTCATCCAGCGAAACCAGCCTCGTCGCAGTACATCGAGCCGTCGGGCTGCTCGATGCACCCCTGGCCGGGTTCATCACTCGGATCGTCGACGGGAATGAACTGCAGCACCTGATCGTCTTCGGTCACACCCTCCACGATCTCGACGTTCGTCCCGTCGCTGAGGCCGAGTGTGACCGGGCGTTCCTCCTTCTGACCTTCTGCTCCGAGCACCCACACACTCCCTGACGCGGAGTTGCCCTTGACCGCCGTTGCAGGAAGCACGAGCACGTTCTCAGCGCTGCCGCCCGGCAGCGTGATCGTCGCGGTGAGCCCGGCGAACACACGGACGTCGGCCGGAACGTGGCATCGCACGACCGGCCCGGATGCTCCTCCGGCATCGGGCGCGGAGCCCGGGTCCGTCTGCCCCGCACCGGACTCGGAGCCGGAGAGCGGAGAGGTGATGGTGAGACCGGTGCACGTGAAGGCCGCCGGACCTCCGACGACGGTGACCTGTGCGTCGAGCGGCTGCTCGATGAGCCGGAACTGATCCTCTGGACGGATGCTGCCGGTCACGCTGAAACTCGGCGGCGCGACGTTGGCAACGAGATCACCGACGGCGAGCACCTGAGCGACGACGACCGGCACAGAACTCACCGTCCCCGACACCGGCGCCGTCACCGTCGCCGTCTTGTAGATCGGTTTCGGCTGCGTGAGCGTCGGGTTGCCCTCCGCGTCGACCCCGGCGACCGGTTCGACGGGGATATCCTGCCTGATCGTCGCGATCGGCGCGTCCAGCTCGACCTGCTGTCCGACCGCGACGAATACCTCGAGCACCTCACCGGCAAGCGTCGCCTTCGCCTGCACGGCGTCGTCAGCGACGACGGAACCCGCGACCTCGACGGTGTTGACGATCGAGCCGATCGACGCGGTTGTGACCTGTTCGGCGATCGAGGCGGTCGGCGTCGTCGGTTCGTCCTTCGCCTGCACGTCGGGAAAGAACGCGACCTTGACCAGGGCGACCGCGATGGCGCTGAAGATCACAATCCGGAGGATCGGGAACACCCATTTACGCCATACGCCCACCGTTGTGCACCCCTCGTCGTCGGACTCAACCGGCCCAGCCTAGCGAAGGGGAAACCCCCGGCAGATCATCCTCTCGGATGAGAATCGCGGCGCTGTGGTGCCGATGCGCTCCGGCCCCGGTCCTGTGCACGGCCACCCTCGACCGCGTCGAAGAGCGCTACGCCTCGATCCGTACCCACGCTCATCGACGCTCCGCTTCGCTACGCCTCGATCCGAGCCCACGCTCATCGACGCTCCGCTTCGCTACGCCTCGATCCGTACCCACGCTCATCGACGCTCCGCTTCGCTACGCCTCGATGACGAGCGGCACGATCATCGGACGACGACGGTACGACGTGTTCACCCAACGACCGACGGTCCGACGGACCACCTGCGAGAGCGCATGAGTGTCCCTCACGCCGTTCTGGGCGGACTCCGCGAGTGCGGCAACGATCTTGGGCTTCACATTGTCGAATACGGCATCGTCCTCGGCGAAACCCTTCGCGTGGATCTCGGGCCCGACAACGACTCTGCCGGTCTGCGCCTCGACCACAACGATGATCGAGATGAATCCCTCTTCACCGAGGATGCGACGATCCTTGAGGTCGGCATCCGTGATCTCGCCGACGGTGGCACCGTCGACATAGACGTAGCCGAGGTCGAGCTGTCCGACCACCTTCGCGACGCCGTCGCGCAGATCGACGACCGTGCCGTCTTCACCCACTATCGTGTTCTCGGCCGGAACCCCCGAGTCGATCGCGAGTTTCGCGTTCGCGACCAGATGCCTGTGCTCCCCGTGCACGGGGAGCACGTTCTTCGGCTTGAGAATGTTGTAGCAGTAGAGCAGCTCACCCGCTGCGGCGTGTCCGGATACGTGCACCTTCGCGTTCCCCTTGTGCACAACACTGGCGCCCAGTTTCGTGAGGCCGTCGATCACCCGGTACACGGCGTTCTCGTTGCCAGGGATGAGGCTCGACGCGAGGATGACGGTGTCGCCCTCGCCGATCTCGATCGCGTGCTCGAGGTTCGCCATGCGGCTGAGAACGGCCATCGGCTCGCCCTGCGAGCCCGTGGACATGTAGACGATCCGGTCGTCCGGAATGTCTTTCGCCTTCTTGTATTCGATCAGCACGCCGTCCGGCACGTTGAGGTAGCCGAGCTCGGCGGCGATGGTCATGTTCCGCACCATCGATCGCCCGAGGAGCGCAACGCGCCTGCCGTTCTCGGCGGCGGCGTCGAGCACCTGTTGCACACGGTGCACGTGACTCGAGAAACTCGCGACGATCACACGGCGTGGGGCCTTCGCGATGACCCTGTCGAGAACGGGACCGATCGTGCGCTCCAACGGGGTGAACCCGGGAACGTCTGCGTTCGTGGAGTCGACGAGGAACAGGTCAACACCTGCCTCGCCGAGGCGGGCGAAAGCACGCATGTCTGTGAGCCTGCCGTCGAGCGGCAGCTGGTCCATCTTGAAGTCACCCGTGGCGAGAACGGTTCCCGCTTCGGTGGTGATCGCGACGGCGAGGGCATCCGGAATCGAGTGGTTGACGGCGATGAACTCGAGAGAGAACGGCCCGAGCTTCTCGTGCTGGCCCTCTGTGACCGTGAGGCTGTACGGCTGGATGCGGTGCTCTTTGAGCTTCGCCTCGACCAGGGCGAGTGTCAGGCCCGAGCCGATCAGCGGGATGTCCTGTCTGAGACGAAGCAGGTAGGGAACTGCACCGATGTGGTCCTCGTGACCGTGCGTGAGCACCACGCCGACGATGTCGTCGAGACGATCGCGGATCGGAGAGAAGTCCGGAAGGATCAGGTCGACGCCCGGCTGGTGCTCCTCGGGAAACAGCACACCGCAATCGACGATCAGGATCTTGCCGTCTATCTCGAAGATCGTCATGTTCCGGCCGATCTCACCCAGGCCGCCGACCGGAATGACCCGCAGCGTGCCCTTCTCGAGGGCAGGCGGGTTGTAAACGGAATCGGGCATAGCCCCTCCTTGTGAGGTACGTGTGTCTCTAGCGGGTGGTGCCGTGCACCTTGGGCAGTGCGCCGCCGGCAGCCGCATTGCGGTCAGGGCGGAAGTTCGAAGCGTCGACACCCTGGATCTGCGTCACGAGGTCGAGCTCGTTCTCGATCTGCGCGGCCTCTGTCTCTTCTGGGCCGACGAGCGGCAGCCGAACACGTGGGCTGGCGATGCGGCCGAGACCATGAAGGATGTATTTGGCGGCGACAGTGCCAGGCACGTGGGTCATCACAGCGCGCACAAGCGGTTCGAGTGTCTTGTGCGCGGCGGTCGCCGTGGCCAGGTCGCCGGCGTTCACCGCGTCGACGATCTGGCGGTATGGCGCCGCAGCGATGTTCGCGGTCACCCCGATCAGGCCCGTGGCGCCGATGGACATGTGCGGCAGCGCATTGGCGTCGTCTCCCGAGAAGTACATCAGGTCTGTCTGGTTGAGCACACGGCTCACCTCGGAGAAGTCGCCCTTCGCGTCTTTGACCGCCAGGATGTTCGGGTGCTTCGCCGCGCGCAGGATCGTCTCGTATCGGATCTCGACACCCGTCCGACCGGGGATGTCGTAGAGGATGACCGGCAGATCCGTTGCGTCTGCGATCATCCTGAAATGGGTCAGGATGCCTGCCTGTGTCGGCTTGTTGTAATAGGGCGTGACGATCATCACACCGTCTGCACCGGCCTTCTCGCTGGCCTTGTAGAGCTCGATGGCGTGAGCTGTCTCGTTGGAGCCGCCACCGGTGATGATCTTCGCCCGGCCGGCGGCAACCGATTTTCCGACCTCGACGAGCTTCAGTTTCTCTGGGTCGGTCAGCGTCGACGTCTCTCCCGTGGTGCCGGTGACCACTATGCCGTCGGCGCCGGCAGAGATCACGTCGTCGATGTGCTTCTCGACCCCGGGCCAGTCGACCTCACCGTCCGCGGTGAACGGGGTCACCAGTGCGACCAAAAGCTGACCGAAGGGATTCACGACACTAGACACCCCTTTAGATTAGCCCGTCTGCGGGCTCACGGTCAGACAGGCACCCGTTTGCGACCGCCCGCCCGCGGCATCCTGTCGCAGACAACAGGTGCGAAAACACCGCACACGCCCTACGCTCGAGTCGACGGCGCGCTACGCACTGTCACCCGCCCTCGCAGAAGCGGAACCGGCAATCGATCCTGTTGGAGGACCACAATGGCTGTCACAAGCGAAGCAACGACCGTATGGAACGGAACCCTGACGGAAGGGTCGGGAGACGTCTCGCTCGACTCATCGAAGGCAGCGTCGCTTCCGGTCGACTGGAAGGCGCGTTCAGAGGGATCTGAGAGCGTGACGACGCCGGAAGAGCTGCTCGGCGCCGCACACGCGGCGTGCTTCTCGATGGCATTCGCCAACGCCCTCACAGACGCCGGCACTCCCCCGGAGAAGATCCAGACGACCGCCGCCGTCACATTCCAGCCGGGAACCGGGATCACCGGCAGCCACCTTCTCGTGAGCGCCCAGGTCCCCGGCATCACCGAAGAGGACTTCGAGCGCATCGCCAACGAGGCCAAAGCCGGCTGCCCGGTGTCGCAGGCCCTTGCGGGCATAGACATCACCATCGAAGCCAGCCTGGCTTAGCCTGCGACACGACCGGAGGCCCAGATGCGCGTTGTGATTGCGGGGGCCTCCGGACTCATCGGCGGTCACCTCACAGAAAGGCTGCGTGCGCGCGGCGACACGGTCGTCCGGCTGGTGCGCCGCCCGCCACGCGGTGACGACGAAGCCGCGTGGCAGCCGGCCGAGCATCGGCTCGACCCCGCTGTCGTCGACGGGGCGGATGCCGTCGTCAACCTCTCGGGCGCATCCATCGGCCGTCTTCCCTGGACGCGCGGATATCGTCGTGAGATCCGCGCATCGCGGGTGGCTGCGACGTCCACCCTCGTCGAGGCCATCCACGCGGTGCCCACGCCGCCGCAGGTGTTCGTGAGCGCCTCGGCAGCCGGTT
Source organism: Okibacterium endophyticum (assembly GCF_054780075.1). Taxonomy (NCBI): domain Bacteria; kingdom Bacillati; phylum Actinomycetota; class Actinomycetes; order Micrococcales; family Microbacteriaceae; genus Okibacterium; species Okibacterium endophyticum. Next base: position 134,843 of record NZ_BAAGXA010000008.1, on the reverse strand, counting down.
TCTATGGTTCCCGCCCCGGAGAGATCCTCACCGAGCAGAGTGCAGCGGGTACCGGGTTTCTCAGCAACGTGTGCGCGCAGTGGGAGTGGGAGGCCCGCCGCGCCGCGGACGTCACGCGAGTGGTCATCGCCCGAAGCGGCATCAACATCGCCAGGGGCGGCGTGCTCGATCCGCTGATCCTGCTGACGCGGCTCGGGGTGAGCGGCCCGTTAGCGGGTGGTCGCCAGTACTGGCCGTGGATCAGCGTGTATGACGAGGCCGCTGCACTTGTGCACCTGATCGACTCCGACCTCGAGGGACCGGTCAATCTCGTCGGGCCGCACCCGTCGACGGCAAACCGCCTCATGACGCATCTCGCGTATCGTCTGCACAGGCCGTTCGTCGTACCCGCGCCCGGCTGGGCGATCGAAGGGCTGCTCGCCGACGCAGGCAGGGACCTTCTGCTCTCGAGTCAGCGACTCGTTGCGGCCAAGCTGCTCGCCAGCGGATTCCAGTTCGAGCACACAGACGTCGAGCAGGCCATCGACGCGGCTCTCGCGGTCAGCTGAGCCGTCGGGTTACGAAGACGCGCCGTGCAGCCTGATCGCCTCGCGGACGGCCCGGCGCGCCCGCCTGCGGTCCCCGGCGCCGTCATAGACGAGCCCGAGTCGGTACCATGCGCGCCAATCATCGGGCGACTCTTCCACCTCTGCGCGATATGCGGGAAACAGGGCATCTGCGGCTCCTCGTTCGGGGCGACCGCTCGGCCTCACCGGCACCTGCTCACCAGGGAGTGCGTGGTCTGCAGCGAGCTCGCGCCCCAGACGATCCGCCCGCACACCGAACATCAGCTCACGCACAAGAGCCCACGCGCCGATGACGGGGAGCACGATCAGCGCGACACCGATGGCGATGGCTATCGGCTCACCGGTCTGAACGAACCGCAACGCCTGCCCGGCGACGAGAACGAGGTAGACCAGCAACAGGAGCGTCATCACCGCGACGCCGATCCGAGTCGTCATGGGCGGGCGATCCCCAGATCGATGATCTGGTCGAGGCCGACAGTGATGCCAGACGCGGACCGCGCCGCATCGAGAGCGATCATGATGCCCCGCTCGTATGCCGTCGAGTCGAGGGTGTCGTGCGTGACCGTCAGGGTCTCCCCCACACCGCCGAGGATCACACTCTGTCTCGCCACAACACCCTGCAGGCGCAGGCTGTGCACGGGAATGCCCGCGATGCGGTCACCTCGTGCCCGCTGATCGATGTGCGGCGCCTCAACCGGGCCGAGTCCCGAACGCCTCTCTGCAATGAGCTCGGCCGTGCGCACAGCCGTTCCGCTCGGTGAGTCGACCTTCGTCGATCGATGGGCCTCGATGATTTCGATCGAGTCGTAGAAACGGCCGGCGATGACCGCGAGAGCGGTTCCGAGCACCGAGCCGAGCGAGAAGTTCGGAATGATCACGACTCCGACATCGGAGTCACCGAGCTCGTTCCGGAGCATGCCTATGCGGTCTGCGTGCCACCCCGAGGTGCCGACGAGCACATTGATGCCCTGACCTGTCGCATGCGTGACGACACCGTGGCTGACCCCCGGATGCGTCACGTCGACGACCAGGTCTGCCCCGTTCATCTCGTTGAGATCGCTTGACGACCCGAGAGCGGAGTGCATCTCGTACTCGGGGGAAGCGTCGATGAGCCGACGGAAGACACTGCCCAGCTTGCCGCTTGCACCGACGAGGGCAACAGTCGTAACCATGCTGCCAATCTACCAACCGTGGTGCGGGTGCCAGACACGGGCCAGACGAATACACTGTGTTCGTGCCGACCTTCGAGCCCGTTCCCGTCACCGATCCACGTGCTCAGCGGGCTCTCGACGAGTACTTCCACGGCCGCGAACTCGGCTTCATCGGGGGCGAATACCGGGTGACCTACCCGGATCCGCACAGCTTCGAACCTCCGGCCGGGCAGTTCCTGCTCGTGATCGACGATTCGGGAGACGCGGTCGGGTGCGGTGGCATCCGTCGGATCGGGCCAGATCGATACGAGGTCAAGCACCTGTACCTGCACGAGAAGACGAGGGGCAGGGGCTGGGGTCGCCTGCTGCTCGCCGAACTCGAGCGGCGAGCGTCTGTGCTGGGTGCTCTCGAGGTCGTTCTCGACACGAATGCCACACTCGCCGCGGCCGGCGGTCTCTACAGATCGGCGGGCTACGAGTCGATCGAGGCGTACAACACGAATCCGAACGCGACCAACTGGTACCGCAAACAGCTCTGAACGGTGACAGACCCGGCCTCACCCTCGATGAGTTGCGGTCTTCTGCTGCTCACGCTCGACATGAGCAACAGAAGACCGCAACTCGAGAGAGAACGGGCACGGGGTCAGACCGGCGAGGGATCAGGAAGCCCCGTGCGCAGCTCGACGGGCAGGTGCGCGAGGTCGTTGTGCGTGAGAAGCGTCCACGGACGCCCGGGCTTGCGCTGAAGCACGGTGAGGCCGCAGTGCGCCTGGTCGAGCGTCATCCACCGCCACGCCGGCGCGCCGAGCACTTCTCGCACGAACCAGGCGATGACGAAATTGTGGGTGATGACCAGCTCGTGGTGCTCTCCGGAGTGCGGTGCGAGGAACTCCGCGACGGCATCCGACATCTGCGCGGCCCCCGCTTCGACCTCTGCCTCGGTCACAGCACCGAAAAAGGGCTCGTAGGCCGATGGCGTCTCCGGCGTCTTGCCGGTCGGGATGCAGTCGAACAGGAGCGCGCTGGCCTCAGGTTCGAGAGACGGAAGGCGTTCAGCGATGATTGCGGCTGTCTCTGCCGCGCGCTGCAGCGGAGAGTGCCTGGCCGAGGTCAACGGAAGGCCCCCTATGCGTTCTGCGAGCAGCTGCGCCTGGCGCTGACCGCGGGGCGACAGCGGTCCGTCTGGAAGGCCGTGCTCGGCGTTCTGCTGCTCGCCGTGGCGAACGAGATAGAGATACTGCGTCATGGTTCTACTCCTGGATAGCGCTGCCGAAGCCGGCGAACACGTCATCATCGATGGCGCCGACGGCAGCGAGGGAAATCGGGCGAGACACAAGATCGTGGGCGAGCTCTTGCACGTCTCGAGCGGTCACAAGGGCGAGTCGGCGCAGGTTCTCGTCGAGATCGGTGAATTCTCCGAGGGTGATCTCGGCTCGGCCCAGCCTCGACATACGCGTATCGGAATCTTCGAGCGCGAGTGCCGACGCTCCTGACAGCTGTCCGTTCGCCCTGCGCATCTCGTCGTCCGTGACGCCATCGCGTGCAAGGCGTCTGAGCTCGTCGAGCATCAGCTGGGCGACATCGCTCGCCTTCGCCGGTGTGCACGCGCCGTACATCCCGAACACCCCGGCATCCGAATATGCGGGAGCGAACGAATACACCGAATAGGCGAGCCCCCGCTTCTCGCGCACCTCCTGGAACAGCCGAGACGACATTCCGCTGCCGAAGATCGAGTTGAGCACACCCATCGTCACACGCCGGTCGTCGGTCGCGGTGAGCGCGGGGACTCCCACGAGCAGGTGGGTCTGCTCGGTTGGCCTCGCCACCGTGCGAACGACATCGCGGCGGGCGATGGGAGCCGGAGCGGACGAGCGACGGGAAACAGGCGTCGCGTCGATCCGCAGGTCCCATCCGGCGGATTCGAGCGCGGCCGTCACCCGGGAGACGAGCACGTTGTGGTCGACAGATCCAGCTGCCGTGATCACGAGGTCCTGGGGACGATAGGTCGCGCGATAGTGCGCCATCACCGCGTCGCGAGTGGTCTGCGCCACTGTCTCGGGGGTGCCGCCCACCGGGCGCCCGAGCGGATGCTCACCGAACACCGCTTCGAAGAGGGTGTTGCTGGCCACGTCTCCCGGGTCGTCTTCGCTCATCGCGAGCTCTTCGAGGATCACACCACGTTCGGTCTCGAACTCGGCGGGGTCGATGAGCGATGACGTGAGCATGTCTGCGATCACGTCGACGGCCATCGGAAGATCGATGTCGCGCACCTTGGCGTAGTAGCAGGTGTACTCCTTCGAGGTCATCGCATTGTGCTCGCCTCCGACCGCATCGAAGGCCACAGCGATGTCGAGAGCCGTGCGGTTCGGTGTGCCCTTGAACAGCAGGTGCTCGAGAAAATGGGTGGATCCGAAGGCCGACTCCCTGGCGGGCGTGTGCGCCGTCGGCGGTCGGAACGGCAGCTCATCCCGTGATCCGACGGCCACCCAGTACCCGAGTGTCGCGCTGCTCGAGCCCGGCACGTTCTCGCTGAGGATCCGCACACCGCTCGGAAGTATCGTGCGCCTCACGAGCGCGTTTCCCGATGCCGGATAGGTCAGCTCGGCCATATCGAGCGGCAGGTGAACTGAGCCAGTCATCGCACCCAGCCTATGTCAGCCGGCTCCGCTTCACGCACCCGATCACGCACAATCACCGCAATCGCGTGATTCTGCGCGCCACATCTGCACACCGCAGACGCGCCCGAAGGCCGGCTGGATCGCTCAGCGCAGTGCCCTATCGAGCTCGAGCATCTGGCCGCGGGTGAGCTGCAGCGCGACGGCAGTGATCAGCGCGTCGACGTGCTCGGGACGGGATGCACTGGCGACGGGTGCCGTGACACCGGATTTGGCCAGCAGCCAGGCCAGGGCGACCGAAGCCTGTGGAGCGTTCTGCTGAGCGGCCACCGCGTCGATCGCGTGCAGCACTCGCAACCCGTGTCTGTTGAGGTGCCTCGCGACACGGGTCCCCCGTGTCGCGCCGCGCACGTCTGCCTTGCTGCGGTATCGGCCGGTCAGGAACCCGTTCTCGAGGGCGAAGTACGGCATCACGGCGAGGCCCTGCCCGATGACGACCATACGGAGGTCACCCTCGTACTCATGCCGGTGCAGCAGACTGTAGTGCATCTCGAGCGCCTCGATGCGCGGGTAGCCGGTTGCGGACAGGATACGCGCCTCGACGAGCCTGGCCGCTGTGTAGTTCGACGCACCGAGCGCCCTCACCTTTCCCGTCTCGATCAGCCACTGTGCCGTGCCGAGGGAGTCCTCCAGCGGAACGCTGGGGTCGTCTTCGTGAAAATAGAGCAGGTCGATGTGGTCTGTCTGCAGTCGCTCAAGGCTCGCTTCGACGGCTCTCACCATGCTGACCGGTCCGAGACCCGGGTTGTCGGGGTGACGACCGACTTTGGTGGCGACGACGACGGCGTCGCGGTTCTTGCGCTTCGTCATCCAAGAGCCGATGATGTGCTCACTGCGGCCGGCCGAATAGCTGTCGGCCGTGTCGATGAAGTTCCCGCCGTAGTCGACGTAGCGATTCAGCACCGCCTCACTCGTCTCGGTGTCGGCTGTCCAGCCGAAAACACTCCCGCCGAGCGCGAGAGGGAAAACGCTGAGGCCGCTGTGACCCACCGGGCGCCGGAGGTCGTTGCCGAGCCCGTCTGCCGACACCGGGATGGGCTCGGACGGGTGCTGGGCTAAGATCCGTGGAGCCGTCGACGACGCGTCAGGGTGCGCAGAACGTGTCATCGTGCCCCCCGTGCTTCTGTGATCGACGCTTCTGTGATCGGCGCTTCAATGGTCGACGCGAGTCGATCGATGGTCCCGGTCGCGCCCCCGCGCTTGGCTCGATGTTATGTCACCCATCAGACATCACCTGACATTTGGGTGAACACCGGGGATATCTGCAATAACGATTTCATAACGGACGCCGCATTTGCGCCCGGTTCAGCCGGATTCCCGTCAAACGAGCGCTAAAAAACCAGCCAACCGGGTGGAAAAGCAGCGCTGTGGCTGCTCTTGTGGACACTTGCGCGGCACAGGGACAAAGCGGATGCCCGCCCCGACAACGCGGGGCGGGCATCCGTTTTCGTTCGGTCGGTCGTTACGCCTCGACCGGAGCGGCCTGCTCGTCGCCGACGGCGGCCTCGGCCTCTTCGGCGACGACCGGCTGCAGGGACAGCTTGCCCCGGTCGTCGATCTTGGTGATCTCGACGAGGATCTTCTGTCCGACACCGAGCACGTCTTCGACGTTCTCAACACGCTTTCCGCCGGCGAGCTTGCGCACCTCTGAGATGTGCAGCAGCCCGTCTTTGCCCGGGAGGAGCGAGATGAACGCGCCGAAGGCGGCGATCTTGACGACGGTGCCGAGGAACTGCTCACCCACCTCGGGGTTCGTCGGGTTCGCGATGGCGTTGACCTGCGCGCGCGCCGCTTCAGCCGACGGTCCGTCGACGGCACCGATGTAGACGGTTCCGTCTTCTTCGATCGAGATGTCGGCGCCGGTCTCGTCCTGGATCGAGTTGATCGTCTTGCCCTTGGGCCCGATCAGCTCACCGATCTTGTCGACGGGGATGTTGACCGAGATCACACGAGGCGCGGTCGGAGCCATTTCATCGGGAGCGTCGATCGCGGCGTTCAGCACCGAGAGGATCGTGGTGCGCGCCTCTTTCGCCTGAGTCAGAGCGGCCTTCAGCACCGAGGACGGAAGCCCGGAGAGCTTTGTGTCGAGCTGGATCGCCGTGACGAACTCAGAGGTGCCCGCGACCTTGAAGTCCATGTCTCCGAGCGCGTCTTCCGCACCGAGGATGTCGGTCAGTGCCGCGTAGCGCGTCTGGCCGTCGACCTCGTCAGAGACGAGGCCCATGGCGATGCCGGCGACAGGTGCCCGGAGCGGAACACCCGCGTTGAGCAGCGACAGGGTCGATGCGCAGACCGAGCCCATCGAGGTCGACCCGTTCGACCCGAGTGCCTCTGACACCTGGCGGATGGCGTAGGGGAACTCCTCGCGGCTCGGCAGAACCGGAACGAGTGCGCGCTCGGCGAGGAAGCCGTGCCCGATCTCGCGACGCTTCGGCGAACCGACTCGACCGGTCTCACCTGTCGAGTACGGCGGGAAGTTGTAGTGGTGCAGGTAACGCTTCTTCGTCACCGGGCTCAGGGAGTCGATCTGCTGCTCCATCTTGAGCATGTTCAGCGTGGTCACGCCCAGGATCTGGGTCTCGCCGCGCTGGAAGATCGCCGAGCCGTGAACGCGGGGAATGACCTGCACCTCTGCGTCGAGCGGGCGGATGTCTGCGAGCCCACGACCGTCGATGCGCACACCCTCGGTGAGGATGCGGCCGCGCACGACCTTCTTCGTCACCGACTTGTAGGCGGCGGACACCATCGGCGGAACGTCTCCGCCGAGTTCACCGGCGTCGACCTTCTGCTGAACGGCAGCCTTGACGCGCTCTTTGAGCGCGTCGTCTGCGTTCTGGCGCTCCTGCTTGTCTGCGATCTGGTAGATCGAGCCGAGCTCGTCCTTCGCCAGCGCCTCGACGGCGGCGAGGGCCTCGTCTGAGTACGGCAGGAAGACCGGGTAGTCCTGCACCTCTTTGGCGGCCTGGGCGGCGAGCTGCTTCTGCGCCTTGGCGAGCTGGGCCAGGAACGGCTTGGCTGCGTCGAGGCCTTCTGCGACGACCTCTTCGTTCGGCTTGATGGCGCCGGACTGGATGAGGTTCCAGCTGCTCTCTGTCGCCTCTGCTTCGACCATCATGATCGCGACGTCTTCGTTTCCGTCAGCGTCAGTCACCAGACGGCCGGCGACGGTGAGGTCGAAGACGGCGTTCTCGAGCTGCGACGCCTTGGGGAATGCCACCCACTGGCCGTCGATGAGCGCGAGGCGCACACCGGCGATCGGGCCGTTGAACGGCAGACCCGAGATCTGCGTCGACATGGATGCCGCGTTGATCGCCAGAGCGTCGTAGAACTCGTCGGGAGCGATGCTCAGGACGGTGATGACGATCTGGACCTCATTGCGGAGACCTTCGACGAATGTCGGCCGCAGTGGCCGGTCGATCAGGCGGCAGACGAGGATCGCCTCTGTGGACGGGCGGCCCTCACGGCGGAAGAACGAACCGGGGATCTTGCCCGCAGCGTAGCTGCGCTCTTCGACATCCACCGTCAGGGGAAAGAAGTCGAAGTTGTCTTTCGGGTGCTTCGACGCGCTTGTCGCGCTCAGCAGCATGGTTTCTTCGTCGAGGTAGGCAGCGATGGCACCCTGTGCCTGCTGTGCCAGGCGACCGGCCTCGAAACGAACGGTACGCGTACCGAACTTTCCGTTGTCGAGGACTGCCTCGGCGTATGTGATTTCTGGACCTTCCAAAGGTCTCTCTCCTTATTTCGTGCGCCGCGACAGCATTGTGGCGCGACACTACTCAAGGAGCAGGAACGGTCAGTACGTACTCAAGCCGTCCACAGCGTGTGGGGCCTGGCTGATCTCCAGTAGAAAATCGCCCTCACCGTGCAGTTTCTAAACCCTGTTCTGAAACGTTGTGAGAGAAATCCACCACCGAGGACCAGCTTCCTGCCGGCCTGCTCCGTTGTCTTGCTCAGCCGACCACGAGGTCGACCAGCCTTCAGTCTAACAGAGGCGCCGTTCGCATCCTCGGAGCAGCGCGTCATACGCCCCGGGCGACGGCGGTTACGCTTGGCACCGAGAGGAACCCGGCTGACCGCACGGCGGGCTCCGCAGTTCGAGGGAGTCGCAGTGGGTTCTGAAGCGGCCGAGGCACGCGCTCCGCGAGCGCCGCAGAAGACCAGGGTGCCGTTCTGGGACAACGCGAGGTTCGCCTGCATCGTGCTCGTCGTCATGGGGCACGCCATTCAGCGGCTCACCTACGACTCAGACAACGCGCTTGTCATCTATCTCGCGATCTACGCCTTCCACATGCCGGCGTTCGCTCTGATCAGCGGCTACTTCTCGAAGGCGGCTCCCCCCGGGGTGTCTCAGATGAAGCGTCTCATCACCGACATCATCCTGCCCTACGTCATCTTCGAGTCCGTCTGGACGCTCGTGCAGTTCCTCGTCGAGGGCAAGCGGGAGCTCAACCCCACGGAACCGTCGTGGACCCTGTGGTTCTTGCTCGCGCTCGGCATCTTCCGCTTGATCCTCCCCTATCTCGCGTTGATCCGCTGGCCGCTGCTCTGGTCGATAGTGGTGTCTGTGGGCGTCGGGTACCTCGACAACATCGACAGCACGTTCTCGCTGTCGCGTGCCCTCGGCATCCTGCCGTACTTCGTGCTGGGCTGGCAGTTGCACAGATGGAAGATCGTCGACACCTGGCGGTTCGCCGAACGCCAGACCTGGTGGGTGCGCGGCGCCGCGTTCGCGTTCTTCGCCGCGTGGGTCACCGTTCTCGTTGTGTTCATCGACACCTGGCGCGCGATCGACCTGCGCTTCTGGTTCTTCTACGACGACTCCTACCACGCCCTCGGTGACGACGAGTGGTGGGCTGGCGGGATCCGACTGGCGCTCATCGTGCTCGCCGTGCTGCTCATCGCGGCGTTCTTCGTTCTGCTCCCGCGGCGGAAGACCCGGCTGACGCGCTTCGGTCAGTACACGATGTATGTGTACCTGCTGCACAGCTTCGTTCTGTATCCGCTCCGCGAGAGCGGGATCCTGGGCGATCCCGAGTACAACGCCCTCTGGCTCATTGTGCTCGTCGTCGCGTCGGTGATCATCAGCGTGCTGCTGTCGAGCTCGCCGGTGCGGCGGGTGTTCGCGCCGCTGATCGAACCGAGACCGGCGTGGCTGTTCTCAGACCATGACGTCGGCCGCCGGCCGGGGTCATCACCTCGAGACCCCACCGGCGCCAGGCGCGAAGACTGACTCGGTCTCTGCGACGACGCGCTCGACATCGCCGAGGTCGAGCTCGAGCGTGCGCTGGCGCTCTTTGCCCGTCACCCTCGCCGGAACAGCCACGTAGAGACCGCTCTCACGCAGGGGGGTGAGAAGCTCCCGCCAGCGCGCGTTGTGCTCGGGCGAGAGAAAACCGGCGCGTGAGGCACGCCCGTCGACATCGACGATCTCGACGCCGACGCGCAGCAGACGCCCCAGCCACCTGGTCGCGTCCGGCACGAGAACCGCACGCGTCTCGCCGCTCCCGAACCGCGCGACGCGGTCGAGAGACGCCTGGTAACGGTGTGTGTCGTGCACGCGTGTGCGATAGCCGTCCGTCGGGTGGGCTTCGGCCAGGCGGATGCCGTCGAGCGACGTGAGCGCACCGTCGCGGTTCGGATTCCCCTGTCCCCCGCGACCGGCGACGAGCATCCAGACGACGATCGCGACAGCGCCGGCGCAGACGACGACGAAACTCACCGTCTGCCACGGCCCTCTGGTGAGCGGAATCACCGCGGAGCCGAGCGAGAGGTACAGCAACACGCTGATGTAGGGAGTGAGCTCCCACTGTCTCAGTGGTTTGCGCGGTCTTCGTTCCATGGCTCGTCGTCCCCGTCAGCCGATGCGGAGCACGATTTTGCCGCGCAGGTGACCGGCCATCAGCCGCTCATACGCTTCACGCGCCTTGTCGATCGGATACTCCGCTTCGATGGGCAGCTGCAGCTCGCCGTCTGCCACGAGCCGCGCGATCTCGTCGAGGTCACCCGGTTCTGCTTCATTGCCGCCGGCGATCTTGAACCCGTGCTCTGAGCCGTAGGGCTTGTCTGCGATCGTGTTCACCCGGTCCGGAGAGACGCGGAGCTCGATCGCTGCGTCGAGTGTGTCGCGGCCGTGCTGGTCGAGCACGGCCGTGATGGGCTGCGGTGCCGCCTGGCGCAGCCGCTCGACAAGGTCACCGCCGTAGGTCACCGGAATCACGCCGAGGCTCCGAAGGAACTCGTGGTTGGCCTCGCTCGCTGTGCCGATGGCCGTTGCGCCGATGCGCACGGCGAGCTGGCTGACGATCACGCCCACTCCCCCCGCGGCGGCGCTGATCAGCACGGTGTCGTCTGCGGTGAGCCCAACGGATGCCACGACTGCCGCCGCTGTTCGACCTGCGATGTCGAGAGAGCCGGCCTGCTCCCAGCGCAGTTGATCCGGTTTGCGGTGCAGTGTGCCGGGGTCGACGACGATATGCTCTGCGACAGCACGGTGGCGTGCGCCGCCGAAGACTTCGTCACCGACGGACCAGCCCGTGACCTCTGCGCCCACCTGGTCGATCACACCCGCGAAGTCGTTGCCGGCGCCGGCGGGCAGTTCTGTTTTGTAGTGCGGTGCGAAACCGGTGAAGATCTTCCAATCCACCGGGTTGAGGCCCGCGGTGACGACCTTGACCCTCACCTCGGATGGCGCAGCCTGCTGCTCCTCTCTCTCGACGAGGCGCAGGACCTCGGGGCCGCCATTTCTCTCGTACACCACTGCACGTGACACGTTTTTGCTCCTTGATGGATCGATGGATCGAATGAGGTCTCGGCTCAATCGTCGTCGCGGCGACGAGCGCGAAGCCACCAGATGCCGACGATGACGACCAGCACAAGCGCGACGACCAGCACAAGCGCGAACTTGAAGATCGCGGTGAGGAAGGCGAGCGCGATGTCGACGATCAACCACGCGACGACGATCGCCGCGATGACAACGATCGTGCCGATGACGAGGGTCTTTGTGCTTGGCTTCATGCCTCCAGTTGATCACACTGTCGGCGCAATCCCGAGAACGCACAACGCAACAGGCCGCCACCTGAGGGTGACGGCCTGTTGTGAAGAAGATCGCGTTGTCGACGAAGACGCCGGCGCCGGATGCCTGTGTGTTATCGGCGCAGACCGAGCCGGCCGATGAGGGCGCGGTAACGGTCGATGTCGATGTCGGCGAGGTAGCCGAGCAGACGACGACGCTGGCCGACCAGCAGAAGCAGGCCACGACGTGAGTGGTGGTCGTGCTTGTGCTCTTTCAGGTGCTCGGTGAGGCCGATGATCCTGTGGGTCATGACCGCGACCTGGACCTCGGGGGATCCGGTGTCACCTGGGTGGGTAGCGTATTCTTCGATGATCGCCTTCTTGGTCTCTGAATCAAGTGCCATAGATGGGATCCCCTTTCTCACTCGTTGCGCGGTGCCCTGGGCGGTATGCCTGGCTCTCTTTATCCGCGGCCGTTCGACGGCAACCTCAAGAGTCTAACAGCTCGAGTGCCGGTTGCGGCCCGGCCGTTCAGCATCCCGGGCCCTCGGGGTTCCGTGTGCATTCCCGGTCCACGAGCACGGATTTCGCGGTGCCGGCCACCGCAGCGGCGACGCTCGCCGGACCGTCGAGTGAGCCGCTGACGGAGCGCCACGGCAGACCTGCGATGCTGAAGTCGACGGAATAGGACACGGTCGCAGAAATCGTGTACGAACCCGAGGCCGCGTAGACGTGGCTTGTCTGGGTGGGAGCGAACTCCGGCAGACCGAGCGCCTGCCACGACGCACCGCCCGTCGACGTTGTCGACGACGCGCCGTCGCCCCAGTTCCAGTGGAACGCGGTCGGGGTGAACCGCACAGACACCGGGTGCTCGAAGAGCGATCCATCGACCGAGTGGATGCCTGCCGAGACGAAGAAGTTCGCCGGCAGCCCCACGATCATCCAGCCCTCCGGCTCCATCGACAGCGATGCCTGAACCGGAGAGAACCGTGCGAGGTCGCTGATCGTGATCGCATCGGCTATGCACGCGGCGCCGCCGCCGCAGGTGATGAGTTGATCGCTGTCATCGATGCCGTCGCCGTTGCCGTCGGTCTCGACCGGTCCTGACCCCGGATCGTGGACACCGTGGTCACCGCCGCCCCCGTGTTCCTGATCACCGCCGATGACGACCTCGCCGTTGCCGATACTTCCGCCGGGGCAGAGGCCGAGACTTGCTTCATACTCGTCGCATGAGCTCGACAACGCGAGAGCCGCCGTCTGCGAGGATCCAGCTACGGCCAGAATCAGCACTAGCAGAAGTCTTCGCCAGGCCATGTTCCACTGTCCGCGAGAAGTAGTTGATTCTCGTGTGAGGAGCTAGATACGAAGTTCACCTCAACTGGAAATCGGTCATCGCGTGAAGCAGGGGTGACATCATTGCCACCTTCGTCAATCAATCGAACCTCTGAGACGTCGCGGCAGAGCGAAAGCGTGATGTTAGCGACGCTCGCATCCATGTTGAATGCGACAAGTGTTTCACTATCGAAGGTCGATGTTCCCTGTGATTTCCAACCGCGTTCTTCCAGCCCGTTTGTCTCGCTGAGTTCAAGCCAAAACTCTTCGGTAACGAGGCCTTGTAAGCCGGATTCCTTACGATCTTCCCCAGCCAGTACCGCATCGAGCGCAGCGTTGTATTTCGTATATGCGTCCACAGCAGCAGCGAGCGCTTCGTCGTCTGACGCGAACACGGTGGTCTTGGTGGGAGTCGGCTCCGGTGACGGGGTGGTGCACGACGTGAGCGCCATCGCCAGGAGCACGGCCACGGCGGCCGAGGCTTTTCCGCTCGGCCGGTGCCACGGCATCCGGTCACCACGAAGACTCATGCAGCACACAGTAGATCAATCCGAGGTGGTGGGGCGAAAGTTATCCACAGACCGTCTCGGTTGTTCCACCACTTCATGCTCTGACGGCACAGAGCCCGTTGGCCACCCCTGACGCGCACGTAGAATGGGTGGAGTCGCACACACTGCGCACAGCGGCGACACCGCCGAACATCACGCAGAGAGGACACCTCATGAGTTCCGATGAGACCGCCGGCGCCAATGAAGCCGGCGCAACGCCGACAGGCACAGGGGCATCAGAAGAGACCAAACGCAAGTTCCGTGAGGCGCTCGAGCGCAAGAAGCGGCAGTCACGGGGCACGGGCGAGGCTCACCTCGACGGTGGCTCTGCCATCAATCACACCCAGGGGCCTGCGGATCACTCGCGCGAGTTCCGGCGCAAGAGCGGGTAACGAAAGCGAACACGAACACAGTGCGAACACGAACACAGTGCCGCGGCGCCCGATGGGCTGCCGCGGCACTGTTGTTCCGGCGACCGGCGACCGGGCTGATCAGCGGGGCTGGAATCCGCCGACGCGGCTCAGTGAGCCAGAGAGGTCGAAGGGGTCTTTCACCCGGCTCGAACGATCGGAGTCGACCATCAGGCGAGCCAGTTCAGCCGCCGCACGATCGATGCGGTCGGGAAGCGTCTTCAGGGCGTCCGCGCCGCTCCCCCAGTCCTCCGACGCCGCGAACACACCGGTCGGCGCCACAACCGCGTGCAGGTAGGTGAACAGGGGTCGAAGCGCGTAGTCGAGCGCAAGCGAATGGCGGGGCGAGCCGGCCGTCGCGCCGATGATCATCGGGATTCCGCCGATCGACTCGTTGTCGATCACGTCGAAGAACGACTTGAACAGGCCACTGTAGCTCGTGGTGAAGATCGGTGTGACGGCGATGAGGCCGTCCGCGCCCGTGACCGTGCTGATCGCCGTCTCGAGCGAGGCGCTCGGAAACCCGGTGAGCATGTTGTTCGTGATGTCGTGGGCGTGGTCTCGCAGTTCAACCGTCGTTCTCTCGACCTCGATGCCCTCTTTGCCGAGCAGGCCGGTGACGGCGTCTGCGATCTTGTCTGCGAGCATCCGTGTGGACGACGGTTGGCTGAGACCGCCAGAGACGACGGCGAGTTGACGGGTGGTCACGACGCGGCCTCTTCTTTCTGCCCAACGGGTCGGTTGGAGTCGATGCCCGCTGCATTCACGAGCGATGCGTGGGTCGGAGCGTCTGGCACATCTGCCGGCCGGTTCTTGGTGAACTCCTCGCGCAGAACGGGAACGACCTCGCCACCGAGAATGTCGAGCTGTTCGAGCACTGTCTTGAGCGGCAGGCCCGCGTGGTCCATCAGCCACAGTTGACGCTGGTAGTCGCCGACGTAGTCGCGGAACCCGAGGGTGCGGTCGATGACCTGCTGCGGGCTCCCGACCGTCAGCGGGGTCTGCGCGCTGAAGTCCTCGAGCGACGGTCCGTGTCCGTAGACAGGCGCGTTGTCGAAGTACGGGCGGAACTCGTTCACGGCGTCCTGCGAGTTCTTGCGCATGAACACCTGCCCGCCGAGCCCCACGATTCCCTGTGCGGCGGTGCCGTGGCCGTAGTGCTCGAACCGCTGACGATAGAAGGCAACCATCTTCGCCGTGTGGTCTGCCGGCCAGAAGATGTGGTTCGAGAAGAAACCGTCACCGTAATAGGCGGCCTGCTCGGCGATCTCCGGGCTGCGGATGCTTCCGTGCCAGACGAAAGGCGGCACACCGTCCAGCGGTCGCGGTGTGGACTGGAACCCCTGCAGCGGGGTGCGGAACTGGCCCTCCCAGTCGACCGTCTCCTCACGCCAGAGGCGACGGAGCAGCCCGTACTTCTCGATGGCGAGCGGGATCCCCTGCCTGATGTCCTCACCGAACCACGGGTAGACCGGACCTGTGTTTCCCCGGCCGAGCGTCAGATCCATCCGTCCTCGGGAGAGGTGCTGCAGCATCGCGTACTCCTCTGCGATGCGCACCGGGTCGTTTGTGGTGATGAGCGTCGTCGCCGTCGAGAGGATGATCCGCGATGTCTTCGCGGCCAGATAGCTGTTGATGGCGACCGGACTCGAGGGGAAGAAGGGAGGGTTGTGGTGCTCGCCCATCGCGAAGACGTCGAGACCGACCTCTTCGGCGTGCTGGGCGACCGTCAGCACGTTCTGCAGACGTTCTGCCTCTGTGGGGGTTCTGCCGGTGGTCGGGTCCCGGGTGATGTCGCCGACACTGAAGATTCCGAATTGCATTGCGCGTTCCGTTCGCTTGTGGCTGTGCAATGACTCTATGCATTTGCATGGATATCGTCAACAACGGATGCCCCGTCCGGGTTATTCCCGGTCCGCGTACTCGCTATGCGTCGCCGGCCTGACCACGCCTCTCGACGGACACCGGGGTGGAACGCAGACCGAGAAAGACCCGTTCGTCAACGGCGACGCGCTCAGAGGCCGGGTGCTGGATCAGAAGCTCTTCACCATCCGCGGTGCGGACGGCGGTGCGCCTGATGGAGCCGAGAAAGATGCTCGAGGTGACAACCGCGGGGATGCCGTCGGAGGCGAAGAATATCTGCTCTGGGCGAAGATAGACACGGGCCGGCCCGTCGGCGGCCGGGGTGTGCAGAGGGAGGGGCTGCCCGTGCACAGTGGCGGTTCCCGCGGAGATCACGGCGGAGATGAGGCTGGATCGGCCGACGAAGTCCGCGACGAAGTCGCTTGCCGGACGGGAGTACAGCTCTTCAGCCGTTCCGTGCTGCTCGATCCGGCCGCCGTTCATCACTGCTATGCGATCGGAGACGGCGAGCGCCTCCTCCTGATCGTGTGTCACGAACACCGTGGTGATGCCCAGGCGAAGCTGGATGCGCCTGATCTCGTCTCGCAGTTGCACCCGCACCTTCGCATCGAGAGCGGACAGCGGTTCGTCGAGGAGCAGAACGCGCGGTTCCGTGACGAGGGCGCGGGCGAGCGCCACGCGCTGCTGCTGTCCACCGGAGAGCTGATGGGGGTAGCGCGACGTGTGTTCGCCGAGCCCGACGAGATCGAGCACGGCGGCGACGCGAGCCTCGATGGACGCGCGCGGCACCTTGCGCATCGTGAGGCCGAATGCGGTGTTCTTCGACGTGTTGAGATGAGGGAAGAGCGAGTACGACTGGAACACCATCCCCATGTCTCGTTTGTTGGCGGGAACCGCTGTGGTGTCCTTTCCGTCGATGAGGATCTCTCCATGGTCCGGCGACTCCAGCCCGGCGAGCAGACGCAGAGCGGTCGACTTGCCGCAGCCGGACGGACCGAGGATCGACAGGAACTCACCTGGCTCGATGGTGAGATCGAGAGACCGCAGCACCGGGGTGGAGCCGAAGCTCTTGGCGACGCCGGAGAAGGTCACCCGGCTGCCGGAGTTCGCCGAGGGGGGACGCACGCCGCTGTCTGATTCGAGAGCGGTTTCGATGGCGGAGCCGGGAAGGGCGGTGTATGACATGGGGACTGCTTCTTTCTTCTGTTCTCTCGCCGGAGCGCTCAGCGTGCACGGCGCATCATCGACCTGCTGACCCGATCCACAAGAAGGAGCAGCACGAACACGAATCCGAGCGAGAGCAGTGAGACGATGACGGCGGTGTAGGGGTCTTGTTTGCTGACCACCAGGAGCGCGGTCTGCAGGTTCTGTCTGTTCAAGAGCGAGGCGATCGTGAACTCGCCGAGCACTGCGGCGAGGGAGATGAGCGACGCGAGAAGCAGGCCGACGCGGATGTTCGGTGCGATCACGCGAATGAGGACCTGGGTCCAGCTCGCTCCGAGGGACCTGGCTGCTTCAGCGAGCGTCCGTGTGTCGACCGCGTCGAGGTTCGCCTGGATCGCCCGGTACGCGAAGGGAAGGCAGGTGATGCCGTAGGCGAAGGCAAGCTGCCACACGCCGGCGCCGATCACCCGGCCGATGCTGAGGTAGACCGGGGCGAGCCCGACCACAAGGGCGACGGCGGGAATCGAGAGGGGCAGCAAGCAGACGAACTCCACCACTCTGCACAGCCTCGGGAACCTGAGCGTGACGAGCACGAGGGTGGGAGCGAGGACGAAGAGGATGATCGCTATCGTCACAAGAGCGAGCACAAGGGAGTTCGAGAGCCCGATCCACACCGGCGCGAAGAGCCCGGGGCGCTCCGGCGCGAGAAGGTTCAACCAGTGGTCGGCGGTCATGCCGCCTTCACCCCGGAGAGTGAACGCGAACATCGACACCATGGGGATCAGGAAAACCGCGCCGATGACGCCGACGATGAGTCCCGCCGCCCAGCGACGCGGGGCGATCGTGTTTGTGCTCATCGTTGCCACCTCGATGCCCGCCGCTGCACGAGGGCGTACAGCCCCCAGGCCGCGGCCATGACCACGATCATCCCGAGGGAGAGCGCACCGGCGAGGTTCTCGCGGCCCAGAACCGTTTCGCTGGTCAGCGCCCCCCGGATCTGCAGGGGGACGATCTGCGCTCCCTGACTCGCCAGCGCTGCCGCGGTTGCGTACGACGAATAGGCCATGGCGAACAGGAGGAGGACCGACGCGAGAAACGAGGGGGCAAGCACGGGGATGCCGACGCGACGCCAGAACGAGGCCCTCGTGCCCCCGAGGATGAGCGTCGCCTCCACCCACTGTGACTTGAGCGCGGTCAGCGCCGGCATGAAGGTGATGACCATCAGGGGGGTGAGAAAGTACACGTACGGCAGATACAGCCCAGGAAGCGCATAGATCCAGGCTCCCTCGGCGAAGATGTCGATGCCGAGTGCATCCCTCAGCCACAGGGTGACGACACCTTGCAGGCCGATCGCCGCGATGAACGCGAAGGCGAGCATCACCCCGCCGAACTGCGCGAGAACACTGCTCGCCGCGTCGATGATCGCACGAATGGCGCCGTTCTCTCTCAACGCCAGCGCGGCGTAGCAGATCAGCGCTCCCAGCACGGCGCCGATGACGGCGGTGATGAGGGAGAGCCAGAACGAGTTGGCGAAGGTCTGGACGATCACCGGGTCGAAGAGCCCCTCGATGTTCTCCCAGGTCGGAACGCCCTCGCCGTCGAAGAATCCGGTGGCGACGGCCAGCACGGTCGGGAGGGCGAGGAAGACGAGGACGTACACGGTGAACGGCAGCAGCCCCAGGGCGGGGAGGTACCGGCGGAGGCGGGAACCGGCTCTTGCCGGTGGGGCCGGGGCGACGCCCGCCCCCACCGGCTTCGAGTCCGTACGATCCGATGCGATCACGGAAGACGTCGTCCTAGCCGACGGTGGAGGCCCAGATGTCGCCCAGGAGCTCACCGGCCTTCTCACTCTGCTCCTCCGTGGGAACAACCGTCTCTGCCGGGGTCTCCGGAAGGGCGTCGTAGGCCTCTTCGTCGATCGTCCCCGCCTCCGCCATCGCATCCGCGCGCACCGGACGGGCGCCACCCTGCAGCCAGAGGTTCTGCACCTCGTCGCTGTAGAGGAACTCCTGCCAGAGCCGCGCGGCGGCCGGGTGCGGTGCTCCCTTGTTGATCGCCTGGTTGTAGTAGCCCGCGTAGCCGACGCCGTCGAACACCACGACCTCCCAGTTCGGGTTGTCCGCTCGATGCGAGACGTTCAGGTAGTCCCAGTCGAAGACGACGGGCGTCTCACCGGACGCGACGGTCGCGGTGGTCACGTCGACCTTGAGCATGTTGCCCGCGGCGTTCAGCTCACCGAAGAACTCGATGCCGTCGGTGAAGTCGTCGAGCGCACCCCCGGTCTGCACGGTGGCCATCCCCACCGCGGCGAACGCTGCGCCGGCCTGGGTCGGGTCGCCGTTGATCGCAACCGACCCCTTGTACTGCGCCCCGAGCAGGTCCTCGAGCGCCTCAGGGCGATCGAACTTCGACGAGTCGTAGCCGATCGACATGTACCCGCCGTAGTCGCCCGTGAAGAGACCATCCGGGTCCTTGAGCTCCTCGGGGATGTCGTCCCATCCCGCGACCTTGTACGGCGCGAAGTAGTCCGTGTTCTGCAGCGCGACCGTCAGGCCGAGGTCGAAGACATCGGGCGCTGTGTCGAGCCCTTCGTTCGTGCGAGCCGCCTCGATCTCTTCGGCGCTGGACGCATCCGGAGACGCCTCGTTGACGGTGATCTCCGGATAGGTCTCCATAAACAGATCGATGATCTCGCCGTAGTTCGCCCAGTCGCGCGGCAATGCGATCACGTTCAGCTGCCCTTCGGCGTTCGCGGCCTCTTCGAGTGCCTCCATCGAACCGAACGCATCGAGGGTCTCGGCCTCTGCCGCGTTCACGCCGTCCGACGTGCTTCCGTCCGCGGGACCGGCGGCGCAGCCAGCCAGAAGGGCCACTCCAGCGGCGAGCCCGAGCAGCGCACTCAAGCGCTTTCGTGTCGTCTGTGTGTCTCGGATCATCAGTGAGTCTCTCTTTCTCGGTGTCTGACGGTGCACACTCAGAAACGCTCGGCGCTCTGGGCTGCGTCTCGCACATTACGAAACCCCGGGGATCCTCACATGAACGGAAGGAGAACAACGTGCGGCCATCGTCTGGTCAGCTGCCTCAACCCTGGACCGGTGACGACACCTGGCCATCTGCGGGCCCCGCAGGCATCCGTCTCACCCGATGGCGTTCCCGCGACGACGAGACGTGGAAGGCCATGACGCCCGGCGCGTAGCGATCGTCGGAGGACTCGATCGGCCGGCCACCGGTGTCGAAACTCGTCCGTCGCATTCTCAGCAGACCGCTCGAGCGACGCACCCCGAGCTGCTCGGCATCGAGGGAGGATGCTGCGACGACATCGATCACGTAGTCCGCGTGTTCAGTGGCGACTCCGAATCGCTCCTCCATCGCGCGCGTCACCGAGGGAAGCCCCTCATCGAGCGACTCGATCCTCTCGACCAGATGGGGAGCATACGTCGACCGCTCGAGCATAACCGGCTGATCGGCAAGTGTCCGCAGTCTGGTCACCTCGAGTACGGAGTCGAAGGGCGCCGCCCGCAGACGGCGTGCCTCTCCCGGTGTCGGCTTTCGTCTTCTGCTCCGTATCACGATGCCGCCGACGGGCAGCCGCTGGGCCTCGGCCCACTGCGCGAACGACCTCAGCTCGGTGAAACTCTGATGCGGGAGCTGCGAGAGAATCGCCCAGCCCGTGCCCGGTTGCGCTGCGACGACTCCCTGGCGCGCCAGGGAGTCGAGCGCTCTCCTGATCGTTCCACGCGCCACGCCGTAACTCTGCGCGAGCTGGGATTCCGACGGCAGAGTCGCTCCGAACGGGAACTCGCCCGATGTGATCCGGCGCACCAGATCCGAGGCGATTTCTCTGCTTCCCCGCCGCATCTGCCGGCGTTCTGCACCCCGTTCATCGTCATCGGGTATCCCGTTCATGAAACGAGTCTGCGTGATGCGGACCGGCGGGCTCGTCGCATGTTCCGAAGCGTTCACGGACTGTTCACGATGCACAGGCTCTCTGGCGCGGACAGCACGGAGGTGCTGCACGGAGCAGGGTCCGTGCAGCACCTCCGTCGCCGTCATTGCGGATCACTGACGCTCGGCACGCCTCCGCCTGCGGAGCACGCTCAACGTCAGCACGAGACCCGCGACCACGGTGACCGTTCCGATCAGGAGAGCCGCCAACGGCGATGCGCCTGTCACGGGCAACGAACCGACCTTCGCCTCGGCCCCTGTCGGCGCCTCATCCGACGGTGTGGGAACGGGGATGACAGGGTCGGGCGAGGGAGAGGGCTCCGGGTCCGGGGTCGGATCGGGAGTGGGCTCCGGATCAGCCGCGTCGTCCCACACGAACTCCGTTGTGAACGAGCCGTGGTCTGAGGCCCAGTCGTCCATCGACGCACCGTGGAAATAGACGGAGTCGACGGGAGTGATGGCGTCTCCCCGAAGGTGGATGAAATCGATCCGGTCCTGCGGCTCCTCGGGGAACCGGGGGGTCCACGACGTCGCCGGGTCGGTCAGCGGGTCGAGATGGATCGCCCGGTACGTGTCGACGAAACCCGCCTCTTCGAGCGCGACGGAGGTCGGCCACGGCACGATGAGGCCACCGTGCTCCGCACGGTTCCCCTCGACCCAGTCCAGGTGGGACGGCACGTTCAGATCGCCCGCGTAGATCATGGGCGCACCGGGATGCTCGGCCGCCACCTGGTCCATGACCTCGATCGTCTGGCGGGTCTGCGGCCCGCGCTGAGCCTCCTCCTCGCTCAGGATGTACTCGATCGACCTGCCCTCCTGTGCGTAATACGGTCCGTAGCGCGTGTACCCGAGGTGAGCAGACCAGATCCAGAGGCTGCGGTCCTTGACCGGGTCGACGAGGACCTCTGCGCCCACGGCGGCCGAGCCTGATGCGCTCCCGCCGAACGGGTAGCGGCTGATGATGGTGCAGTTGCCGCACTCCGGCCCTGAGTGCGAGTACCACCCGAGCGCATCGGCGAGCGCTCCGGCGTGTGCCGCGCTCGACTCCTGGAGGGCGACGATGTCGGCGCCCTGCTCGAGGAACGCCGTCAGCTCCTTGTCTTGGCCCTCCGCCACCTGACTGCCCTCGTGCCACGCGTTGTAGGTGACCACCCGCAGATCGTCGCCGAGGGCGGCATCCGCCGCCACGACGGGCACTGTCACCTGCGTCTCGGCCGTCTTCCCGCCGGCCTCCGCCCTGACGGTGAACACGAACTCCCCTTCTGAGGCGGGTGTCCCGGTGAGGATGCCGTCGCTCAGCGTGGCCCAGTCGGGTGCGTCCACGACCGTGACCGACGCGGGGTCCGCTCCCGCGACGTTGAAGAGAACGTCGAGCTTCGCGGAGAACGTCTCTCCGACCCGCGCGTCTCCTGTGGTGTAGTCCGCCACCCTGCTGGTGACGTCGGCCGGATCCGGCAGCACTGTGAACGGAACCGGTGCGGTCAGCTGCTCGTAGCCGTCGTCGGCGAGAAGGTACACGAGATAGGAGCCGGCGGACAGGCTGATGGGAAAGCTGACCGTGCCCTCTTCCTCCGGCGCATACGACCAGATGCGCGATCCGGGGTCGGCGTCGGGCGTTCCATCCGACTCCCGGTAGATTCCGATCCAGTTCGTCTGGGAGGGGTCCGAGGTTCTGTAGTCGACGCGAAGCGTGTCTCCGCGGTGCACCTCGGACGACGACAGCGTGATCCCGGATGCCGCGGGGTCGGGCTCCGGCTCCGGCTCCGGCTCCGGAGCTGAGTCGGGGTCGGCGACGGTCAGCGCGACGGGCTCCGTCAGGGCGCCGTAGCCGTCTTGAGCCAGGAAGTAGATCCGGTATTCGCCGGGCAGGAAGGTGGACGCCGTGAGCGTGAAGCTCACACGCCCCTGTTCGAGAGGCGCGTACGCGTATGCACGGGATGCCGGGTTTCCATCGGGAGTCCCGTCGCTCGCCCGGTAGATCGCTATCCAGTTCTTCGAGTCCGGTGCGTCCGTCGTGTAGTCGACGGTAATGGTCTCGCCCTGCTCGGCCACGGTGGCCGACAGCGTGAGCGTCGAGCCCGCTGCATAGGCGGCCGATGCGGGCAGAAGTGTGGCGAGCAGGGCGAGAAGCATCGCCGCCGCTCCGGCGAGCGCGGCGAACCACCGCCGTTCGAGTCTGATTCTCCGATGCATTGTGGTCAGCCTTTCGGTGAGGGGTGCCCGGCGTCCGGCACCGGATCGAGGAGACGGCGCAGGCGCGCCGTCGAGAGGTCTGAGAGCGTTTCAACACCGGTGACCGTGCTCTGCCCGGAGGAACGAGCCGGCCCGACCCTGACCACAACACAGCCCGCGGCGACGGCAGAGTCGACTCCGACGACCGAATCCTCGAGAACAACGCACCGGGCGGGCGGCAGCCCGAGCAAATCGGCAGCACGAAGGTACGGGTCAGGGTGAGGTTTGGCGTTCCGGACATCGTCTTCGGTGACGAGCACGGCGAATCCGCTCAGATCGGCGCTCTGTGCGCACCGTTGCACCCAGCGCATCGACGAAGAAGTGACAAGCGCCGTGGGGATCCGGTGCGCCCAGAGCTCGGCCAGCAGCGCCTGGGCACCGGGCATCCAGCCGACACCACGCCGGAATCGAGACAGGACACGTTCCTCCACCTCGGCTTGAATCCGATGGATGCCAGGGGCGTTTCGTCCGCTCATGTTCAGATACGTTGTGTTCAGATGCGTCGCGATCGCGCGAGCGGTGAGACCCTCGATCGATTCCCCCGAGACGGCATCACCGAACCCGTGGCTCTCGGCGACCTCGAGCGCGGATTCGATCCAGAGGTGCTCCGTATCGAGAAGGGTTCCGTCGAGATCGATGAGAACACCCCACCGTGCCCGGTGGTCGTTGTGTCTTGTCGGCGATTCGACCGCGTGGGAACTCACATCCCACAGTCCGCATCCGCCCTGTGACGGCAGTGCGATCAGCAGATGAACGCGGCGTGAACAAAACCGGCGAGGGTTCCGATGCCCGTGGCCCGATGCGCGCACCTGTGCCGCGTCGGATCAGGGGGCCCGATTCGCTCTGCCGTCCCGCGCACGCATGGACGCCAGCTGGAGGGCGACGCCGACGAGCGTCCCCAGTGAGTTGGCGACGAGGTCGCGCGGGTCGCTCACCCGATCGGGCAGGGCGAGTTGCACGGTTTCGATGATCAGGGTGCAGGCGCAACCGGCTGCGAAAGCGACCCACCACCTGCGCTGACCGGCCAACGCCGCGGCGAGAACCCCGAACGGCACGAACATCGCGATGTTCGCGACGAACTCGATCAGGCTGTAGGTCAGCCAGCTGGTGATCGGCGACCCGGCAAGCCAGTCGAGCACCGTTCGCAACATGCTGCCCCGTGTGTCGTCGACGGGCTGCGGACCGCAGGTGAGCGCCGCGATGAACAGCGTGTACAACGCAGTGGCACTCCACAGCATCATGCGGCGAGGAGGCATGCTCCCATCATGCCGCAGCTTCGCCTCCGAGCTTGCTGACCGCGGGTGGGGGCGTGCGGCACTCCGGCGTACCGTGACGAACGGGTCCGGAGATACCGGGCCGCGAGACCCAGGAGCACCTGATGACGAACACCACCCTCGAGAACAAAACAGTCGCCTTTCTGCTCACAGACGGATACGAGGACTCTGAGCTCACCAGCCCGTGGCATGCCGTGACGGATGCCGGCGGCACAGCCGTTCTGGTCGCTCCACGATCGGGCTCGGTCTCTGGCAAGAAGGGGCATACCCAAAACGTCGACCGCACGGTCTCTGACGTGACCGCATCGGAGTTCGACAGCCTCGTGCTGCCCGGTGGCGTCGTGAACGCCGATCACCTGCGGATGGATCAGAACGCCGTGACATTCGCGCGCGAGTTCTTCGAGCAGAAGAAGCCCGTTTCGGTGATCTGCCACGGCGCGTGGATCCTGATCGAGGCGGGCGTGGTCGACGGGCGGAAGATGACGTCGTATCCCAGTCTGCGCACCGACCTCACGAACGCCGGAGCGAACTGGGTCGACGAAGAGGTTGTGGTCGACGCCGGCCTCGTGTCGAGCCGCACACCCGACGACCTCCCCGCCTTCAATGCCAAGGTCGTCGAAGAGACCGCTGAGGGAACACACCGCAAGCAGTCGGCATAGCCGCGCCACGAGCGCAGATGCCGCATTCGCCCTCGCGACACGGTCGTGGAGTGTCACAAAAGCAGCCGAACACGACTTTCCGGTCGTGTTCGGCTGCTTTTCGAGACACTCACGGTGCTCAGGCGAGCCGCTTCTCGCCTTTGCGGAGCACCCGCAGCCAGCGGCATCCGTAACCGTCGAGCACCAGCTCGCATTCTCCGTCATCCGTCGGCCTCACGATGCTCTCTTCACCGAGCAGGTCGATCAGCTGCACTGTCGAGTCCATTCCGTCGAGCACGAGTGTCACCGATGCCGCCTCGGCGCCGAAGTTGTGCAGGGCCAGCATCTGACCGGCGGTGTCCGAGACCAGGTGCGCGAGCACCGAGTCGTTCTGCTGGGGCAGCACGGTGAGAGCGCCCCAGCCGAGTTCGGGTGACGACCGATACCTGCTGGTGAGTCGCTGGACGAAATGCCACAGCGAGTCCGGGTCGTGACGCTGATCAGACGCGTTCACGTGCGCGGGACCATATGCCCCTTCAACGACGGGAGAGATCAGATCGTCTGCATCTGCCTGCGAGAACCCGGCGTTCTGCGTGTCGGCCCACTGCATCGGCGAGCGCAGGCACTTCGTCCTGGCAGGTCGGGGTTCTCGCCCATACCGATCTCTTCGCCGTAGAACAGGGCGGGAACCCCTGGTAGTGAGAACAGCAGGCTATAGACCATTCTGATGCGACGCGGGTCGCCGTCGAGCATCGGGGGGAGCCTGCGCACGATGCCCCGCCCATAGACCCGCTGGTGTTCTTCTGGGGCGAACGCATCGAAAACCTCACCGCGTTCTTCCTCGCTCAGCTGATCGAGAGTGAGCTCATCGTGGTTGCGCACGAAGTTGACCCACTGCGATGTCTCATCGATCGCGGGCCGCTCGGCCAGGGCCGCCGCGAACGGCCGTGCGTCTTCGCGCGCCAGCGACAGGTAGAGCTTCTGCATGCCGAGAAAGTCGAACTGCATGGTGAGCTGGTCGCCGTCTTCACCACCGAAGTAGAGCAGTTGATCCTCTCGGGGAAGATTGACCTCGCCCAGAAAGATGCCGTCGCCCGAGCGCCGTGAGACGAACGACCGGAGCACGTTGAGGTAGGCGTGCGGGTCTCCGAAGCCGTCGGCGGTCGACACCGTGTCGAGAAGGAACGGGACGGCATCCACCCTGAACCCGGCGAAGCCCATCTGCAGCCAGAACCCGATCGCCTTCGTGATCTCATCGCGAACGTCCTGATTCGCCAGGTTCAGGTCGGGTTGATGACTGTAGAAGCTGTGGCGGTAGTACTGCCCTGATCCCTCGTCGAACTCCCAGACGCCGCTCTCCTCGCCGGGGAACACCGTCTGCTTCTCATCCTCGGGCGGTTCATCGCGCCACACATAGAAGTCTCGATACGGCGAGGATCTGCTCGACCTCGCATCGACGAACCACGGGTGCTCGTCTGACGTGTGATTCACCACGAGGTCCGCGATGACGCGGATCCCGCGGTCATCCGCCATTCTCAGCACCTCGACGACGTCGCCCAGATGCCCGAGCCGGCCGTCGACGCCGTAGAAATCGCTCACATCGTATCCGTCGTCTCTGTCTGGTGTGGGATAGAACGGCATCAGCCAGAGGCAGGTGACGCCGAGCTCCGCGAGATAGTCCATCCGGTGCGCGAGCCCGACGAAGTCGCCGACACCGTCTTCGTTCCAGTCCATAAAGGTCTCGACGTCGAGGCAGTAGACGACAGCTGTCTTCCACCACAGGTCGCCGGTGTGCGGCATGGTCATACGTTGCGCACCTGCTCGACTGGCGCCTCTCGGAACTGCTGGAGCACCCGCTCGCCGAAGGCATCGATGAAGTGTCGCTGCGGTTTGCCGACGTGGTGCAGATAGATCTCGTCGAACCCGAGAGCTCGGCGCTCCGCGATCCAGTCGGCGTGCTGCTGCGTGCTCGACGACACAAGTACCGTGTCGTGCAGATCAGGAGGACGCACGTGGCGTGCGGCCTCTTCGAACCCCGCCGGCGTCTCGATGTCCCAGCTCAGAGGCTCGCCGAACACGTTCGTGCGCCACTGTTCCCAGGCGATGTGCAGTGCCTCGTCGTCGCTGTCGGCATAGCTCAGGTGAAGCTGGAGCATCAGCGGCCCCCGCCCCCCGCCGTCGCGATACGCGTCGACAACTCCGCGAAGAGCTGCCATCGGCTGGCCGACCGTGATCAGCCCGTCTGCCCAGGATGCCGCCCAGCGCGCCGTCTCTGCGCTCACGGCCGCCGCATGCACAGGTGGCGGAGCATCCGGTCTCGACCACACCCTCGCGCGGTCCACGGTGATGTGACCCGACGTGCTCACCTCGTGGCCCGCGAGCAGCGAACGGATGACACGCGCCGATTCGCCGAGACGCTCGACGCGCTGCTCTTTCGGCAGCCAGCGGTCACCGGTGATGTGCTCGTTCACCGCTTCTCCCGAACCGAGTGCCGCCCAGAACCGCCCGGGGTACATGCTTTCAAGTGTGGTCATGGCCTGCGCGATGACCGCCGGGTGGTATCGCTGCCCCGGTGCTGTCACCACACCGAACCGCAGGGAGGTGGCCTCGAGCGCCGCACCGAGCCAGGCCCAGGCGAATCCCGATTCCCCCTGCCGTTCGCTCCACGGCGCAAAGTGATCTGAGCACATGGCCGCGCCGAAGCCCGCCTGCTCTGCGTGCCTCACCGAGGCCAACAGGTCTGCGGGAGCGATCTGCTCGTGCGACGCGTGGTACCCGATGATCGTCATAGGCGTGTTTCCTCCGCTCAGCTCTGATTCAGACACTAACCAGAGTCACCATGCCGCCCCAGCCTCAGGGGATGCAGGAGGCGACGGTCGGCGCGCACTCGCATCGTCACGGGTCTCGGCTCACTGCTGGCGCATAGCAATGACACAGCCGTCGATCATCTGCCGGTCGTAGCCTGAGTCGTCAGCATCGAGAACAGGGATCCAGATGTCCCCCCATCCAGATCCCGTCCGCCAGGAAGAGCGAATTCGATTCGCCGTTCTGCGCGCGCCCGGTGCTCACGCGGTCCGCGAGCAAGGTTGTCCCCCGAAACTCCTTGCTCGCGGGCCGTCCTCAGCCGGTCGTCTGCGGAGCCCGCGCGCCGCTACGGCAGAAGGCGCTCCCCCAGCAGGTCGATGGTCTGGAGACGAGCCGGGCTCTGCGATGCATCGACGTCTGCATGTTCTGAGGCACCGGCCGAGATCATGACCTCGTCGACCCCGAATCTGCGCGCGAGCTCACGCACTCGCCAGGCGGCGGCATCCGGTTCGTCGATGATCCACGACCCCCGCATCTGCTCCACGATCTCGTTCTGCAGCCCGGTGAGCGTGGTCTCTGCGGCGTCCTCCACCGTCGGCAGTTGCGACAACGGCTGGTTGGTGCGCAGCCTCGCCATCTGCTGCAGCTGAGGCAGTGCGAGTGCCTGCGCCTCGTCCGCTGTCTGCGCGACAACCACGTTCGCCGTCACAAAGGTCTTCGGCGACGGATGCTCGTCAGACGGCTGGAACTGCGACCGGTAGATCTCGAGCGCTCGCTCTGCGCCCGCACCGGCGAAATGATGAGCGAAGACGTAGGGAAGCCCCATGGCCGCTGCGAGGGTTGCCGAGTAGTCGCTCGACCCGAGCAGCCAGAGCTCTGGCACTCCACTCGCGGTGGGAGTGGAGCGCAACTGATACTCGGGGCCGCTCGTCAGGCGCACGGTGGCCCCCTCGCTGCTGAGCAGGGCGGCGATGTCGCTGATGGCGTTCGGAAACTGGTTGACATCGCTCGTCGCGCCAGAGCGATTGAGCACGGCCGTGACAACGGGGTCGCTGCCGGGCGCGCGGCCGATCCCGAGATCGACGCGCCCCGGTGCTGCCGCTTCGAGGAGCGCGAACTGCTCAGCCACCACAAGCGGTGAGTGGTTCGGCAGCATCACACCACCCGATCCCACCCTGATACGGGTGGTCTGCGAAGCGAGCAGTGCGATGATCACCGCCGGATTCGTCGAGGCGACCGACGGCATATTGTGATGCTCGGCCACCCAGTACCGCGTGTACCCGAGCTCATCCGCCCGCCGTGCCATGTCGAGCGACGCCTTCAGCGAATCCGCTGTCGATTGCCCGCGTCGCACGGGCACCAGGTCGAGGACAGAGAGCTTCACGTGATCGTTCATCACTGTCTTCAAGCCCAGGGTCACGCGGTTCATTCCCGAGCGACGGATCAGGGCGAACCGAAGACGTTCTCATCGTCGAGCAGTCCGTACCAGCCGGTTCCCGCCGCGTGTTCGAACACCAGGTTGGTCTCGGTGTGCGACACCGCCGGATGCCCCGTGAGATACCGCACCACAAAATCACGCAGGTCTTCGGTCGTCCGCGCGGCGATGTGCAGCAGGTAGTCGTCGCGGCCGCCCATGTGGAACAGCGCGAGCACACCCGGCCAGGTCGGTGCCTGGCTCCTGAACTCCTCGATGTCTGTGCGGACGTGCTTGGACAGCCGCACGGCGATCAGCGCCTGCAGCGGCGCGCCGAGCGCCGCCAGATCGATGTCGGCGTGATACCCGGTGATGTGACCGGACTGCTGCAGCCTGCGCAGCCGCAGCGACACGGTCGACTCGGCGATGCCGAGCTGGTTCGCGAGCTGGGATCCGGAGGCACGCGCGTTCGCGGACAGCGCTTTCAACAGGGCGCGATCGATGGCGTCGAGCTGCGCCTTCTTCGCGTCCACTGTGTTCCCGTCGGTCGTTTCGCATGCTGCGGTTCTGCCACTCATTATGGCAGTGTGCACAGTCGCCGTCGCCGACGTGCGAGGGTTGCGCCGATGACCGGCTGCCGGATCACAACGCAGACGGCATCGGCCGGACGGCACAGGAATCCGTGCAGTCCGGCCGATCCAGGTCGCCGTCGCCCCGCGCAGAGAAGGGCAATCGGGTGAGGTCAGCTCACGCCGAGCAGATCGATGACGAAGATCAGGGTCTTGCCCGAGAGCTGGTGACCGCCACCGGCAGGGCCATAAGCGAGCTGCGGCGGAACGGTGAGTTTCCGACGTCCGCCGACCTTCATACCGGGGATGCCCTCCTGCCAGCCCGCGATGAGGTTGCGCAGGGGAAAGTTGATCGACTGCCCGCGACTCCACGACGAGTCGAACTCCTCTCCTGAGTCGTACTCGACACCCAGGTAGTGCACGTCGACAGTAGACGACGCCTGCGCCTCGTCTCCGTCGCCGACGGTGATGTCGACGACCTGGAGCTCATCTGGTGCGGGCCCTGTCGGAGCATCGACCTCTGGTTTGGTGTTCTGAGAATCAGTCATGGATACATCCAACCTCTTCTGCCGCGCGGCGTCAAAAGACGCCACGCCACGCGTCAAAGACACCGACCCCATGCTGGTGCTCACCCTGGCTGAGCACCCGTGCATCCGCGAGGTGTCCCCGTTTCGGGCAGACCCTCCGGCGTGCGGGGAACGGCAGCCGCCTCGCACGCTCTCGCCGGGCAGAACTAGACTCGTGCCGATGACCGGCGCCGACTACTCTGCCCTGACCAGACCCGTTTCGAAGGACGAGGTCAGGCAGTTCACCTTATGGGCCAGATCATCGGGATGGAGCCGCACGGTTCTTCCGCCGCTCACACCGGCATCGGTCATCGGGCTCGTCATCGCGGGCCTGACCGTGCTGATTCTGCTACCGATGTGCGGCATGATCGTGATCGCGAGCAGCAATGCGGGTGTGGCTGCGACGGCTCTTCTGTTCGCCGTGCCGACCTGCCTCATGGTCATCGGCGCCGTCACCGCGTTCAGGCACGGCCGTCGTCCATCGGACTGGGAACGGCGTTTGAGGCTGCGTGAGTTCGCCGAACGAAACGGCGCCGTCTACCACGGATACACGGACGCACCGGGTTATGCGGGCATGATCTTCGGCGTCGGCAGCAACCGACACGCACACGACCACCTGCGCGCAGCCCATGGTCGCCCGCTCGACATCGGCAACTATCGATACGACGTGAAGCAGGGCAAGAGCTCGCGCACCTACCAGTGGGGCTTCATCGCGATGCAGCTCGATCGTCGCCTTCCGCACATGGTGCTCGACGCCACGCAGAACAACCTGCTCCTGGGCAGCAATCTGCCGCACTACTTCGGAAAAGATGCGGTGCTCTCGCTCGAGGGCGATTTCAACAGGCACTTCACGCTCTATTGCCCGCCGCGGTATGAACGCGACGCTCTCTATGTGTTCACCCCAGACCTCATGGCGCTGCTCATCGATCACACGTCGGCGTTCGACGTCGAGATCGTCGACAACTGGATGTTCGTCTATTCGACGGCTCCGTTCGATCTCACCCAGCCGGCCGTGTGGCAACGACTGTTCGCGATCGTCAACATCGTCGGCTCGAAAGCCGTCAGACAGACCGCGCGATACGCAGACGAGCGGGTGGCGGATCGCACCCTCGATGTCGTCGCGCCCCAGGGGCGACGAATGTCACGGAAAGTGCCGGGTGCGACCCTCGTTGTTCTCGGCTTCGCCGCCTTCGGCGCATGGATCGCCTTCCAGGCGACAGGAATTCTCACATGACCCTTGCGCTCGTGGCGGACGAGAGGCATCCTTAATGCACAAACTCATCGCCCAGGGAGTCTTGCAGGCAGCGCCGCAGCACCGGGCGATGAGTTCTTTAACGCAGGCATCATTACGGCCCGAGCAGCACGGCCCTGTCGGTTGCGACCGACTCGAGCAGCTCCCGCTCCGTCCTGCGGTGAACGAGCTGGTTGCGCCCCGTGATGATGCGCTGCCTGGTGTAGGCGAGACGTGTGGCGTCTGTGATGAAACGGCGCATCACAAGCCGCTTGTCCCCGGGGAGCGACGCCGCCCACGAGCGAGCCTGCCGTCGCCCGGTCCAGCTCGCGAGCATCCTCACCTCAGCAGGCGTGAACCAGCCGGCCGCTGCATACTCGCTCAGTCTCGCTTCGGTGATCCTGATCTCATGGCGTCTCACGAACACGGTGAGCAGAATCCATCCGATGAAGAGCGGGACCTGCACGAGCACGTAGTAGAGCACGAACCCTTCGATGCTGCTCACCAGAAAAAGCGCCCCGTTCCACAGCGAGTGCAGGGCGACGGCGGAAGCCAGGCCGATGGCGAACCATCCGAAAACGCCACCCACACCGGACCGGCGAGCCGCGATCCCCACCGTCAGACCGGTCAGAGCTGTGAACATAACGTGCGCGAACGGCGACATCATCGCGCGAACCACGAACACCATCCCGAAATCGCTGATGCCGCCCTCCACCACGGCCGCGGCGAAATAGAGGATGTTCTCGGTGAAGGCGAACCCGGCCGCGATCACCGCGCCATACACGAGGCCGTCGAGCGGTCCGTCGAAATGCTTGCGTGCCACAAAGAAGATCAGCAGCACACCGAGACCCTTGGCGAGTTCTTCGACAAGGGGGGCCTGGATGGCTGCCGCGATGAACCCGTTGACGCCCTGCCCCGTTGACAGCACAGAAGCGATCTCGAGTCCGAGGCCGACAACGAGCGCCATCAGAACCGCGGCCGCAGCGCCCCACATAAGCGCGAAGAAGAGGGCGAGGCGCGGCTCCGGTTCCCACCTGTCGATCCAGAGCACCGCTCCCATCACAACCGCCAGCGGCACAAGTGCGGCGACCAGCGACAGAGAGACCGCAAGGGCGCCCATCGAGGCCACGAAAAAGACCAGCAGACCGATGAGTACAACAACGAGCACACTCACGCCGATGATTCCTAGCACCGCACCCGCAGACGTCTTGCGCACCGGTTGCGACCAGACCGGCTGCTGATACACGGGCGCGAGCACCGGCTGCTGGTACGGCGGACGGCCGAATCCGGCAGGTCGAGTGTATGACGGTCCCGTGTAGATCGGCTGCGGCGGATAGTACGCCTGGCGGGCGGGCCGAGAGAAACGCGGCTGCTCCGAATACGACGGCAACGCATCGCCTGTCGACGGAGGGAAGGTCATCCCATCAGGCTAATGCGGGATGCTGGGCGTCTGCCCGAGGAACGCTGCACAGATACCGTTCATCGACCGTCGAAAGCTGCCGATAGCCTAGAGCAGTGAGATTCGCACATCTGATCGACGAAGATTCCCCCGAGGCCGGCGCCAGGCTCGCCGTCGTAGAGCACGCGGGCGCGCTCTTCGTCGACGAGGTCCTCGCCGACGCTCCACGCACCCTGCAGGCGCTCGTCGAGGCCGGGCATCCGGAACTCGAGAGGGTGCGCACCGTCACCGCGACCGCCCTCGCACAGAATGTGCCATTGACGTCGCTCGACGCGGTCAGCCATGCCTCAGCCGTGCTCGCACCGCCCCAGATCATCGCGATCGGGCTCAACTACGCGGCCCACTCGAATGAGCTGAACCTCAAGGCCGACAACGCCCCCACGGTGTTCTCGTTGTGGACGAACTCGCTCACGGGTCACAACCAGACGACCACCTGGCCCCGTTCTCTCAGCGAGTCGATCGACTACGAAGCAGAGCTCGGCGTGATCATCGGCACACCGGCGAAGAACGTCTCGGCCGAGAATGCCCTCGACCACGTGTTCGGATACACGGTGGTGAACGACATCACGGCCAGGGACATCCAGTACTCAGAAGCTCAGTGGACACGGTGCAAGTCGTTCGACGGCTTCACTCCCACAGGACCCGTCGTCGTCACAGCGGACGAAGTCCCCGATCCCCAGAACCTGCACATCAGCACGGTGCTCGACGGGCACCTGATGCAGGACTCCTCGACCGCGCTGATGGTGAGGTCGGTCGCTACCCTCATCGAGCATCTGTCCCAGTCGATCACGCTACTGCCCGGCACGCTGATCTCGACCGGCAGCCCCGGGGGAGCCGGATACTCGCGCGATCCACAGGTCTTTCTGCGCGACAGGTCGAAAGTCACGGTGGCCGTCGATGGGATCGGCGCCTTGACGACCCACTGCCGGATGCTCTGAGGCAGTTCCTCAGGCAGTGTGCAACGCGTGTATGGCACCGGTCGTTAGAGCGCGGCGTCCCTGTTCTTCTGGGTTGTGCGGGTCTTCTGAGCCGCACGGGGCGGGGAGTCGTCGACATCGATGACGGGAATGGCCGTGGTGACGGCTTCGAGCCCGCTGAGCCGCGCCGGCGACAGCTGCTTGGTGACCTCTTCGCGTGTCATCAGTCTCGATTCCACAACGAGATCGGCGATGTTCCGGCCGGTCAGGAGCGCCGTCTTCGCGAGTGCTGCCGCCGCCGAGTAGCCGATGAACGGCGTCAGCGCGGTGATCACGCCGACAGACACCCCGACCATGTTCTCGAGCCGTTCTTCGTTGGCGGTGATTCCCTCGACGCAGTTCACGCGCAGGGTGTAGCAGGCTTGTGCCATCCACATGATCGACTGCATCAGGGAGTGCGCGATCACGGGCTCGAAGGCATTCAGCTGCAGCTGCCCGGCCTCGGCGGCCATCGTCACGGTCATGTCCGCCCCGACCACGGAGAACGCGACCTGGTTCACCACTTCGGGAATCACGGGATTGACCTTGCCCGGCATGATGCTTGACCCGGCCTGTTTCGGGGGCAGGTTGATCTCACCGAACCCCGCCTGTGGCCCGCTCGAGAGCAGCCGCAGGTCGTTGCAGATCTTCGAGAGCTTGATCGCCGAGCGTTTGAGAGTGCCGCTGAACGACATAAAACCGCCCGCATCGCTCGTCGATTCCACAAGGTCAGGGGCTGTCTCGAGACGCAGTCCCGTGATCTCGATCAGATGCCTGAGAACAACTGCCGCGTAGCGGGAATCAGCGGTGATGCCCGTTCCGATCGCCGTCGCGCCCATGTTGATCTCACCGAGCAGCCCGACGGTCTCGGTCAGGCGGGCGTGGTCTTCACCCAGTGTCGTCGCGAATCCGTGGAACTCCTGCCCCAGCGTCATCGGCACGGCATCCTGAAGCTGTGTGCGACCCACCTTCAGCAGGTGCCGGAACTCCCCCGCCTTTGTGCCGAACGACTGACGAAGCAGATCGAGCTCGGTGAGCAGTGTTCTGAGCGAGAGCGCCAGCGCGATCTTGAGCGACGTCGGGTAGACGTCGTTCGTGCTCTGGCTTCGGTTGGTGTGATCGATCGGCGACAGGTATCCGTAGTCGCCCTTCGGCCGCCCGGTCAGCTCGAGCGCGACGTTGGTGATGACCTCGTTCGCGTTCATGTTGGTCGATGTGCCCGCACCGCCCTGGATGACGCCGACCACGAACTGGTCGTGGAACTCTCCGTCGATCACGCGCTGGCATGCCCTGTCGATGAGGTCGCCCTTGGTGCGGCTCAGGGTGCCGAGCTCGACGTTCGCTCGAGCGGCCGCCTGCTTCACACACGCGAGGGCGGTCACGAGGTCGGGGTACACAGAGATCGGGCGCTTGCTGATCGGAAAGTTCTCGAGCGCCCGTGCGGTATGGATGCCCCAGTAGGCCTCAGCGGGGATCTCAAGCGAACCGAGCGAGTCGGTTTCAGTACGAGTCTCGCCGGACACCTGCTGCATATCGAACCTCCGTGGTTGATCCCTGTTCCTCGACTCTACGTCAATGCCCCACGTCGATGCCCGGTGATGATGCTCTGTGTGACATTCCCCTCCGCTCTCACGCGCGAGTGCCCGGAAAACCATCCAAAACCCACGACTCTCGCGCAGCTCTTCTGGCACGATCAGCGCTTGCGCGAGAACGCCTCGAGCCGCTCGTCTGCGGTCATCGCCTCGAGCTCCTGCACGAATTCCTCGGTGAACGTGTCTGCCGTGACGAAGTCGCCGATCGGCACCACCGAGTGGGTGATGCGGTCGTCGTAGACATGCACAAGCTGGAACGACTGGCCGCCGTTCATGCCGTTGACGACCCGAGGCGGGAGTGAGAGATTCATGGTGTAACACGTGGCGGCCGCCACCGAGACGGGCACTCCGGCGAACATCGAGTGCGTCGAATAGTGCAGGTGCCCCGCAAGAATCGCACGCACGTCGCTGCCGCGAACGACGTCGGCGAACCGCGACTGATCGCGAAGCTCGAGAATGTCGAAAATCGGCTGAGGCGCGGGCACCGGCGGGTGGTGCAGCCCGAGTATGGTGCCTCTGGGCGCGGGAACAGCCAGTTCCGCATCGAGCCACGCGAGCTGTTCCGGGCTCAGCTCCCCGTGGTGATACCCGGGCACACTCGAATCGAGCCCGATGACGCGCAGGCCGTCCAGGTGCCAGACACGGTCGAGCGGATGCTCCGACTCCGGTTCGCGGAGCAGGTCGCGGCGCAGCGCGGCGCGTTCATCGTGATTGCCCATCAGCAGGATCAGCTCTGCTCCGAGCTGCTCAGCACGAGGCTCGACGATCGCACGCAGGCGACGGTAGGCATCCGCTTCACCGAGGTCTGCGAGGTCGCCGGTGAAGACGAGTGCAGACGGCCGGATGCCCATGGTCTCGACCTGGGCGAGCGCCTGCAGCAGGTTCGCCTCTGTCGCGATGGTCTGATGCAGCGGTGCTCCACCCGCGAGAAAGTGAGTGTCGCTGAGGTGGACGAGAACCTGCTGCGCCGGAGGATGCTGGCCAAGCTGAACGCTCATGCGAACGAGTCTATGTCGCACCGCCCACACCCGTCTCGTCGCTCACCGCCGCGCCGGCACGGCATCCCGCCGGCAGCACGACTATGACATCAGCGGTCAGCCGAACAGGGCCTCGATCGGTCCGCGCGCGAAGTAGATCAGGAACCCGAAGGCGACGATCCAGAGCAGGGGGCTGATCTGGCGTGCCTTGCCGCTCAGTGAGCGCAGCACGACCCACGCGATGAAGCCGGCGCCGATCCCGTTCGCGATCGAGTAGGTCAGCGGCATGATCGTGATCGTCAGGAACACGGGCAGCGCGAGTGAGAAGTCACTCCAGTCGATCTCACGGATCTGCGCCATCATCAGGGTTCCGACCACAACGAGCGCCGCAGACGCGACCTCGCTCGGAACGACCTGCGTCAGGGGCGTCAGGAACATCGCGAGCACGAAGAGCAGACCGGTGACCACGTTCGCCAGGCCGGTTCGGGCTCCTTCGCCGATGCCCGCTCCCGACTCGATGAAGACCGTGTTCGACGAGCTCGACGCCGCTCCGCCCGCAACGGCGCCGATCCCCTCGACGATCAGCGCGGACCTGAGTCGCGGAAAGTTGCCCTTCGCGTCGTCGAGACCCGCCTCTTTCGACAGTCCGGTCATCGTGCCCATGGCATCGAAGAAGTTCGTGAAGACGAGGGTGAAGACGAGCATCACAGCCGCGAGCACGCCGATGCGCTCGAAACCCCCGAACGAGAACTGGCCGACCAGTCCGAGGTCGGGCAGACTGACCACCCGGGTGGGCAGAGCTGGCACCGAGAGGCTCCACCCTCCGGGGTTCTCTCCTCCGTTCGAGGCGCCCACCCTGAAGATCGCCTCGAGAATGACGGCGAGGATGGTGCTGACCACGATTCCGATGAGCAGCGCCCCCTTGACCCTGCGTGCGACGAGGGTGCCGGTGAGCAGCACGGCGATGACGAAGGTCACGGTCGGAAGCGTCGCGATCGAGCCGCCGGAGCCGAGGCCGACGGGCGGAGACGTGATTCCTGTCGCCGTGACGAACCCGGCGTTGACGAGGCCGATGAACGCGATGAACAGCCCGATGCCGACGGTGATCGCGACCTTGAGCTGCACGGGAACCGCATCGAAGATCATCCGCCGCAGGCCGGTCGCGGCGAGCAGCACGATGATGAGCCCGTTGATCACAACGAG
The DNA here is from genome assembly GCF_054780075.1 of Okibacterium endophyticum. NCBI lineage: Bacteria > Bacillati > Actinomycetota > Actinomycetes > Micrococcales > Microbacteriaceae > Okibacterium > Okibacterium endophyticum. The sequence goes on along the minus strand of NZ_BAAGXA010000008.1, from coordinate 97,262 downwards.
GCCCATGGCCTCCTGCCAGGTGACCTGACCGACGACGCTGACGGCGAGAAAGGAGTTGATTCCGAGACCGGCCGCGAACGCGAACGGCAGCCGGGCGACGATGCCGAACAGAATGGTCATCACGCCGGCCGTCAGGGCTGTGGCCGCAGAGACCTGGGCGAAATCGAGCGAGGCGCCGTCGACGTCAGGGCTGCCGGACAGGATGATCGGGTTCAGGATCACGATGTACGCCATCGCCACGAACGTGACGATTCCGCCCCTGATCTCTGCTCCGAGAGTTGAGCCGCGCTTGGTGATCTCGAAGAAGGAGTCGATTCGATTCGACGCGGGCGGTGCGGATGTCTGTGCCACCGATGAGCCTTTCTGGGCGGTGAGGACGTAGGTGTTGCGAACTCGCGGATTCCAGCTTATTGGCCGGCATGCATCCGCGCGGCGCCGTCAGCCGCCGTGCAGGGCGGGGACGATCAGGTAGATGCCCCACAGCACAGCGACGCCGCACAGTGTGAAGCAGGCGTACGCCCCAGCCTGCGCGAGTCGCCTGAGCGCGGGGCTCAGGGGATTCTTGCGCGCGGCTTTCGCCGCCTTCTTCTCGGCCTTTCGAACCTGCTCGGCGGTGAGCACTGTTATCGCGTCGGTGAACTCGGCGGGAGTGACGACCGGCACACGGCCGGCCGCGACGAGCAGTGTGAGACCGAGCGCATACAACCCGACGACCACAACTGTCGCGACGAGGGCAGACGCGAGCACAACAACGAAAGCGAACCAGTCGATCATGGCAGGTTCACCCGCTTCGGCTCAGGGTCGTCCTCGATCTCGACGACTTCGCCAGAGGCCGCGACCTCGCTCAGCACGTTCCTGTGGTTGATCTCGTTGAGGCGCGATCGCCAGAAGATGAACCAGATCACCGCGATACCCACAACAGCATCGAAGACGATGCCCCAGGTCCCGAGATGCGCGATGAATGCGGCGAGTGCTCCGACGAGCCCGGCTGCCGGAAGGGTCAACAGCCAGCCCATGCCGATGCGTCCGGCGGTGCCCCACTTCACTTTGGATCCGCGCCTTCCGAGGCCGGAGCCGATGACCGAGCCAGATGCGACCTGTGTCGTCGACAGGGCGAACCCCAGGTGGCTCGAGGCGAGGATCGTCGACGCGGTGGCGGTCTCGGCGGCGAACCCCTGCGCCGGTTTGACCTCGGTGAGCCCGGTGCCGAGGGTCTTGATGATCCTCCACCCGCCCATGTAGGTTCCGAGTGCGATGGCGAGGGCGCAGACGGCGATCACCCAGAACTCCGGTCCGGTCCCCGTTGCCTGTGCACCCACGGCGATGAGGGTGAGCGTGATGACGCCCATGGTCTTCTGGGCGTCGTTCGTGCCGTGTGCGAGCGCGACCAGCGACGACGAGAAGATCTGGCCATAGCGGAACCCGGAACGGCCGTCCGGCTTGCCGTCGTAGCGCCTGGTGATCGCATACGCCATCTTGGTGGCCGTGAACGCGACGAGCCCGGCCGTCGCGGGAGCGATGAGGGCGGGAAGGATCACCTTCGACATCAGCACAGAGGGATCGATCGCCTGGAATCCGAAGCCGACGAGTGCAGCGCCGATGAGCCCGCCGAACAGTGCGTGTGATGAACTCGACGGCAGCCCGAGCAGCCAGGTCAGCATGTTCCACACGATCGCGCCGATGAGCCCGGCGAAGATGAGCTCGGGGGTGATGAAGACCCCGCCCTCACCCTCGCGGATGATCCCGCTCGAGATCGTGCGGGCCACCTCCGTCGAGAGGAACGCGCCGACGAGATTGAGAATCGCGGCGAGGCCGACGGCGATCTTGGGTTTCATCGCGCCGGTGGCGATGGGCGTCGCCATCGCATTCGCCGTGTCGTGAAAACCGTTTGTGAAGTCGAAGAAGAGCGCGAGTGCGATGACGAGCACAACGATGAGGGTGATGTCCACCGGCATAAGTCCTGAGTCTGGGCTCCCGCGCAGACGCATCCACCGACATGTTCATGGGGAATTCATCTGGAAGAGGTTGCCTGTTAAGCGGCCATCACGATGATTACACCCGCGCCACCGCCCGTCAACTCGATCTGCCGCCGCCGGTCATCCTCTCAACGGCCTCCTCCGCCGCCGCCTCCGCCTCCGCCCCCCGCGAATCCCCCGCCGCCGGAGCCGCCAGACGCGCTCGACACCGCGCTTCCAGACCACGGTGTGCTTCCCCCTGAGGCAGAAAGTCCGGCCAGCGAGCTTGCGAAGACGACAGACGAGAATCCACGATCGCTGTGATACCAGTCCGGCGAGGAATGCGACCGGTCGTAGTAGTCTCCGAGCTCCTGTGCCCATTCCTTCTCGACGCCCCAGAGCACCGCATAGGGCAGCAGCTTCTCATAGAACGTGACCATCTCGAGGTCGTCGCCGACGTTCACGCGCTCTGCACCCGTCGGGCTCTGCAGCATCTCGATCCGGTCTTTCTCTGCGAGTCTGAGATAGTCACGCAGCCCGAGCAGGTGTTCCCTCGTCTCTGCCCCAGCCGGAGTGAGCGCTTTGCGCGGCGAGACGGCGATGAACGTGCCGATGGCCAGCACGATGCCGGCGATCATACCGCCGATCGTGAATGCGTTCGTTCCATAGAGCACAGCAGAGGCCACGAGCAGCCCGACGGCGCAGAGCACGAGCGCGATCGCGATCGCGACGGTGATCCACGCTTTCGGAACACGACGTGTGACCCGATAGCCGGCCGCGACCGAGCGGGCTGGCGCCTGAGTGAACCACTCGACGACGACTTTTGTGAGCGCAGTGTCTTTCGCGGTGATGTCCCTGAGCGTTCCCGGCGCCGCTCCGGCGCCGAAGAGCTCGTCGACCACCTGCCGATCTCCCGCAGAGAGACCATCTGGATTCAGCAGTTGCAGGCGGTAGCCGTCGCTCCCGGTTGCGGAGCCGTCGATGATGCGCAGGTGCCGCCGAACGGCGAGCGAGATCAGGCTCGCCGGCATGGCCAGGTTGACCCTTCCGATGAGGTCGCCCGCGACGAAGAGGTCGAGGTCCTTCGGGGCCGCGTATTGGGCGACGACGATTCCGCGCCCGCGTGCATCCCGGGTGTGACGGTGCCTCAGCACCATACCGGTGACGAGAGTCGCGACGAGGCCCGCGACGACGACGAGGGGCACCCAGGTGAAGATCGGCCATGTCGAGGGGATCTCGGGCTCGGTGAAGGTGCCCGGCTCGAAGGCGATGGCCATCGTGAAGGTCTCATGGGCGGCGAGCACAGTATCGGGTGAGCGGAGCACGTGCGCATCACCCGAGTCCGACTCGCTGATCTCGCACTGCCGGTCTGAACCTTGCGAACCCAGATAGCACGTGTTCTGCCCCGTCAGGCTGTCGCTCAGTTCGTTCGGCACCACAACACTCATCTGCGCGCCGTCGAACGGCTGCGCCCATCCGGTGCCAGGCGCATTCCAATAGAACTCGGCTGCGTCGGTGTCGTCGAAGCTTCGCACCACGTCACGCTGGGTATAGGTGACCACGTAGGTCTGCGTGCCGTGCACATACTCGTCGGTTCCCAGCGAGAGCAGGATGAAGCCGTCCTCGGTCTCGGAGTCGTCATAGGGGATGTCATTGCCAGAGGCATCCGTCACCGATTCGATCTGCGTCTTCCAGTGCACGCCGTCGGAGCCCTCTGGGATGGCACGGATGATCCCGCGATTCTGATCGAACTCGGGGAACTCGGCCACGAAGGTCTCGACGCTGCGCAGCGTCGAATGCCCCTCATCGTCTCGCCCGAGGGTGTACTCCCCCTCGAACGACGAGAACCTGAAGTCGTCGACACCGGCTGGCACGGCGGCGGCCGTCACCGTATCGGCTCGTTCACTCGCCTCCGCGGGTGACGACCACAGGCCGCCGACGAGTGCAGCGGCGAACGCGATGCCGAGCACCACCGCTGTCAGCGGGGCGAAGCGAAGGATGAATCTGCTGCTGACTGTGATCACCCGGACAGCCTAACCAGTGTCTATCGGTGAGAGGAGGTGAGAGGAGAAGAGTGAGGGCACGTGCGCGCTACATCTCTTCGTGGGAGTTCGGGTCACCGCCGAAGAGACGCCCGTCCCGTTTCGCGAGCCCCGTGATCGCCTCGACCTCGGTGTCGCTCAGTTCGAAGTCGAAGACGTCGAAATTCTCTCGCTGCCGTTCTGCCTGACCGGATTTCGGGATGGGCACCACCCCGCGCTGCAGATGCCACCGCAGAACGACCTGGGCGGGAGTGCGCTCCCTGGCGTCTGCGATCTGACGCACCACCGGCTCCTCGTATGGCTGGGCGCGCTTGCCGAGCGGGCTCCAGGCCTCTGTGACGATGTCGTGTTCGCGGTGGAACTCGATCAGTCCCTGCTGCGGAAAGTACGGGTGCACCTCGATCTGGTTGACGGCGGGCAGAACACCCGTCTCTGCGGCGATGCGCTCGATGAACTCGCGGGTGAAGTTCGAGACGCCGATCGATCGCACCCGGTGCTGCTTCTGCAGCTCGACCATGGCTCGCCACGACGCCGCGTACTTGTTCACACTCGGATTGGGCCAGTGGATGAGGTAGAGATCGATCTTGTCGACGCCGAGTGCCGCGCACGATGCGTCGAACGACCGCATCGTCTCGTCGTATCCGTGATCGCGCCCAGGCAGTTTGGTCGTGACGACGAGCTCATCGCGGTGGACGCCGGACTCGGCGATCGCACGGCCGACGATGTCTTCGTTCCGGTAGTTCACGGCTGTGTCTATCAGACGGTAGCCGACATCGACGGCCGATCGCACGGCGGCAACGCCCTCGTCGCCCGTCAGCGGATAGGTTCCGAATCCCAGCAGCGGCAGGGTCGTTCCGTCGTTGAGTCGGTGCACAGGCTGTCTTGTCATGTCTCGACCATACGTGAGGCACGACGGTGCCGACCAGGGCGTGCGCAGGAGGTGACGGTCACCGGTAGCGTGAGTGCATGGCCGAAACGATCGCATCACCGCCCGCCGCGCCGAAGCATCCCACCGTCAGGGAGCATCACGCAGACACGTTCGTCGACGATTACGAATGGCTGCGGCAGAAGGACGACGAGGCCGTCATCGAGCATCTGAAAGCCGAGAACGCGTGGACCGAGCAGCAGACCGCGCACCTCGCCGATCTGCGACAGAGGGTCTTCGACGAGATCACGTCGCGGACTCTCGAGACCGACCTGTCCGTTCCCGTTCGCGAGGGCGACTGGTGGTACTACTCGCGCAGCATCGAGGGAAAGCAGTACCGGCTGCACTGCCGCGCTCCGATCGCGTCTGCTGACGACTGGACGCCGCCACCCCTCGACCCAGAGACGCCCGTCGACGGCGAGCAGGTTCTGCTCGACGGCAATGCTGAGGCCGATGGGCACGAGTTCTTCTCGCTGGGCTCGTTCGACGTCTCCCGAGACGGCGCACGACTGGCGTGGGCCGTCGACACGGAGGGCGACGAGCGCTTCACCCTGCGGGTGCGCGACCTGGCGACGGGCCAGGACCTCCCGGATGAGATTCCGGGCACCTCCCACGGTGCCACGTTCTCGCCCTGCGGCCGGTACGTGTTCTACACGACCGTCGACGCGTCGTGGCGGCCAGACACCCTGTGGCGGCACGAGGTCGGCACGGCGCATGCCGACGACGTTGTTGTGCTGCGCGAGCCGGATGAACGCTTCTGGGTCGGCGCCGGCACAACGCGCAGCGGCCGCTACATCGTGATCGCGCTCGGCTCGAGCGTCACAAGCGAATGGCACCTCATCGACGCGGCTGACCCGACCGGTGAGCCCCGCGTCGTCTGGCCGAGACGCGACGGCGTCGAATACGCGGTCGAGCACGCGGTGATCGGCGGTGAAGACCAGCTGCTGATCGTGCACAACGTCGACGCCGAGAACTTCGAGCTTGTTATGACAGACCCCGTTGCCCCCGGCACCGGACCGCAGGACTCCCGCATCGTGCAGGCACACAGCCTCGAGATGCGTATCGACGATGTCGAGGCGTTCGCCGGGCACCTGCTGCTGAGCTATCGGCGCGAGGGGCTGACCCGCATCGGCGTCGCAACACTCGATCAGGTCGCAGCGCCGGCCGATGTCCGTTTTCAGGAGCTCGCATTCGACGAGCCGCTGTACACGGTGTCGTCGAGCGGCAACCCGGAATGGGCGCAGCCGACGGTCCGGCTCGGCTACGGCTCGCTCGTGACACCGGCGACGGTGTATGACTACTCGGTCTCGACGGGCGAGCTCACCCTCCTGAAACGGCAGCCCGTGCTCGGCGGCTTCGACCCGGCTGACTACGAACAGACACGCGAGTGGGCTCAGGCAGACGACGGCACACGCATCCCGATCTCGCTGGTCTGGAAACGCGGCGCCTCGAGGCCGGGCCCCGTTCACCTGTACGGTTACGGCTCATACGAGGCGAGCATGGACCCCTCGTTCTCTGTGTCCCGTCTCTCGCTGCTCGATCGTGGGGTGACCTTCGCGATCGCGCACGTGCGTGGCGGCGGTGAGCTCGGACGCTCCTGGTATGAGCAGGGCAAGGCACTCGCGAAGAAGAACACGTTCACCGACTTCGTCGCCTGCGCCAGGCACCTCGTCGACGCCGGCTACACCACTCCGGACGCGCTTGTCGCTGAAGGCGGCAGCGCGGGCGGCCTGCTGATGGGCGCCGTCGCGAACATCGCACCGGATGCCTTCGCCGGCATTCTCGCCAGTGTGCCGTTCGTCGACCCGCTCACCAGCATCCTCGACCCGACACTGCCGCTCACCGTCATCGAATGGGACGAGTGGGGAAACCCCCTCGACGATGCCGAGGTGTATGCCTACATGAAGTCGTACTCGCCGTACGAGAACGTTCGTGACGACGTGGAGTATCCGCGCATCCTGGCGGTGACGAGCATCAACGACACCAGGGTGCTGTATGTGGAGCCCGCGAAGTGGGTGGCCAGGTTGCGCGAGGCGGGTGCGTCAGTGCTGCTGAAGACGGAGCTGAGCGCCGGACACGGCGGCGTCAGCGGGCGTTACAACGCCTGGCGCGAGCGCGCGTTCGAGCTCGCCTGGGTGCTCGACGTGCTCGGGCTCGCCGACTGAGTCGCGCCACTCGTCGCCCTGCGCCACTCGGGGCGGCATCCCGCGTGCTTCCAGGTGACCTTTCCGGACGCAGGTGGCCGGCGAAGCGAGCACATCGGTCCGGAAAGGTCACATAGGGGGCGGATCAGCCGATAGGGGGCGGATCAGCCGAAGAGGATCGCAGCCTCGTCGTAGCGCTGCTGCGGCACGGTCTTCAGGCCGCCGAGGGCATCCGCGAACGGAACGTTCTCGATGTCGGTGCCGCGCAGCGCGAGCATCGTGCCCCACGCGCCGTCCATCACCGAGTCGATGGCCGCCATGCCGAGACGTGTGGCGAGTACCCGGTCGTAGGCACTCGGCACTCCCCCGCGTTGCAGGTGCCCGAGCACCGTCGCACGCGACTCGATGCCCGTGCGCTCCTCGATGGTGGGCGCGAGCACCTCGGCTATGCCGCCGAGCCGCGGGCGGTTGAACGCGTCTAGCCCCTTCTCGGAGTGCGGTGACTCCATCGTGTCGAGGGTGAAGCCCTCTGACACCACGATCACCGGCGCGCGACCCCTGTTGCTGACGCTCTCGACCCACTCGCAGATCTGCTCGATCGACTGGGGCTGCTCCGGAACGAGAATCGCGTGTGCTCCGGCAGCCATGCCCGCGTGCAGGGCGATCCATCCGACGTGCCTGCCCATCACTTCGACGACCATGCAGCGTTTGTGCGACTCACCAGTGGTGCGGAGCCTGTCGATGGCTTCTGTCGCGATCTCGACGGCCGTGTCGAAACCGAATGAATAGTCCGTCGCCTCGAGATCGTTGTCGATGGTCTTCGGCACGCCCACGATCTTCAGGCCCGCGTCTGTGAGGCGCTTCGCCGCAGCGAGGGTGCCCTCTCCGCCGATGGCGATGAGCGAATCGACGCCGAGGCGGTCGAGGGTCGCCTGCACGTTCTCCGGCCCCCCGTGCGGGCCATCGAAGGGGTTGGTCCTGCTGGTGCCGAGGATCGTGCCGCCCTGCTTGCTGAGACCTCTCACACTGTGGCGGTCGAGCGGCATCGTGAGCCCGTCGACGACTCCGCGCCAGCCGTCCCGCATGCCCACGAACTCCTGGTTGTGGATCCTGGTGCCTTTCAGAACGGCACCTCGGATGACGGCGTTGAGTCCGGGGCAGTCGCCACCGCTTGTGAGCACACCAATTCTCATGTCGTTTCGGTTCCTCTGCTGGGGGTCGGGAATGAAATGATCAGCGCCGTTGCTGCATATGCAGACTACCGTGAGCGAAATGGGCACCGCGCACCGTCAACGGCTCAGCGGTCCATCGTTCGGAAAGATGAGGCTCTCAGCATGGATTACCTGCCCGCAGAAGGAACGATCACGATGTTCACCACATCGTGGTGCGGCTACTGCTCCCGCCTCAAAACGCAGTTGGCCTCTTCGGGCATCGGATACACCGAGGTCAACATCGAAGACGTCGCCGGCACGGCAGAACTCGTCGCCAGCCTGAACAGCGGCAACCAGACGGTGCCGACGGTCATTTTTCCCGACGGCACTGCCGCGACGAACCCGTCGCTCCGCGAGGTCAGCGAACGGCTGTCGGGCTGACGAGAACCTTGTCCCGTCCGGCCGCTTTCCGGCTGAGCCGTTGCACCCCCCGTTCCTCGACCGAGGGGCTCGTTGTTCGGCGCCCGCGAGCGTAGCCTCGTGGCATGAACGCACACGACGATGAGCGACACCACGATCCGCAAGAGGACAGCGCCTTCGTGCAGGGAACACGGGTGAACCGCGGCGACGGGGAATCCGGCAACGACCCGTACTCGGACTTCAGCGTGCCCCAGGACGCCGACATGACGGCAGATGCGCCGGCCGGTGCTCCCGCCCAGGTTGAGAGCGGCTCAGGCGACGACGATCACCCGGACACGGTCACGGACGAGGGCAGCGAGCGCAGCGGCGAGGTTGCAGAGAATCCGTCGACAACTGCGGAGACCCCGGCCGAGGCCGAAGAGATCCAACCGGAATCGCCCGGCTGACCCCGCATGACACCGACGGCCTCACCGGAACAGGCCCGCACCGCACCAGCGATCGATCAGCTTCGTGGCTGTCTCTCACCCGAGCCGCGGCGGGCATCGTGCGGTGTGACGGGCACTGTGATCATCACACCCGCCGCGACGAAGAGGATCGGCGCGATCAGCTGCGCCGAGAACCATCCGGGGCCTGACAGCGGAAGCGGAAGCACAGGGTTCCAGAGAACGATGATCGGCACCAGGACGATCAGCCACCAGTACGACCGCCCCTTGAGGGCGAACCACGCGACGATCGCGGCGAGAATGGCGACCGCATAACGCACGGCGGTAAACCAGTCGGTGCCGATGAGCGCCGCGCCGATGAACAGCACGATCGCGGCGAGCAGACCGGGGGCGAGCGCAGGCCTCGTGAACCCCGGTTCCGCCCGCCTGCTGTCTGCTGCACGCGGTGCCGTTGCCATGTCTAGGCCTCGAGCGCTTCGCGCAGGAGGTGGATGAGCGCGTTGAGCTGCACGGAGTCGCTCGTGGTGACGGGCTGGTCGCTTCCGTCGAGCGCTCGCGCCGCGAGGCCCTCTTTGGAGTCGATGAGCTCTGCGATCTTGGTGTCGATCGTGTGAGCGGCGATGATGCGCCATGCGGTGACCGGCTCCGCCTGCCCGATGCGGTGCACGCGGTCGATAGCCTGCGTCTGCTCGGCCGCCGTCCACGACAGCTCCGCGAGCACCACGTTCGACGCCGCCTGCAGGTTGAGCCCGACGCCCGCGGCCGTCAGGGAACAGACCGCGACCGAGACACCGGGGTCGGTGTTGAACGCGTCGATCGCGAGCTGACGAGCGGGGGTGGTCTGATCGCCGCGAATCGACACGGTGCGAAGCCCGCGTTCGGCGAAAACGCGCTCCGCGGCATCCATCACGTCGATGTGCTTCGCGAAGAAGACGACCTTGCCGATGGACCTGACCAGTTGCGCCGTGTAGTCGGCGGCGAGGCCGGCCTTCGCCTGACCGATGCGCCTGACCATCGAGAACACGTTCTCTGCGCCGCCCGTGGCCTTCGACTCGTCGAGTTCACCCTGCGCGACGAGTCGCATGATGTCGAGGTCCGGTTCGCCCTGCAGCGAAGCCCGTTCACCGCGTGCGTCGACGATGCGGCGGTATTTGGCGAGGAGCCGTTGGCCGAGCTCGTGTTCGGCATCGCGGATGGAGCGCCCGATGTCGTCGTCGAGCTCGACCGGTAGGTCTGCGACGAGCTTGTCCGGCAGGTCTTTGGCGACGTCGACCTTTTTGCGCCTGACGATGCCCATGTCGATGACAGCCGATCTGGCTTCAGGGTAGAACCCGTGGTCGGCAGGGGTGAGACCCGTCGCCTCGAGGCGTTCCATCAGTGCGGGAGCCGGCTTGTCACCCTCGACCCAGCCCAGAAAGCGCCAGATGGCATTAAAGTCTTCGACGTCGTTGATCAGCGGGGTACCGGTGAGCGCCATCAGCAGCGGGTCTCCGCCCGGCGCGTTCCTGCGGATGCGCTGCGACAGCGAGAGGACGTGCTGCGAACGCTGGGAGCTGAGGTTCTTGATGAAGTGCGCCTCGTCGACGACCATCGATCGGAATCCGAGCGTCGACAGCCACGAGAGGTGGCGGTCGAGCACCTCGTAGTTGACGATGATGACGTCAGCGAACGCGTCGACGTCCTGACCGTCGCCGTGGATGACCGTCGCCCGACGCTGCGGCGTCCACCGTTCGACCTCTCTCGCCCAGTTCATCTTGACGACGTTGGGCACAACGGCGAGCATCGGATAGGCATTCGCCACCGATGCGGCGAGAACGGACTGGGCGGTTTTTCCGAGACCGGGCTCGTCCGCGAGCAGGAAGGTGCGATGCCCGAGCCTGACACTCTCGAGAAAACGGGCCTGGTGCCTCATGATCTCGAGGTTCTTCGGCGAGAGCCTGTCGATCTTCGGCGCCTCTGGCAGGTCCATGGAGGCGGCGCCGCCTCCCGCACCCTGCTCGAAGGCCTTGTAGAGGGGGCTCATGAGCTCCCAGTTGGCGAGCCGGCCCCGTCCCGAGCCGTTCGGGGCAGGACGATCGATGTCTGGAGCGAGAAAGGGATTCGCGAGAAGCTTGGACCTGACCGACTGCGGCACGACCTGCCGCTGGGCCAGCTCGGCGGGAACCACCGGCTCCGCCTGAGGTTTCGTTGTGGTGATGATGAGCTCGTCTGCGCTCAGTTCCGCACCCGATTCGAGCAGCCAGTCCCTGCGCATCCGCTGCGCCACCGGGCTCGTGGCGGCGTCGGCCTCGAGAAGCGTGATGAGCGAGGTGTCGCGCGCCGCGGTCTTGGCGAGGATCGTCGCGACGCCGTCGAGGCGTTTCAGCAGCTCGGTGCGGCTCGAGTCGCTGAGCGTGGTGTCTGCCTTGACCCTGGCGCGCTCCTCGCGCACCAGGAAGGCGATGACCTGGAACTTGGTGCGATTGGTCGGGCCGACCTTGCCCTTCTGGGCCTTGGCCTCGACCTCGCGCACCTTGCGGGCGAGGATGGGGATGATGGGTGCTTCGTCATCATGGCGCGATGACGACGTTCGTGTGCCTGAACGACCCGAAGAACGGCGTTGGCCGGTGTGCGGCATGCTCCTCCTGAGCAATTGAAAATACCAGTGCGGTCGAAGACCGCGCGCGGGCGGCTCTCGGCGCGCCGCGCTGAATGCGAAACACAGAGGGCCGAATCGAGGTCGTCGAGAAACCGTCGAGGCCGCTCCGCAAGCGGCGAGCGCACATACATTCTATGTCACGAAGGCCCTGACGGGCACCGCAAGGGCAAAAGAGGTTCCTCTCGAACCCGGCTCCCGCGCCTCAGGCTCGGGCTGAGACGTGCGCAGGCTGTTGTGGATGCACTCGAGCCGATGGACCGCAAGCGCATACTCTGCAACGCTCGATGCCCATGAGCTCTATAGGCGAGCGGGTTTGGTGAGTCACCCAGACCCTCGGCGACTGATGATCCTGGATGCCGCCCAAATCGGGGTGACGAGTGCTCGGCCTGTGCCTCAGCGGGCCGCCCGGAACCGCCGCAGGCGCAGGCTGTTGAGCACAACGAACACACTCGAGAACGCCATCGCCGCACCCGCGATCATCGGATTGAGTAGGCCGCCGGGTCTCTTCGCCGATGCGATCAGGGCATCCGCTTGGGTGCCTCGACGGCAGCCGTGTATCCCGCGGCCGCGACGGCCCGCACGAGGTCGTCGACGGTGACCTTCCCCGTGTACTCGACGTGGGCCTTCTCTGTGGCCAGGTTGACGGCCGCCTCGACGCCGTCGGACGCCGCGAACGGTTCCGTCGTGACGTGCGTGGTTCTCGCGATCTCACCCACTTCGGTCGTTTTCATCGCGTATAACCGGTGAAAACGTCCGGACGAGGTGAAAATGCGTGAGGAGGTCAGTCAGAACCGCCACCGCCCGCGCGGGACGCACGCCCGGCGAACTCGCGCACGAACGCCGCGAACTCCGTGTTCCCCTCGATCGTGTACTCGACGCCGGGCTCGATCCAGGCCAGCGCACCGATCATCGCCTCGAAGCCCTCGCCAGAGATCGGCCATCTCGTCGTCGTCTCACTGTCCGCCGTCGCACCATTCGCCCACGGGCCGAATCGCTCGAGCATCTCGTCGAGCGGCACCCGCATCACGACGTCGGCGCTCTGGCGCACGGGACCGAGCCTCGCGATCGCCGCCTGAATGTACTCCGCAGCGTCTGCCACAGGAAGTTCGCGCGACTCGAACCTGACCCTGGTGTTCCTGAATCCGCCCATGCGGTCGACGCGGAACGTGCGCCAGTCGTCACGCACGACGTCCCAGGCGAGCAGAAACCAGTACCGCGCCGATGAGACGAGTGAATACGGCTCGATCAGGCGATCGGTCTCAGCGCCATCACGCGCCACATAGTGAAAGCGGATGCGTTCACGGTCGCGACAGGCGAGGGCGAGCATCCCAAGAAGATCCGGTTCGACCCTGGGAACCTCGCGACGCATCGGCCGGAGGTGATCGCCGAGAGCGTTCACCCGTCTGCGAAGCTCAGGAGGCAACAGGTTCTCGAGCTTGGCGAGCGCCGTGAGCGCCGTCTGCTCGCCGTCTGCGATTCCCTCCGTGGCGAACGACCGGAGCCCGATCGCCATCGCGACTGCTTCGTCGTCGGTCAGGAGCAGTGGTGGAAGCTCCGCTCCGGCCTCCAGCTGGTAGCCGCCGGCGGCTCCCTTGCTCGCCGTCACGCGATAACCGAGATCACGCAGCCGCTCGATGTCACGGCGCAATGTCCGTGCTGTGACTCCCAACCGAGACGCGAGCTCCCGACCTGGCCAGTGGCGGTGGGTCTGCAGAAGGTTGAGCAGTTCGAGAGCTCTCGAGGTTGTCTCCGACATATCTCCATATTCGCGCATCAAGCGGACACATTTTGACCTATATCGAAGCGAGGCTGGGTGCATGACCACAGAATCGATCATCAGCGCCCGGGGACTCACCAAAGAGTTCACCGCGAAGAAGACCACAACACAGGCCGTCACCGATCTCAGCCTCGATGTCGGGCGGGGCGAACTCGTCGCCTTTCTCGGACCGAACGGCGCAGGCAAGTCGACGAGCCTGAGGATGCTCACCACCTTGACTCCGCCGACGAGGGGCACAGCGCACGTCACGGGCTTCGACATCCTCACCCAGCCCGCAGAGGTGAGACGCCGCATCGGCTACATCGGCCAGGGCAACAGCGCGGGCCACAACTTCCGCGTGCGAGACGAACTGCGCAGCCAGGGCGCCTTCTACGGCATGCGTCGCCCCGTGGCAGAGCGACGGGCAGACGAGCTCATCGAGTCCCTCGACCTCACGGCCCTCGCCACAAGACCCGTGCTCACCCTGAGCGGCGGGCAGAAACGACGCCTCGACATCGCGCTCGGTCTCATCCACTCCCCCGAGCTGCTCTTCCTCGACGAACCATCCACCGGGCTCGACCCGCAGAGCAGGGCGAACCTCTGGCATCACCTCATGGACCTGCGCCGCGAGCACGGCACAACGATATTCGTGACGACGCACTATCTCGAAGAGGCAGACCAGTACGCGGAGCGCGTGATGGTGATGGACCACGGACGCATGATCGCGGACGACACGGCTTCGGCCCTCAAGACGAACCTGGCCGGTGACGTTATGACCCTCGGCTTCACTGACGACCGCGACGCGGCGCGTGCTCTCGAGATCGTACGCCGCATCGCCGGCCGGAGGGTCTCCGCAGACGGCGCCACCGTCGTCGCCACCGTCGAGAAGGGTGACCGGATGCTGCCCACCGTGCTCCGCGAACTCGACGCCGCGTCGCTGCCCGTCCAGACCAGCACACTGCGTCAGCCGACACTCGACGACGTGTTCCTGGCGCTCACGGGGCGCACCCTTCGCGAAGAGGCCACCATACCGGCCCCCGAACCCGTACCGACAGCATCCGCCAGCACAGAAGGAGCATCCGCATGACCACGATCCAGGCACCAGGCCAGGCCACCGCCCGCTCGACGAGTGTCGTCAGAGACACCTGGACGGTCTTCATTCGAGAAGTGCGCCCTCTCACACGCGATCCGTTCTCGCTGATCTTCAGCCTTCTTCAGCCCGTTGTGTTTCTCGGCCTCTTCGGGCCGCTGCTGGTCGCCGATTCCGGTGGGCGCGCCGCCGAGACGCTCTCGTGGTTCGTGCCGGGTATTCTCGTGATGATCGCGCTGTTCGGCACTGCGGCCACCGGGTCGAACCTGCTCAACGAGATGCAGACCGGCTCGCACGAGCGCACACTTGTCGCGCCCGTCTCGCGATCTGCGCTGCTGATCGGGCGCGCGCTCAAAGAGATGCTCCCCATCGTCATCCAGGCCGGAGTGATCGCACTCGTGACGATACCGTTCGGCTTCTCGGTCAATGTGCCCGGCCTGCTCGTCACCCTGGTGCTGCTGGCCATTTTCGGAATGGGATTCGGTTCGCTCAGCTATGCGCTCGCCCTCGCCAGCCGCGCCAGGGATTGGATGTTCTGGGCCGTGCAACAGGCACTGATCTTTCCCCTGATGATCCTGTCTGGAATGCTGCTCCCGATCGAACGTGGGCCCGAGTGGATG
Source organism: Okibacterium endophyticum (assembly GCF_054780075.1). Classification (NCBI taxonomy): domain Bacteria; kingdom Bacillati; phylum Actinomycetota; class Actinomycetes; order Micrococcales; family Microbacteriaceae; genus Okibacterium; species Okibacterium endophyticum. The sequence goes on along the minus strand of NZ_BAAGXA010000008.1, from coordinate 82,078 downwards.
CAGGTCGCGGCCGCGATCAACCCGATCAGCCACGTCGTCGCCGCTGCCCGCAGCCTCTGCGCGGGTGACTTCGCGAGCACAGAGGTGCTCCCGGGGTTCACCGCGGCGATCGTGCTGGCGGCAGTCGGGCTTGCCGTCGGGATAGGCGCGATCAAGCGCAGCAGCTGAATCCCGGCCGTTTCCCGGCTGCGCTTCAGGACTGCCGCGAAGGGCCGTATCGGGACCGACCTCACGTCAGGCCGGTCCCGATACCGTCATCGACGGCATCCGGCGTCCAGGTCGCGTTGCTGAACCGCTGCAGAGTTGTCGCGGCGCAGAGCACGGTGTGGTGGTTCCGCGCGGTCTTGCCTGATCTCATCACGCTCCCGGGCCTCCGAACCATCGCGCGAGATGCTCGCGGACATCGCCCGCGCCGCTCAGCCACGCGACGTGTCCGTCCGGTCGCAGCAGCACGGCATCCGCATCGAGTTCGTCGCTCGTCCCGATGACGTGATCGACGCGCCCTTCCCAACCCGCTGCCGAGAGACGCCCGGTCTGGTCGAGGAGGAGTCCCCGCCCCTCGTGCATGAGCTCGTAGAGACGCACGCCGTTCTCGAGGCGCACATCGCGCATCCGGCGACCAAGCAGGTTGTCGCCGTCGCCGAGGTCGTAGCGGATGCCCAAGGCGGTGACCTTCTCGATGAGGTGCCGGGTCACACCCGGCAGATCCATGAGCTCGGAGAGCAGGCGGCGCACCGCGAGCGGGCCCGGCTCGAGCCGCAGTAGCTCGGACTGCGCCCGCGTGTTGTCGAGCACACCAGCGGCCACCGGGCGGCGCTCGGTCTCGTAGGTGTCGAGCAGACCCTCTGGCGCCCACCCGCCGACCTCGGTGGCGAGCTTCCAACCGAGATTAAACGCGTCTTGCATGCCGAGGTTGAGTCCCTGCCCGCCGAGCGGCGGGTGGACGTGCGCGGCATCGCCGGCGAGCAGCACCCGCCCGATGCGATAGCGCTCGGCGAGTCGAGTGGCGTCGCCGAAGCGCGAGAGCCAGCGTGGGGAATGCGCGCCGAAGTCGGTGCCGGCAACCGACCGCACCCGTCTTGTGAACTCCTCGAACGTCGGCGGAGTCGCCCGGTCGCTCACCCCTTCCGCGGGGACGACGCCGCGGAAGGTGCCCGTCCCGGAGGGACCGACTCCGAACCCAAGGGTCGTCGTGCGCACCTCGGCCACAACGGCCGCGACCTCCTCCGGCGGCACGTCGACGTCGAACTCGGCGAGCAGCCACTCGTTCGAGGCCGGCTCGCCGGGGAATTCCACGCCGAGCAGCTTGCGCACCGTGCTGCGGCCGCCGTCGCACCCCACGACGTAGCGCGCCCGCAACCGCTCGCCGTCCGCGAGCTCGACCGTGACGGCCTCGTCGTCCTGGCTGAGCCCGACGATCTCCCGCTCGCGCTGGATCTCGATGCCGCGCTCCGCGGCGTGCTCGAGCAGCAATCGCTCCACCTCGGTCTGCCGTAGTCCGAGCACGTACGGGTACGTCGTGTCCAGCTCGGGCGCGGGCTTCTGGATACCGGCGAAGTGCCCGCCCAGCGGGTACGTCTGTCCGGCGTCGAGGAAGCGGTCAGCGATGCCGCGTTGAGCGAGCATCTCGATGCTGCGGGCGTGCAGGCCGAGCGAGCGCACAACCCTCGTCGGTTCCGGGTCGCGTTCGAGCACAACGGCGTCCACGCCGTGCAGCGTCAGCTCGGCGGCAAGCCAAACCCCGGTCGGCCCGGCCCCCACCACGATCACGTCACTCATGTCAGCTCCCTCGTTCGGATCGGACGACCAGTCTGTCTGTCTGAGGGGGCCTTGCGGCAAGAGGGCAGGTGAGCTATATCCTGATAGTGGCAAGGAGTTCCAGTCTCTTTGCCCTTGTTGTTTGTGCCGGGGAACGTGCGTGATCACGCGGCTGGATCGAATCCCATACCGACGCCGTGCTCCAGCACCTCACACCCTGAGCAATACGCCCTAGAGCAGGCTCTTCGTGTGCCACACGGTTTTCATCTCGGTGAATGCGAGGATGCGCTCGAGGCTCGGCATCGCCGCACGCGCACTCCCGGACTCTGGCCGCACGACCCGTTTCAGGGTCTCTGCCGCGCTGATCTCGAGATCGACCCAGTCGATGTCACCAGCTCCTGTGAGGTCGAGCGCGTTGACGTCTGCGTGCGAGGCCAGCCACGGCGAGATCTCCGCCGCGGAGCCGGTGAGGATGTTCACAACGCCACCGGGAACATCACTCGTCGCGAGCACTTCGGCCAGGCTGATCGCCGAGAGCGGGTATGCCTCGCTCGCGATGACGACGACGGCGTTGCCTGAGACGAGGGCGGGGGCGACAACACTCACAAGTCCGAGCAGGGACGAGCCTTGCGGGGCGACGATCGCGACGACACCCGTCGGCTCCGGCACCGTCAGGTTGAAGTACGGGCCGGCGACCGGGTTGGCGTTGCCGGCGACCTGGGTGTATTTGTCCGACCAGCCTGCATACCAGACCCAGAGGTCGATGGCCTCGTCGACCTGCCTGGCGGCGACGGATGCAGAAACCCCCTCCCCAGACGCGATCTCATCGATGAACTGGGCACGTCGCCCCTCGAGCAGCTCGGCGATGCGGTAGAGCACCTGCCCGCGGTTGTACGCTGTCGCACCAGACCACCCGGAGACGGCCGACCTGGCGGCGACAACCGCGTTTCGGGCATCCTTTCGAGACGCCTTCGCCGCATTGGCGAGAAAATCCCCGCCCGCGCTGACCACGTCGAAGGTGCGGCCGGATTCGGAACGGGGGAAGGCTCCGCCGATGTAGAGCTTGTATGTCTTCGGAACGGACAGACGGCTCATGCCGGCACCCCCTTGGTACGCGTGCGTTTCGCCGGCTTCTTCTGGGCTTCTTCCCGCTTCGAGGACGACACGGCAGGGGTCGCCTGCGCCGTTTCGGAGCGTGTCAGAGCGGCAGCCTGGCCAGCCGGCTTCAGGTAGGCCGTCAGTCCGCTGCGGCCGCCCTCGCGCCCGTAGCCTGACTCCTTGTAGCCGCCGAACGGGCTCGCGGGATCGAAACGGTTGAACGTGTTCGCCCACACCACACCCGCTCGCAGTTTGTCGGCCACGGCGAGGATCCTGCTGCCCTTCTCGCTCCAGATCCCCGCCGACAGTCCGTACGGGGTGTTGTTCGCCTTCGCGATCGCCTCAGCCGGTGTGCGGAAGGTCAGCACGCTCAGCACCGGACCAAAGATCTCTTCGCGGGCGATGCGGTGGCTTGTGGACACACCCGTGAAAATGGTCGGCGCGAACCAGAAGCCGTTCTGGGGCAGCTCGCAGTCCGGGCTCCAGCGCTCGGCGCCCTCTGTCACGCCGACGTCGCTCAGTGTGCGGATGCGCTCGAGCTGAGCGGCGGAGTTGATGGCGCCGATGTCTGTGTTCTTGTCAAGCGGGTCGCCGACGCGCAGGGTCTGCAGGCGCTGTTTGAGCCTGTCGACCACCTCGTCGTGGATGTTCTCCTGCACGAGCAGACGTGAGCCCGCGCAGCAGACATGGCCCTGGTTGAAGAAGATGCCGTTGACGATGCCCTCGATCGCCTGATCGATGGGCGCATCGTCGAAGACGATGTTCGCCGCCTTGCCGCCGAGTTCGAGGGTGAGCCGCTTGTCCGTGCCTGCGACGGATTTGGCGATCTCACGGCCGACCGCAGTCGATCCGGTGAACGCGACCTTGTTGACATCCTGGTGCCTGACGAGCGCCTGGCCGGTCGCGCCTGCGCCGGTCACGATGTTCACAACGCCCGCGGGCAGGTCGGCCTGCTGCACGATCTCGGCGAACAGCAGAGCTGTCAGCGGCGTCGTCTCGGCCGGCTTCAGCACAACTGTGTTGCCCGCGGCGAGCGCCGGGGCGATCTTCCAGGCGAGCATCAGCAGCGGAAAGTTCCAGGGGATCACCTGACCGGCGACGCCGAGGGCGCTCGGAGCGGGGCCGAGCCCCGCGTGGTCGAGTTTGTCCGCCCAGCCCGCGTAATAGAAGAACCAGGCGGCGACGAGGGGAACGTCGACATCCCTGCTCTCTGTGATGGGCTTGCCGTTGTCGAGGCTCTCTGCGACGGCGAGCTCCCTCGAGCGCTCCTGCACGAGCCGCGCGATGCGGAACAGGTACTTGCCGCGATCCGACCCGCTGAGTCTCGACCAGACGCCGTCGTACGCGGCCCTGGCTGCCGCCACAGCCCTGTCGACATCGGCGTCCGACGCCGTTGCGATGGTCGCTATCCGCTCTTCTGTCGCGGGCGAGATGGTCTGGAACGGGGTGCCGGATCCTTCGACGAACTCACCACCGATGAAAAGCCCGTAATCGCTTTTGAGATCGAGGATGGCCTTCGACTCGGGTGCCGGGGCGTATTCGAGAAAACTCATGGAGAAAACCGATCGTTGATGGGTGCGTGGGATGGACGTCGGGCAGTGGCCACAAGAGTTCAGTCGATGGTCACGTAGGCCGCGCCCGAGTAGTGGCCGCTCGTCATCCTCTGGCGCTGCAGAAGCACGTCGTTGAGCAGGCTCGAGGCGCCGAAGCGGAACAGGTGCGGCTGCAGCCATTCTTCGCCGACGGTCTCGGCGACCGTCACGAGATAGCCGATGGCGTCTTTGGACGTGCGGATGCCACCTGCCGGCTTCACGCCGACCTTCTCGCCCGTGAGGCGGTGCCAGTCGCGGACCACCTCGAGCATCAGCAGGGTCACCGGAAGTGTGGCCGCCGGAGAGACCTTTCCTGTGGAGGTCTTGATGAAGTCACCGCCGGCGAGAATGGCCAGCCACGAGGCACGCCTGACGTTGTCGTAGGTGTTCAGCTCGCCGGTCTCGAGAATCACCTTGAGATGCGCGTACGTGCCGTCGCCGCGCCTGCACGCCTCTTTGACGGCGACGATCTCGTCGTAGACCTGTCCGTAGCGCCCCGAGAGAAAAGCACCGCGGTCGATGACCATGTCGATCTCGTCTGCGCCGGCGTCCACGGCGTCAGAGGTGTCTGCCAGTTTGACGGCGAGCGACGCGCGCCCTGAGGGGAAAGCGGTCGCCACCGCGGCGACGTTGATCCCGGTGTCCGTTCCGGCCGAGTGAGCGGTGCCGAGCGCCTCGACGGCATATGGAACCATGTCGCCGTACACGCAGACGGCCGCGACGCGCGGTGTGCTCGGATCAGTGGCGTCCGGCGTGAGCGCCTTCGCGGCGAGCGACCTGACCTTGCCGGGTGTGTCCGCGCCCTCGAGTGTGGTGAGGTCGATCAGTTCGATGACCTTGTCGAGCGCCTTGCGCTTGCTCGTGGTCTTGATCGACCGTGTCGCCAGCGAGGCCGCGCGCTGCTCGAGCCCAACGGCATCCACACCAGGTATGCCGTCGAGGTAGCGTCTCAGGCTCGCGTCGGTGATCGGACCGTCGATCAGTTCGATGGCCGCGGGTCTCGGCAGGGCCAGCCGCGATGTGCCCGTCGCTGTCGAATCGGTCATGGTGTCCTCACTGTGTGCTGCTGCATAGCGGAAATCGGGTTCGTGTTGTTGTGGGCGGTCACGGTCGACGTCTGTCGAGCAGATCAAGCGCGATCGCCTCGTCGGTGATCAGAACGGTGCACAGGCCGCTGGTGACGACAGCCCGCGCGATCCCTTGCTTGCCCGCACCCGCGATGACGGCGATCGCCGTCTGCGCATCGCGGACGACATCGAGCGGGATGCCGAGGGTGCGCTCATCGAGAGAAGGACTCACGATCATGCCGTCGGCGCCGATGTAGCGCCCGATGACATCGCCGACGGCCCCTCTCCTCACGAGCTCATCGATGTCGGCGGTCGTGAGGTAGCCGCTCTCGACCAACGCCGAATCGTGGCCGGCGACGCCCGCGCTGTAGAGATAGGCAGATGCGGCAGTTGCCATGGCGAGCACCGACGCGACTGTGCGATCGGCTTCGATGCTTTCCTTTGTCTCGACCAGCTCGAGGATCGCCGGGCTGGGCAGCAGCGTCGCCTGACCGGATGCCTTCCTGGCGATCTCGACGGCGGTCGCCGCTGCCGTGCCCGCGCGCTGGTTGACACTCACTCCGCCGTTGATCTGCACGACGTTCACACCTGTCGCCCACCCGCCGCCGAGGTGCTGGGCGACGTCGTGAAGGGTGCGGCCCCAGCTGATGCCGAGCGTCCGCGGCACCGGCCTGAGGCTCGCCAGGTAGTCGGCAGCGGCCTGCGCTGCGCGATCACGCACGTCATCCGATCTCGAGGCGCCCGCGAGAGGGACCACAACGGCATCCGCTATGTCGAATCGCTCGCGAAGCTCACGTTCGAGTGTGAGCTTGCGCGCGCGGGGGTGCACGATCTCGATGCGGATGAAGCCCTTGTCTTTCGCCGATGCCAGCAGTCGGCCGACCTTCCACCGCGTGAGGCCCAGGATCCGGCCGATCTCGTCTTGCGTCTTGTCTTCGTCGTAATAGAGCTCTGCGGCGCGGATCGACAACAGCTCATCGCTGTCGGCTGGTTGCACGGCGGACCCACTCACCCGCCAAGCCTAAGTCGATCACGCCCGCAGAACAACACCTGTTGCGGTCTCTGCTCATAAGAGCACGCATGGCGAAGGGGATGCTCACCTGCTGCGCCAGCGACAGCGCCGGCGATGCCCGTGCCGGTCGCAAGACCAGCGGCAGACGATCATCGCCCCGAGCACGTCGCTCGACCTCGCTCAGCCCGCCCTTCTTTGCGCTACACCTCTTGTGACGCGCTATCCGAAGTAGGAGCGCGCGTCACAAATCGTGTAGCGCTCGGTTCTGCAGATGGTTCTCGTCGGCACACTGAGCGTAGGCTGGTGCCATGCCAGCACCCGGTGCGAAGGACGACCGCTCGCAGCGTCTCGCAGACACGCTCTTCGCCGTTGCAGACACCCTCGACACGCTCACGTCGCAGCAGTGGGCTTCACCGAGCCTGTGTGAGGGCTGGAGCGTGAAAGACGTGGTCGCGCACCTCACCTGGCGTGTGGGCAGCTCGAACCGGGCCTTCGCGAGCAGTCTGGTGAAGGCATCCGTTGCCGGTCGGCACCTCAACCCGATGCGGTCCATGGATGACATCGCCAGGTCGCTGGCCGATGCCCGTTCGCCCGACGAACTGCGCAGGCAGATCAGGTTCATCGCGACGCAGAAGGCTCGAGGGCTCGGCCGCACGGGAACGGGAGAACTCGCCGAGGTTGTTGTGCACGGCTACGACGCGGCGCAACCGTGCGACAAGGCGATTCTCTTCGCGCACGAGACCACGGAACGGGTGGCACGAGCGGGCGCGAGGATCGCTCCCCTCAGGGTGAGGACCGTGCTCGCGAACCGACAGCTCGTCGCGGCCGACGCCGGCTGGAGCATCGGCGAGGGGTCGGAGATCATCGCGACAGCCGCGAGCATCGTGCTCTTCATCTATGGGAGACGGGCTATCGATCCACAACGCCTGCGTTCTGGCCTCGATGCCCCTCTTCCCGCACCGCGGCCCGCATAACACTCTCGCGCCGTCGGTGAGTTGCGGGATTCTGTTGCAGAACCCCGGGTGGAGCAGCAGATATCCGCGACTCACCGAACAGACCCCGGTATCAGCGCGGGCCGGGCAGATGGCCTGGGCAACTCACCCGAGGATCTCGCGCACACGCTCAACATCGTCTGTCATCTGGGCGATGAGCGGCTCGATGCCCGTGAACGCGACCATTCCCCTGATGCGCGTGACAAAGCGCACATCGACGACCTGACCGTACAAATCGAGGTTGGTGCGGTCGAGAACGTACGCCTCCACCTGTTTCTGCGCCACTCCGTCGAATGTCGGGTTGTTGCCGACAGAGATCGCTGCAGGGTAGGTCGTGTCCCCCGCGCGCAGCCACCCTGCATAGACACCGTCGGCAGGTATGAACCCGTGCGCCTGCGCGGACAGGTTCGCGGTCGGAAACCCGAGTTCGCGGCCCCGTTTGGCCCCGTGCACAACAACACCGCGGACTGTCGGCTCGCGCCCGAGCAGCTCTGCGGCCTCTTCGATCCGCCCCTCTGCGAGAAGGCCGCGGATCCACGTGGACGACGCACGCCTGAGGTCGCGCGGCACGACATCCGCGATCGTCTCGACGACGAAACCGTGGGTCTCGCCGAGCTGCCTGAGCGTCTCAACGGTCCCGGCGCCCTTGTGCCCGAATCTGAAGTCGCCCCCCACAAGAACGGCGCGAGTGTGCAGCGCGTCGACGAGCACACTCCTGACGAACTGCTCAGGCGTGAGATGTGACAGCCGCTCGTCGAATGGGAGCATCACAGTGGCGTCGATGCCGGTCTCGGCCAGCAGGTCGAGCTTCTGGTCGGTGCCGACAAGGCTCTGCGGAGCCTTCTCGGGGGCGAACAGCGCGAGCGGATGCCGATCGAAGGTGACGACGACGCTCTCGAGCCCCCGCTCCGCCGCGACCTCTCGCAACCGTGCGATGACTGCTCGATGCCCGGCGTGCACACCGTCGAACTTGCCGATGGTCACCGCGGACTCCGAGAAGTCCGCCGGCACCGACTCGAGGCGGGTGAAGACTCTCATACGCCGGTTCCGCCGCCGCGGACCTGTGCGTCTGTGCCCGCCGACCCCGGACGAACCGGCCGATGGCGCGCAAGCCACCACATCCCGAGGAGCGGGAGGACAAGGGGGATGAACAGGTAGCCCCGGCCGTAGAACGACCAGACGGTGTCGTCCGGAAAGAGCGCGGGGTCGACGAGGCTGACCGTGCCGATCGCGATGACCCCGAGAAACTCGAAGACGATGGTCGCCCAGGCCAGGCGATACCATCCGGGCGTGCGCCTGACGAGCGCGACCGTCGCCACGATGTAGACGACCGCGGCCAGTGCCGAGAGCAGGTATGCGACAGGCGCATCATCGAAGTGCGTGGCGATCTGCGAGAACGAGCGTCCCGTCGCGGCGAGGGCGAGGATGCCGTAGACGACGACAAGCAGGCGCCCGAGGCCGGCGATCATCACCGGTCGCTCTGAGGAAGCGGTGGTGTTGTGTTGAGTCTTCTCGTTCGTCATGTCACACCAATTCTAGGGACGCCGCATGCGCGATGCGTGCCGGGCGGGCGATTCGCCCACAGCTCTCCGCCGCTCGAGCTCACGCGAGCTGCGCCGACCAGATCTGGCCCATCCGGTAGACCATGACCGCTATCGCGAGCGATGACGCGCCCAGAACCACCGTGCTCCAACGCGATCTGTCGATCAGGGCCCAGAATGCCGCTGCAGGCGGCACGAGGAGTGCGGAGATCAGGTAGGTGTAGAACTCGAGCACGTTGCCGGTGGGCTGGTTGCCGACCGCCGGGGCGATCAACGCGACGACGAGCTGAGCGATCAGGAGCACCTCGACGAGTGCCGTCGCTCCGAGGGTGAGATCGCTCGGAGCACGACCCGTCAGACCGATCACGATGCAGAGCAGCCCCGCGAGCACCGCCACCGCGACCTGAGTGATCGTGAACCACTCGATCACTGTGCACCCGGTCTTCCGGCAGCCGCTTCTGCATCGGGAAAGTTGACGATGCTCTTCGCCTGCCCGTTCCGCAGCTCGATCACGCCGACGAGACGGCCCGTCGGCGAGACGGCTGCGAGCGGACCGTCGAGCTGCGGGAGGCGATGCGAGTCGATCCGTTTGCCGTGCCCGAGATCCGTCGCCTGCTGCTCGCTGACATCCGCTCTGGGGAGGATCGCCGTCGCGGCCTCTGCGGCGCCGATGAGGTGCAGGGCAGGCTCCACGCTCTCGATCTCGTGGGCGTCGTCGATCGAGAACGGGCCGATTCGGGTGCGGCGGAGGGCTGTGAGGTGTCCGCCGACGCCCAGCCCCGCGCCGAGGTCGCGTGCAAGCGCCCTGATGTAGGTGCCCGACGAACAATCGATCCGCACCTCAAGGTCGATGACGCCGCGCCCTCGGATGCGACGGCTCACGTCGAACCGCGAGATCGTGACGCGTCTGGCAGAGAGCACGACCTGTTCGCCAGCTCGCACAAGCGCGTAAGCGCGTTTTCCGTTCACCTTGATGGCGCTGACACTGCTCGGCACCTGGTCGATCTCACCGGTGAGTTCGCGAACACCCGCATCGATGTCGTCGTCGGCCACCTGAGCAACCGCGTCTTCCGCGGCCGTTGAGGCCAGCTCTCCCTCTGCGTCGTCCGTCGACGTGCTCTGACCGAGCCTGATCGTGGCGAGATAGGTCTTGTCCTGACCGACGAGATACGTGAGCAGTCGCGTCGACGAGTTCACTCCGACGATCACGAGCCCTGTCGCCATCGGATCGAGTGTTCCGGCGTGGCCGACCTTGCGTGTGCCCGCGAGGCGGCGAACCCGAGCGACGATGTCGTGGCTGGTGATGCCAGACGGCTTGTCGATGAGCAGGATTCCTGAACTCACCACTTGCTCCTTCTCGTCGACACGGCCCTGCCATCTTCCCACATCGCCGGCCGGCGACGTCGCGAGCTGTTCAGCAGCTGTCGAGGAAAGTGCGCCGGGGGTGGTCCTCGTCGACGTTGTCGATGATCACACCTGCAGCCCTCGCCGGGTTCACCTCGGCACGATAGAGCGTCTGCCCGCCGACGTAGCGCGCGTTCGACATGGCATCCGGCCTGGGATCTGCGCCGATCGACGAGTGCAGACGGCTGTATGCGACGTCGAACGGAACGTCGAGCCACACGGAATAGTTCCAGGCCCCTCTGATCTCGGGCCGGTGCAGGAATACCCCGTCGACGATGAGAACAGCGTCTTTCGGCCCCGTGACCCAGCGGGCCTCCTCCATGGTGTCCCGCATCTCGTCGAAGCCCACGAGCTGGAAACCCGCGCTCCCTCCGAAGCGAAACGGCTCGATGAGCACCCGTCGCAGCAGCGAATAGTCGAACGAGTCGACGTAGAACCCCTCTGGCGAATCCTTGCCCCGTCGGTATCTGTCTTCTCGCGGGCGGTGGAAGTCATCGATCGACGCCCTGAACGCCGTGTGATCGGCCTCGCGGAACACCTCGGCGAGGCCGTCTGCAAAGCGGGCGGTGCCCGAGCCGCCCACACCGTCGACGGCGACGATGACACGGCCTCTCGGGTAGTTGTGGGTGATCTCGTCGCGCAGCTCGCGCAGGAGTGCGATGCGTGGAGTCGTGACGAGCCTCATGCTGCGAGCATACCCTCGGCCTCACGCCTGCCCTCGAGACCCTGCGTGCGGTTAGGGTAGCGGGGTGACCATCAGCACCACCTCGGCGGATCAGGCATCCGCGCGCTCTTCCACCCCCGCGATCGCGCCCCTGGTCAACGACTGGTATCGCGCCTCCGCCAGGGACCTTCCCTGGCGGAGACGGGAGTTCACGGCATGGGGAACACTCGTGAGCGAGTTCATGCTTCAGCAGACACCGGTGAACAGGGTCATCCCCCGGCTCGCCGAGTGGCTGGAACGCTGGCCGACTCCTGCCGACCTCGCGAGCGTGCCGCCCGGCGAAGCCGTCCGCGCCTGGTCGAACCTCGGGTATCCGAGACGCGCGCTCTGGCTGCACAGCGCAGCCGTTCAGATCACCGAGCGGCACAACGGGGTCGTGCCGGCCGCCGTGCCCGAGCTGCTCGCGCTCACGGGCGTCGGCGACTACACGGCACGAGCCGTAGCCGTCTTCGCATATGGACACAGGCATCCGGTCGTCGACACGAACACACGACGCGTCATCGCACGCGCCGTGCTCGGCCAGGGCGAACCCGGTCCCCCGCACAGGGGGAAAGACCTGGCGACGATGGAGGACCTGCTGCCGCAGGACGACGCAGAGGCGGCCGTGTTCAATGCGGGCGCCATGGAGCTCGGCGCCCTGGTCTGCACGGCTCGTGCTCCTCGCTGCGACGCGTGCCCGCTCGTCGAGCACTGCGTGTGGCGGTCCGCCGGCTACCCGGCCTATCTCGGTGCGAGAAAACCCGTGCAGAAGAAGTACGAGGGCAGCGACAGGCATGTGCGAGGGCTGATCATGCGGGAACTGCGTGCCTCTGACGTGCCCGTGACGACGGCCGAGATCAAGACGCTCTGGCCAGACGCCGTCCAGCGCGATCGCGCCGTTGCCGGTCTCATCGCCGACGGGCTGGCCGTCGACACCGGCTCCGGATACCTTCTGCCCTGACTCGCATACAGCGCCACGGATGCAGCGACCCGTGGATGAGCGCCCCGCACGCAGTGCTGCCGGCGGCAGTGCATGCCCGGCGCTGCGACTCGGAACGCCGGGTCCGGTCAGACGGGGCGGTCTGCTTCGTCGTCGTCTTCCCGAGGCTTGACGTAGGGATCCTCGTCGCCGGCGTACGCAGCAGTCGCCGCGAGTCCGGCGACCTCGGTGTCCCTGTCCCTCGCCTCGCGAAGCAGCTCTTCGATGTGCTGAGCGTTCTCGGGGATCGCATCGTGGATGAACTCGAGCGACGGCGTGAGCCTGGCGGTGATGTTGCGGCCGACTTCGCTGCGAAGCATCCCCTTCGCGCGTTCTAGGGCGGCCGCGGTGTCGGCCCGCTCCTCGTCTGTGCCGTAAACGGTGTAGAAGATGGATGCGTGCTGCAGGTCACCCGTCACCTGAACATCGGTGATGGTGACGAAGCCGAGGCGCGGATCGCGGAGACCACGATCGAGGCGCTTCGCGACGACCTCTTTGATGCGATCTGCGAGCTTGCGGGCCCGTGGGTTCTCAGCCATGGTTCTCTCTTTCGGCGGTGCACCGGACGGTGACTCTCGGTGCCGGAGGCCAGACGGCCGGGGCAGCCCTTCGAAAGAGGCTGCCCCGACCGGTGACCGTGGTTGTCAGACGCGAGTGATCAGCCGCGAGGCTTCTCGATGAGCTCGGTCGTCTCGATCTCGTCGCCGATCTGGATGTCGTTGAACTTGCCGAGGCCGATACCGGCTTCGAAGTCCGTGCGCACCTCGGTGACGTCGTCTTTGAAACGACGCAGCGACTCGATGGCCAGGTTGTCGCCGACCACAACGCCGTCGCGGATCACACGCGCCTTGGCATTGCGCGTGATGGTTCCCGAGCGCACGATGACACCGGCGATGTTGCCGACCTTCGAGGAGCGGAACACCTCGCGGACCTCGGCGACACCGGACTGGACCTCTTCGTACTCTGGCTTGAGCATGCCCTTCAGCGAGCTCTCGACATCGTCGATCGCGTTGTAGATCACCGAGTAGAACCGGATGTCGACACCCTCGCGGCTCGCACGTTCGCGGGCCTTGGTGTCCGGTCGCACGTTGAACCCGATGATGATCGCGTTGTCGATCGTCGCCAGGTTCACGTCGGACTCCGTGACGGCACCGACACCGCGGTGGATGATGCGCAGCTGCACGCTCTCGTCGACCTCGATCTTGAGCAGCGACTCTTCCAGAGCCTCAACGGCACCGGAGACGTCACCCTTGATGATGAGGTTGAGCGACTCGACCTTGCCCTCTTCGAGCGCCCTGGTGAAGTCTTCGAGGCTGATCCGCTTGCGCGCCTTGGCCAGCTGGGCATTGCGCTCGGCGGCTTCACGCTTCTCGGCGATCTGGCGGGCGGTGCGGTCTTCTTCTGTGACGAGGAAGGTGTCGCCCGCTCGGGGAACGCTCGAGAGGCCCTGGACCTGGACCGGACGCGAGGGACCCGCTTCGGGAACAGCGTCGCCGTTCTCGTCGATCATCGCCCGCACACGGCCGTATGCCGTGCCGGCGACGATCGCGTCACCGATACGGAGCGTTCCGGACTGGATGAGCACTGTCGCAACCGAACCGCGGCCCTTGTCGAGCTTCGCTTCGATGGCAACACCACGTGCGTCCTTGTTCGGGTTCGCACGCAGGTCGAGACCGGCGTCAGCTGTGAGGAGCACAGCATCGAGCAGCTCGGTGATTCCGATGTTGTCTCGAGCAGACACATCGACGAACATCACGTCGCCGCCGTACTGCTCGGCGACAAGACCGTACTCCGTGAGCTGCTGGCGCACCTTGTCCGGATTGGCGTCGGGCTTGTCGATCTTGTTCACGGCGACCACGATCGGCACATCGGCCGCCTGCGCGTGGTTCAGCGCCTCGATCGTCTGCGGCATGATGCCGTCGTCCGCCGCCACCACGAGGATGGCGATGTCCGTGACCTGCGCACCACGAGCACGCATGGCGGTGAACGCCTCGTGCCCGGGTGTGTCGATGAAGGTGATCGCGCGATCTTTGCCCTCGTGCTCGGCGTGCACCTGGTAGGCGCCGATGTGCTGGGTGATTCCGCCGGCCTCGCCCGCGACCACATTGGCGTTCCGGATGGCGTCGAGCAACCTGGTCTTACCGTGGTCGACGTGACCCATCACAGTCACCACCGGTGGGCGCGCCACGAGATCTTCGTCGTCTTCGGCCTCGAGCTCGGCATCAAGGTCGATGTCGAAGCCTTCGAGCAGCTCGCGGTCCTCGTCTTCGGGCGACACCATCTGGATCTTGTAGCCCAGTTCAGAGCCGAGCACCTCGAATGTGGCCTCGTCGAGCGATTCGGTCGCCGTTGCCATCTCACCGAGGTGGAACAGCACGGTCACCAGGTTGCCCGGCTGGACCTGCATTCCCGTGACCGACTCAAGGCGGTCTGCGAAGTCAGAGATGGATGCTCCGCGGCGCAGTCGGATCTGTGTCTTGCCGTCACCGCGGGGAACGCTCACGCCGCCGAGCGACGGAGCCTCCCTCAGCTCGAATTCCTGCCTCTTGGTGCGCTTCGACTTGCGCGACTTGCTCTTTCCGCCGCCGCGGCCGAAGGCGCCTGCTGTTCCTCCACCCGGTCCGCGACCACGACCGCCACCGCCACTTGGACGACCGGCGAAGCCGCCTGGGCCGCCTGGGCCGCCACCCGGACGCTGGAAACCGCCAGCGGTGCCCGGGGCACCGCCCGGGCGCTGGAAACCGCCGCCACCGGGACGACCGGCGCCGCCACCGCCACCTGGGCGCTGGAAACCGCCGCCGCCGGGACGACCGCCGCCGGCGGGGCGTGGTGCCCCTGGCCTCGGTGAACCGGGACGTGGAGCCTGCGGACGAGGAATGTTCGCCGGGGTGGGACGCTGGCCCATGCCCTGGGCGCTGGCGAAGGGGTTGTTTCCCGGGCGGGGTTGACCGGCAGGACGCTGACCCATGCCCTGCGAGGTCGTGAACGGGTTGTTGCCTGGACGCGGCTGCCCCGGCCGGGGAGCACCTGCTCCCGGAGCCGACTTGTCGCCCGATGCCGCAGGTTCCTCCGGCCTCTCCGCCGGTTGAGCCGGAGGCGTCTCAGACGGGCGGGCTGCCCCCGGGCTCGGCACTGTGCTCTTGGGTGCGGAACTCACCGGCTCTGCCTGTACGGGCTCTGCACTCGCGGGCACGGCGCCCTGGGGCTCCGCGCTCTTCGGCGCAGCCGGCGTTCCGGCCGACGGGCGTCCGGCTACGGGACCGGGTGTGCTCGCAGTGGGCTTGGCCGCAGCGGGCTTCGATCCTTCTGCGTCTTTCTTCGGCGCCGCTCCGGCGCCGTCTGCCTCAAGCGCGGCGCGAAGCTTGCGCGCGACCGGAGGTTCGATCGTTGAGGACGGAGACTTGACGAACTCGCCGATCTCCTTCAATTTCGCAAGGGCTACCTTGCTGTCGACACCGAGTTCGGATGCGATCTCGTGTACGCGTGGTTTTGCAGCCACTTCTCTCCTGTCTGGGCCCGCCCAGACAGGGCAGACCGTTAGTTACGGACGGGTCTCATTTCGAGCCGCTCATTAGTTGTCCATTAGCCGTTCAGCCTGTTCTCCAGTGTGTGAGTGTCGAGTGCGGTCTTCACTCGCAAAGCACGCCCGAAGGCCCGCTTCTTGAGTGCGAGTCGAAAGCACTCTCGCGTCGGATGAAGCCACGCACCACGCCCGGGCAGCGTCGCTGACTCGTCAACAACAAGGTGTGATTCCCGGGATACGACCCTCAGAAGAGAGGATCGTGCGGCACGTGCTCGGCATCCGACGCACGTTCTAACGGGTTCCATCTTACACGTCCAAACTGTGCTTTCATCTGAGCCCGTGCGGGGCTCTCGACACGCCGCTCTCGTTCCTCGCGAAGCTGCCCGACCACCGGACCCCTAGGCATCCTCGAGAATGGAATCGGGCTGAATGTCGATTTTCGCGCCCGTCAGCTTCGCGGCAAGCCTGGCGTTCTGCCCCTCTTTGCCGATGGCGAGCGAAAGCTGGTAATCGGGCACGAGGGCACGGACAGCCTTCGTCGACTCGTCGAGGATGAACGTGGACGTGACCTTCGCCGGTGACAGCGCGCTCGCGACGAAGACGGCGAGGTCAGGCGAATAGTCGACGATGTCGATCTTCTCCGTTCCGAGCTCTTCGGTCACGGCGCGAACGCGGCGTCCGAGCTCTCCGATGCATGCGCCCTTCGCGTTCACGCTCGGGTCGTTTGCCTTGACGGCGATCTTCGTGCGGTGGCCGGCCTCGCGCGCGAGCGAGATGATCTCAACGACACCCGCGGCGATCTCGGGAACCTCGAGCGCGAACAACTTGCGCACGAGTCCGGGATGCGTTCTCGACACGGTGATCGATGGGCCTTTGAGACCCTTCGAGACACTCGTGACATAGACCCTGATACGACTGCCGTGCTTGTAATCCTCACCGGGCACCTGCTCTTCAGGAGGCAGGATCGCCTCGACGGTGCCGAGGTCGACGTGAATCATTCTCGGGTTCGGCCCCTGCTGGATGACACCGGCGACGATGTCGCCTTCACGGCCTTTGAACTCACCGAGAACCGCGTCGTCCGCAAGGTCGCGCAAACGCTGGTTGATGACCTGTTTCGCTGCGAATGCGGCAATCCGGCCGAAGTCGTCAGGGGTTGATTCGGCTTCGCCGATGACATTGCCCTCGTCGTCGAGCTCTGGCACGAGCACGGCGACATGCCCGGATTTGCGGTCGAGCTCCACTCGCGCAACGGGCGGCTCTGCGCCGACCTGCGTCTGGTTCTTGAGATATGCAGTGAGAATGGCCTGCTCGATGATCTCGACGAGTTCGTCGAACGGGATTTCCTTCTCGCGCTCCATCATCTTCAAGACACTGAGATCGATGTCCACAGAAGGCCTCCTCTATTCAACTGTGCCGGTGTGGTATGCCACCCGGCGAAGTTCCAGAATACCCGACCCGTGCTTGTCCCGTCACCATCTGAGAGGAGCAGCTGCATCCTCTGCCGGCGACGCCCTCGCCTCAATCGAACGGGATCACGGCCAGCGAGTCCTTGCCGTTCACCACGGTTCCTCTGCAACGGGCCCCGAGCGCCGCAGCAGAGAGCTTCGATGTCGGAGGGGCGTTCAGTCGCCGGTCGTCCATCGGTAGGCTCGGCGAGGATCGTGACCGTGGCCGCCACCGGGCGACTCGGCAATCATCTGCGCTGTCTCTATCAGGCGCTCCGCGAAAGCCTCCGCGTCGAATTCCACGAACGAGACGAGGGCCACAACGAGCCTCACACCGGAGACGGCGGTAGCGGGGACAACGGCGGCCGCTGCGTGGCGGACCGGTGTGGTCGTCCCGTGCGCGACAGCATACCCGCGGCGCCTGGCGTCCATCACAGCCTCGGAATCGCCCTCAGCCGGAGGCATTGACGCTTGCAGGGCGATGAGAGGGGCGAGCGGTCCATCTGGGTGACGGAACCCCGGGGGCGTGAACACGTGCTCGGCATTTGTGCTCGGCGTCACGGACAACACGGTTGTCAGGACGTCGCCTTCCGCTGATATCAGCGTGGCCGTGACACCCACGTCGTTGGCGAGTTCGGTGAGAAGCTGTTCCATGCCCGCCGGGAACTGGGACGAGTACGCACGCGCGAGCGCTAGGGTGCCGATGCCGAGACGATAGCGCTTCTGATCGTCCCTGCGCACCAAACGATAACGGATGAGCGCGTCGAGGATTCGGTAGAGGGGCGCTCGTTGCGTATGGAGATGGCGAGTGAGTGCCGTGACGCCGAGTCCTTCCGGGTGATCGGCGAGCAGCTGGAGCAGAGCCCCCGCGCGAGCCACCGTTGTGGATACCGGCGGTCCGGAAACCGGGTCAGTCAATCACACACTCCCTTTGCCGAGCGATCGGCGATCCGACTGCGACATGGGACCCGCTGGTCCCGCTTGCCACAGGATAGCGCAGAGAGCAAGCCCGGTTCGGAGGTGTGTGTCGCCCCGGTCGAGAAGCGGACGACCGGGGCGACACATGAATGAGACGGTCAGCCCCCGAAGAAGGAGATGACCTCCTCGACGTAAGGGCCGTAGGCCGTAATCGATTCCTCATCGGAAAGCGCGTGCAGCAGGTCTATCTCTTCAAGTGCGGGCAGGCCACCGGGACCGGGCATGCCCGGCATCGTCGGGTACCAGCCGGATTCGGCGAGCACGGTCTGCCCCTCGAGGCTCGTCAGCCAGTTCATCCAGAGCTGCGCCGCGTTCGGGTGAGGTGCGTTCTCAATCAGACAGTTGCCGCTTTTCGTCCACATGTTGCCACCGCCTTCGGTGAACGGGAACACGAACTCGATGGGTGCGCCCTGCGCAGCGGTCTCCAAGAAGTAGGGATAGTAGGCGAGGGCTCCAATCGGATAGGTGCCCTGGGCCACCTCTTGCAACACGAGGGCGTCTCGCGCGACAAGGGAGACGTTGTCTCGAATGCCCTCTTTGATACCTTCGTACTTCTCGGCGTTCTCCTCGGGCGTCTCCATCATGGCGAAGGTGAAGGCCGCCGCACCACCTGCGGCCGGGCTGACCATAACGACCTTCCCCTCCCATTCGGGTGAGAGAAGTTCCTCCCAGCTCTTCGGCGCGTCCGCTGGATCGAGCAGGTCCGTGTTGATGACAAGGCCGAAGACCGAGACGTACGGGTACATCGCACGCGAGTCAGGGCCCATCCACTCCTCTGGAACGTCCATGATCGGGTCGACCTGCTGACACCATCCGTCGAGCGCCATCGAGACGATCGGCGTACGCCCGTCAGCGGCCACATCGGCGACGAAGTTCCCGGTCTGCTTCTCCTGTTCCAGTTTCGCGATGCGCTCCGCCGTTTGAAGCTGTTGGTAGTTCACCTCGATGCCGGGGAACCGCGTCTGGAAGGCATCGATGAGCGCCCGCGCCGGCGGTGGGCCGTATGCGACGATCTGGTTCTCGCCCGCCGCGAGCGCGTCCTCGTAGAGCGTCGCGAACTCGGCCTCCTCCTCTGCAGTGCCGAGCGCACCGTCGAATCCACTCACAGAACCGGAGCCCCCCGGTTCCGATCCGACCCCGGCCGAGCACCCTCCCAGCAGTGCGAGGGGAACGACCAGCGCAGTTGCCGCAAGCCATCGTTGGCGTCTAAACATGCACAACACTTCCTTTCGTTGAGAGAGCGTGCTCGATGCGAGCGAGTCGTATCGTCTTGATGAGGCGGCCTGTCACCCATGCCAGCAGCCAAGCCACAGCCCCGACCACCACGATGGAGGCCATGAGGAGCAGGAACAGGGCAGCCGCCTCAGAGGCGTAACCCTGTCGATAGGCGTCGTACGCCTGCACCGCGACCGTCTGCATGCTGGGAGACGAGAGCAGCACCGGGAGGCTCAAGTTGCCTGCGATTCCGACCCCGGCGATGAACCATCCGGCGAGGAAGCTCGGCAGAACCAGAGGCACGACCACAGTGAAGAATGTGACGAGCCGAGATGCCCCGGAGATTCGCGCCGACTCCTCGAGTTCCGGTGCAATCTGCAGCACACCGCCCTCGATCGCCCTCGTCGCGATCGGCGTGACGACCACAACGAAACCGAGGAGAAGCATGGCCGGAGTGCCGATCAGGTTTCGCAACCCGGGAACAGGGAGGTACGCCGTGATCAGGGCGAGGCCGACGAGCACGCCGGGGATCGCCACCGGGGCCCAGCTGACCGTCGACACAACAGAACGAACGAACCGGCCCGAGTGCACGGAGAGATGGCTCATAGCGAGTGCGACGGAGGCCGCGATGAAGCCGCCGACCGCCGCGAGCACGAGAGTGAAGGCGACGAGAGAGCCGGTCCCGGGATTTCCGAGCAGCTTGTCATAGTTCGCTGTGGTGAACCCGAGCGACAGCCCGAACATAGGCTGGAAAGAGCCGATGACCATCTGTATCAGCGGGATCACACCTGCCCAGCACACGACGACGACAAAGAAGGCAAGGAACAGCCATTGGACGTTGCCGTAGCTCTTCGGTTCTGGCCGGAAGCCCTTTCCGGTGATCGTCGAGAAGCGGCGTCCGCCCAGTATGCCCGAGCGCACGATCACGAGGACTATGACCAGCGCCATCAGGATCAGCGACAGCGTGCTCGCCCCCGCGTAGTTGGGCACTGCTTCCTGCGCCGTCAGGGTCGTGTACACCGCCGTCGAGAAGACATGGATGTCTGCTTGAATGCCGAAGAGCAGCGGCAGCTCGAAGGCACTGAACCCGTAGGACGTCATAAGCACGAAAACGCCGAACATCGTGGGGCGCAGCAACGGCAGCGTCACGGTGAGGAAGGCACTCCCGCGTGTCGCACCGCTCATTCGGGCAGCGTCGTCGAGCGCTGCGTCCATCCTGGCCATGGGTCCGACCATAAAGAGGTATCCCACCGGGAGGACGAAGCCGATGACGACGAACAACATGATCGGCCATCCGGACCCGAGGGGGGAGCCCGCGATGCCGAAGAGCTCGCGCAGGACGACGTTGGCTGGGGCGGCGTTTCCGTTCACCACCAGGTACCAGCCGAGGCCGTAGAAGAGCGAGGGGATGACGAGGATGACCGCCATGACCGGTGTCATCCAGCGTCGTAGCGGTGTCGTCGTGCGAACTGCCACCCAGGCGAGGAACGTGCCGATGGCGAGTGCGCCGAGGCTGGACGCCGCGGACAGGATGACCGAGTTGAGCGAAACCGTCCATGTGCTCTCTCGCGCGAGAGTCTCGAGGAAGGGCGCGATGCTCCACTCGCCCTGTCCCGCAAGGTTGCCGACACGGAATGCCGCGAGAGCCATCATGATGGGAGGCCAGAGGAAGAGTGCGAAGAGAATGACGAGAGAAACGCCGAGCAGCAGCTTTCCGAACAGCCGTTCGCCGCGCCATTCCACTGGAAGACGTCTCATGTGAGCACCTCTGCGACCTCGGCCTCGTCGGAACCCGGATGCGGGGAGCGTCTGCCGGTCGTGATCACGGAGCACAACTCCGCATCCACCTCGACGCCCACAAGGGCCCCGGCTTCCCGTCGAAGCTGCTGACGGCGGTAGTCGCGTTCGGATTCCGCGACGCGCACAGTGGCCCCGCCGCACGCTATGCGGAACTCATTGCGCGAGCCAAGGAAGTCGACGCGCTCGACGACGCCGCGCAGCTCGAGGCGAGGCCTCCCTGGCTCGCTCTTCGAGGCGATTACAGCATTGGCGGAGCGGAAGGCGAGCACAACGTCGTCGCCAGCAGAGACCGGGCCGGTCGCCGTCGCGATCGGCAGTGTGGCGTCCACGCCGATGTCGTTCATCCTCAGGGTGAAGGCGTCAGTGAACACGCTGACCACCGTGGCATTGAGGAGGTTCTCGAAGCCGACGAACCTCGCGACGAACTCGTTCGTCGGTCTGGCGAAGATCTCGGCGGGTGTGCCGGACTGTTCGAGAAGTCCGGACTGCATCACGATGATGCGATCGGAGAGATGCATCGCCTCTTCGAGATCGTGCGTCACATAAATGGAGGTGGTGCCGTTGACCCGGTGCAAACGGAGGATCTCGTCGCGCACCTGGCGGCGGAGCGACGGATCGAGGTTCGACAGCGGCTCGTCGTAGAGCATCAGGTCGGGGCGGCTGACCAGAGCCCGTGCCAGCGCGACACGCTGCTGCTGGCCGCCCGACAGCGACGTCGCGGGGCGGGCAGCGAGCTGCTCCAGTCCCACGGTCTGCAGCACCTCGCGTGCCCTCTCCAGCGCCTCTTTGCCCCGCACCTTGCGGCGCCGCAACGGGTACAGAACCGTTTCGAGCACCGTGAGATGTGGCCAGAGCGCGTAGCTTTGGAAGACCATGCCCGTCTTGCGGCGCTCAGGCTGCAGGTCGATGCGCTGTTCGCTGTCGTAGACGACGCGGGCGCCGATCGACACATAACCGGATGTCGGAGTCTCCAGTCCGGCGATGCAACGGAGGGTGGTGGTCTTGCCGCACCCGCTCTCCCCGAGCAGCGTCACGAACTCGCCCTCGGTCGCCGAAAGGTCGGCTCCTCGAATCGCCCGGTAATTGCCGAACCTCTTGTCGAGGCTGCGCACGGTCACTGAAGACAAGGTAAACTCCATCGTTTGCCAGAGGAACCCTCATCGAGAAGGGCAGTAAGTCGTCGTCTCGTAAAGCTCATAGATCGGACGTTTGAAACGGATCGACTCGCGTCGGTCGGCGGTCACCGGCGGTTATGCGGTTGCGGGCGGGGGTTGGCCGCCCGCAACACAGGTCAAGCGTCTGCCCGGTCCCGCTTCTTGCGGTCGTGCTGCGGGTGAGGCCCGGGAATGAAGCCGAGCTCGTGAAGCTCGATCTCCGGGCCGGTCGGACTGTCCTTGGACATAAGGTACTGACCGATGCGGTCGTATGACGATTCGGCCATCAGCGCGTGGTTCGCCGCGGTGAGCATGTCGCGGTGAATGCGCTCCAGCCGCCTGCCGCGGAAGACGGCCGGAGCACCGGCCTGTTGAAAGATCATGTCGACGGCCGTACGTGCAGTGTGAACGGCGTTGATCGTCGCCGCGTGAAGCTGAACGCGTAGCTCGTAGTCGACGGGCCATTGCTTCTCCGCCGACTCGTATGCCTTGCCCACCAGGTCCCAGAGATGTGCCCTCGCGGCGCGCACCATCGTGTCGGCTTTGCCCAGTGAGTACTGGTGCATAGCCTCCTTGCCGAGACGCGCCTGGCGATACGATCCGCGCTTGGCCGACATCTGAACGAGGGTGAGGAACTCTTCGATCGCACCTCGGGCGAGGCCCAGCGCGTGCGCGCCGTGCGCCATGACGTTGAACCAATACCGATAGAGGGCGCGGTCGTAAGGACGCTCCCAGATGCCCGCCTCGTTGACCATCTCTGACGGAACGAAGAGATCGTTCACTTCGAAGTCGCCGCTGCCCGACCCACGGAGGCCGTGGCCGTCCCACGTGTCGTACAACGTGACGTCGGACGCCGGGAAGAAAGCCACGATGAACCACGGCAGGCCGTCGTGCGGGTGGATCACGGGCTCGTCGTTCTCGTCGTACAACACCGAACGACCCGATAGCCAGTTCGCCTCTGGGGAACCGCTGGTGAACGGCCAGCGGCCGCTGATGCGGTATCCGCCCGGCACGCGAACGGCTTTGCCTGCAGCGCGACCGACGTTGGACGCTGTGATCCACCGGTTCTGCTCGAGCAGGCCACGCATCACATCGGCTTCGATGAACGTGCTGCCCGTGTGGAGCATGCACAGCCAGCCGACGGAGCCGTTGACGCGAGAGATCTCCTCGACCGCGTCGAGCCACTCGAGCGGGTGCGCTTCCACACCACCGAGCTCGGCCGGCAAGAATGCACGATAGATGCCGTTCTCATACATCGCATCCGTGATCTCTTGAGGCACACGGCGCTCGTTCTCGATGATGCCCTCGGCCGCAAGGAGCGCCGGTTCCATCGCGCGGGCCGCCTCGAGCAGCGATGGCCTGTCTGTGCCCTGAACGGGCGGCGCGTGCGGACTGTCGATTGTGCTGCTCATCCGTTGCATCCTTCCTTGGAAGCGTCAGAAGTCTATTTATGAGACTCGGAGGATACTTTTTGTCCCCATTCGCCATTGTGAAGGACAGGTGCCTGTTCGTCAAGCGCGAAAAATACGGATCATTATTATACGCCTTGTATATTTTCTGATACTCTTTTACGCTAAGGCATGGTTGAACGAACAGAGATGAGGTCTCGACGATGAGCGCCACTGCTCGCCCCGCGGTCACTCCGCTCCCCGGTACGATCGACGCCCATCGCGACTCGCGTGCGTTTCGCGATGCCTTGGGCCGTTATCCCACGGGGGTGGCGATAGTCGCGGCGTCGACTCCAGGCGGACACGTCGGGATGGCCGTGAACTCTTTCACCTCGGTGTCGCTCACGCCTCCGCTGATCGCGTTCTGCGCGATGAGGAGCAGCACCTCCTGGGCAGGCATCCGCCCGGGAGGACGCTTCGCCGTATCGGTGCTTCAAGCACACCACGAGCCGGTCGCACGGCTCTTCTCCCAGAGAGGAATCGACCGATTCGCCGGATCAACCTGGCGGTCGAGCCCTTCCGGTCAGCCGGTTCTCGAGGACGCATTGAGCTGGTTCGACGCGACGATCGAGACCGTGGCAGACGCGGGCGATCATGAGCTGGTCGTCGCCCGCGTCGATTCCTGCTCCGAACCGGGCGACGGCGAACCCCTCGTCTTTTTCAGCGGCCGGTACGGGAACGTGGCGCCATACGAGTCCGCACGCTGATCGTCGCAACCGACGACCACACGGTCACGACACGCTCTCCTCACGATCGATGCGAGGCATCCTGGCTCTGACGCGAGGCATCCGGGCTCTGAGGGCGGCGACGGGCCAGTTCAGGGAGCGGACCGTGCCTGGCCGCACCCGGCGCCCGGCGGCCGGGTGTCGCCGGCGCTCGCGTTAACCTCTCGGCGACCTGTAGTGTGCCCGACATGGACACCGATGACCTGAACGCCTTTGTGCTCGACGCGGGAGACCTGCTCTGGACCTGGGCGGTGCTCCCGATAGTCGTTGTGCTCGGGCTCTATTTCACCTTCCGAAGCGGTGTCGTGCAGTTCCGGATGATCCCGGAGATGTTCCGCACGCTGACCAACAAGACACCGTTGGATGACTCGGGCAGGGCGCAATCGGTCTCAGCGTTCCAGGCGTTCACCATCTCGGCCGCATCGCGCGTCGGCGTCGGCAACATCGCCGGCGTGGGAACGGCCATAGCGGTCGGCGGCCCGGGTGCCGTGTTCTGGATGTGGACGATGGCCTTCGTGGGCGGCGCATCGAGCTTCGTCGAATCGACTCTGGGGCAGCTCTACAAAACGAAGGACGCAGACGGCTTTCGAGGCGGCCCCGCGTATTACATGGAGCGTGGACTCAAAGCGCGGTGGATGGGCATCGTCTTCGCCGTCATCCTCATCGTCTGCTTTCCGTTCGCCTTCAGCTCCCTTCAGGCCAACACGATCAGCGCCACCGTCACAACGGCAGTGGGCGCAGACATCGCCTGGCTGCCGTGGCTCGTCGGCATCGCACTCGCCGTGCTCACGGCGCTTGTCGTCTTCGGCGGTGTGCGCAGGATCGCGTCAGTGACCCAGGCCGTCGTTCCCCTGATGGCGCTGCTCTATCTCGTGCTCGGACTGATCGTCGTGGGACTCAACATCAGCGAGGTGCCGCGTGTGTTCGGCGAGATCTTCTCCGGTGCCTTCGGGTTCCAAGAGATCGCGGGCGGAGTGCTCGGCACCATCATCATGCAGGGTGTCAAGCGGGGAATGTTCTCGAACGAAGCCGGGCTCGGCTCGGCTCCGAACGCCGGCGCGTCTGCTGCCGTGACCCACCCGGTCAAGCAGGGCCTCGTACAGACTCTCGGTGTCTACTTCGACACATTCCTCGTCTGCTCGATCACCGCTTTCATCATCCTGGTCTCGACACCGGACCTCGCGTCGGCTGAGCGCGGAATCGGCCTGACCTTCGACGCCGTCACCGGATCGCTCGGCTCGTGGGCGGGCATCCTTCTCAGCGTGATCGTGTTCCTGCTTGCCTTCAGCTCGATCCTCGGCAACTACTACTACGGAGAGGCGAACATCGAGTTCATCACACCGCGAAAGGCCTGGTTGACGACCTATCGGGCACTGGCCGTCACTGCTGTGCTCGCCGGGTCGGTTCTCGCGTCGGACCTCATCTGGAACACCGCGGACGGCATGATGGGCCTGATGGCGCTCGTGAACCTCGTCGCCATCGCGTTGCTCAGCGGAGTCGCGTTCGCACTTCTCAAGGATTACTCGAACCAGCGAAAACAGGGACGAGACCCGGTGTTCACACAAGACCGGCTCCCGGAGCTCACCGGCATCGAGTGCTGGACAGACGAGCTGAGCGTGACGGGGCCGATCAGCGTCGTCGACAAGAGATCGGTGCCTCGCTGAGACCGCGCCGGGCCCGAGCAGCGGTGCTCAGCCGGCGACTCGCGCGTTCAGCTCGGTGACGACATCGGTGATCGCGATCTGATGACGTTCGCCTGAGCGACGGTCCCACAGTTCGACCTGCCCCTCAGCCACTCCCCGGCCCGCGACGACGACCCACGGCACACCGATCAGCTCGGCGTCGCCGAACTTGACGCCCGGCGACACCTTCTGACGGTCGTCGTACAACACGTCGCGCCCGGATGCCTCAAGCTCGTCTGCGAGGGTCGCCGCGGCGGCGAAGACGGCCTCATCGCGTCCTGCCGCGACGACGTAGACGTCGAACGGCGAAACGGATTCAGGCCAGACGAGACCCTTCTCGTCGTTGTGCAGCTCGGCGATCGCCGCGAGGATCCGCGTGACGCCGATGCCGTACGACCCCATGGTGACGGTGACGAGCTTTCCGTTCTCGTCGAGCACCTTCAGCCCGAGCGCCTCTGCGTATTTGCGACCGAGCTGGAACACGTGCCCGATCTCCATGCCGCGGGCGAGCTCGACCGGTCCCGAGCCGTCGGGAGCGGGATCACCAGCGCGCACCTCAGCGCACTCGATGGTTCCGTCTGCGGTGAAGTCACGGCCGGCGACCAGGCCGAACACATGCTTGTGCTCTTCATTGGCACCGGTGATCCACACGGTTCCGTCGACGACGCGCGGGTCGACGAGGTAACGGATGCCTGTCGCGCTCTCTTCGCCGAGCACGGCGCCGAGCGGGCTCCAGGGGCCGATGTATCCCTTGACGAGGCCCGGGTTCCCGTCGAAATCCGCCTCGGTGGCCGCATCGACCTCTGCCGGCGCGAACGCGACCTCCACGCGCTTGAGGTCGATGTCGCGATCACCCGGAAGACCGATCACAACGAGTTCGCGTTCTCCGTCGACATGAGTGAGCGCGAGCACAACGTTCTTGAGGGTGTCTGCGGCGCTCCAGCGGCGGCCGTCGGGGCGCGGATGCATCTGGTTGGCCGCGTCGACGAGCGTGCCGATGGTCGGGGTGTTCGGCGTGTCGAGCACAACGGCGTCTGGCAGCGCATCGAACGTCCGCGATTCGGGAACAGCTGTGACGTATGCTTCGACGTTCGCGGCATACCCGCCCTCGGAGCGCACGAAGGTGTCTTCGCCGATGGGCGTCGGGTGCAGGAACTCTTCGCTGCGCGATCCTCCCATCGCGCCGGCGTCTGCGTGCACGATCACATAGCCGAGGCCGAGTCGTGTGAAGATCCGTTCATAGGCGTCGCGCTGCGCCTGGTAGCTGGTGTCGAGTCCCTCATCGGTGTAGTCGAACGAGTAGGCGTCTTTCATCGTGAACTCTCGCCCGCGGAGCAGACCTGCGCGCGGACGGGCCTCGTCTCGGTACTTGTCCTGGATCTGGTAGATCGACAGCGGCAGGTCCTTGTATGACGAATAGAGGTCTTTCACGAGCAGGGTGAAGACCTCTTCGTGTGTGGGCGCGAGCAGGTAGTCTGCGCCCTTGCGGTCCTGCAGGCGGAAGAGGCTCTCACCGTATTCGTCCCAGCGGCCGCTCATCTCGTACGGCTCTCGCGGGAGCAGTGCCGGAAAATGCACCTCGTGGGCGCCGGCCGCCGTCATCTCTTCACGGATGATGTTCTCGATCCTCGACTTCACGCGAAGTCCGAGTGGAAGCCAGGCGAAGATGCCAGGCGCCTGCCGGCGGATGTAACCGGCCCGCACAAGCAGCCGGTGACTCGTCACCTCGGCGTCTGAGGGGTCTTCGCGAAGAGTACGGAGAAAGAAGTTCGACAGTCGTGTAACCACCACACCATGCTAGTCCGGCGGCCGGACGCGAAGCGTTCGCCGGGAGGCGGCGGAGCGACGTGGCACGCTTGCCACGGCGATCGAGACGCGGACGGCACACCCTCTTACCAGGGCTTCTCGACGTACCCCCGGTCGCCTTCCTCACCGCGCTGTTCGGCATCCTGGTCTTGTTTGTGCTGCTCGGCCTCGTCGCCGTGCTCACGAAGCTCCTCGACGGCGTCCTGCTGCTCATCACCGCCAGGCCCTTCGTCACCCTGGTCCGAATCGCCCGGCTGCCCCGGCTGGCCGCCCTGACCGTCACGCAACCGCTCGGCGTCTTCGATCTTCTGGTCGACACGTCGCCCGGCGTCGTCGAGATTCTCACCCGGATCCGCGTGGGGGGTGATCTCGTCAGGGTTCGTGCCGCCAGGGTTCGTGGCGTCAGGGTTCGTGCCGTCAGATTCGCCCGGTTCACCGCCGCCTTGCTCAGGCTGCTCAGGCTGTTCCTGCTCCTGCTGTTCCTGCTCGTCCCGCTCCTCGTCTTCTGATTCGAAGCATCCGGCCTCTTCGCCGTCATCGATCACGGCCTTCGCCGTCTCGTACAACAGGATGGCGCCCTGGAAATATCCGGCATCCCGGTAGACATCCGCCTGCTGTTCCCAGGCACGGGCGAGGTTCACCCGAACCATGCACTGGCGGTCTTCTGGAGCGAGCTCGAGCGCTTTGCTCAGATCGTCTGTCGCCATGGTGAATGCGCCACCCGCCGCATATGCCGTGCCGCGATCGAAGTACGGCACCCACCGCTCACCGAGATTGAGGAACAGCAGGTTTCCCGCCGTGTCGGCGCTGAGCGCGTAGTATCCACCCGCATACGAGTCGATGGCGATCTGTGCCTGCAGCGGCATGCTGAACAGCTTGCCCGCCGCGAACAGGGCGACGATGGCGAACGGCAGGGACCAGAGGATCATCCGTCGTCTGGTTCTCACAATCGGGCGCAGACCCCTATGACCCATCGGTTTCACCTCTCCGCCGTCTCTGCGCCCCTGGGTGCTCCCGGGCAGACATCGCACGCAGCTCGCGGAGCGCCGTGATCACGAGTGGCAGCTCGGTGAGAGCGAGCAGCCCGAAGACGATCGCCAGCAGCCAGTAGAACTCGGGGGCCTGCACACTCGCTCCCGTGTCGCTGCTGATGTTCGAGACGGTGATCCCGTCGACGACCGGCTCCACGGAATCGCCGGCGCCGCGGTGCACGTAGTCGACGCCGAGCTCTGCGGCGATCGTCTGAAGCGCGGGTTCGTCGAGGGTTGAGATCGCCGGCTCGGAGCCGCCCTCGCCGAACGCCGTGATGTACTCCTCGCCAACGCCGTCGTCGGTGTAACCCGAGAACCGCTTCATCGGCCCGCCCTCTGCGGTGCCGTATCCAAGCACAGCACCCTGGTCGATGAACTCGGCGAGCTCGGCGAACGATCCGGGCGGCTCTGCCACGGTCTGCTCACCGTCGCCGAGGTAGAACACAACGCGCTGACGTTCCGGATGTGCGAGGGCATCCTGTTCGAGCACCCCGTGCAGAAACTCGACGGGCTGCGAGATGCTGCTCCCGGCAGAATACGCGGTGATCTCCTGGTTGAGCGCCTTCACTCCGGAGGTGATCGCCGAGGAATCGGTGGTGAGAGGCAACCGCTGCACGGTGACGGCATCGAACGTGATGAGCGTGTAGCGGGCGCCGCTGAGCTCGGCTGTCATCGCCATGAGGTCATCGCGCACTCCGGCGAGGCGCGGGGCGTCTTCTGGACCGAAGTCCTCTGCGGCCATACTCGATGTGGTGTCCACAACGAAGTAGACGTCGACGTCGCCGGATGCCGCGGGCGGGCGCAGGTTCGTCGGCAACCCGGGGCGCAGCGCCATTCCGAAGATGACGATGACCATTGCCGCGCGCACGAGCCAGTGCCACGAACCGCCGTCTCGCCTGCGGCGGACGAATTGCACGAACGCGAACGCGACGAGCGCACAGCACAGGAGCACGAGCATCCAGATGGGCAGAACAGGGGTGAAGATCATCGTCTCAGCCTCCATCCGACCAGCATGATGAGGGTGGTACCGGCCAGGGCGGCGACGACGAGCCAGGTCGGCTCGTCATTCCGCACAAGCTGTGTCGCCCCTGTCAGCCGTGCCGTCTGCCGCTGCTGGATGCTCGACACGATCGACGGGACGGCGCCCGGGTCCTCGAGCGCGTAGTACGCGCCGTCGGTCTCTGTGACGACGCGCTCCATCTCGTCGGCCAGTTCGGCGATGTAGTCCTTGCTGCCGGTGTCGCCCGGGTTGATCCCATAGACGACCACTCCCCTGCGCGTCGCGTATTCGCCGGCCTCTGGCAGCGTCATGATCTGCTCGCCGGCGACGTAGTTGTCCGTCGCCAGCACAATCGACCGCGACCGTGGGGACTCGACGTCGTCGAATCGCATCACACACGAGCCGAGGCCGTCTCCGATGAGACTCGATCCGTCACCGAGCAGCGTTCCGTTGACGAACTCGCCGTCTGTGGTCGGGCTCGACAGGTCTTTGTGCAGGCGGTCGAGCTGCTGCGTCACGAATGCGTAGTCGCTCGTCAACGGAAAGTACGTTGCGGCAGAGGCGTTGAACAGCACAAGGCCGATTCGTTCCCCGTCGAACTGCTCGACCAGTTCACCGAAGGTCTCGACGATGGCCGCGTCGTATTCGATCATCGAACCGGACACATCGAGACAGAGCACGATGTCCCTGTTGCGCATTTCGGGCTGATAGCTGGTGACGCTCACGAGCCGAGAGCTGAGCAGCACGGCACTCACGATCATCAGCCCGATCACGACCACCCCTGCGACGAGGAGCAGACGGTAGCGCCGCAGCGCCGCCCGGTAGGAAGGCAGAGACGTCAGCCGCTCCGAGTGGGCGATGGGCACAGCCGGCGAGGCGCTCCGTCTGCGTGCCTTCGACTGCCGCCAGAGCAGAAAGGCGACGAGCCCGCCGACGATCGCGAGCCAGACGAGAGGCATCCACCAGTGGATCAGCGCCATGTCGTCACCACCTGCCTGGCCATGGCAGCCGAACGCCCGACGTCTCCCTGCTCGATCTCGGCGAACTCCGCGGGGTAGTACGTCTCGACGGCGGCCGCCACCTCGTGCAGATCGGCCCGTTCGAGATCGTCGAGGGTCATCGACCTGGCCTTCACCCCCGTTGCCTCCGATACGAACGACCTGACGAGGTCGCCGAGTCGGTGGTGGGCCGCTCGCCCGCTGGTCATGCCCTCGCCCGCCGAGCGTTCGACCTCGTCGATGAGTGCGCGATAACGCGAGCGCAGTTCCTCGATCGACGGACCGGAGTCCGCTGCCGTCTGCACGGCCTTCGGCCGGTGCTTGCGCCTGGAGTACCACCACACGAAGACGTACCAGGCGATGACGAGCACCACCAGCACCAGCCCGAGCACCGCCCAGAGCGGCTGGAACTGGACAGGCGCGTAATACCCGCTATCGTCTGGCATGGTTGTGCTTCTCGATCAGGCGGAAGATCTTCGGAACAACCTCAGCCTCTGCCTCGATTCGCTGATTGGCAATCCCCAGCCGTTCGAGGGCATCGCTCGTCACTCGTGCGCGCTCGGCGTTCACCGCCGCGAACTCCTCGCGAAGCGCGGCGTCGTGGCGCACGTACTCCGGCAGCTGCCGGTTGTCGGCGACGTCGAACATGTCGCGATCCGCGTACTCCGGCCGCATGAGGTCCGCGTCTCCGATGGTGAGCCAGAGCATCTCGTGCTGCGCGTGCAGCCGACGCAGCAACCGCAGTTCCTCATCGCTCAGGGCGCGGTCGTCAGCGATCACCACAACGATCATCCGCCCCTTGACGGTGCGCGCCACGAAGCCGAGCTGCCGGCCAAGCTCGCTCGGGGCGGCAGTGAGCGCCGTTCTCCCGTGCACAACAGAGAGGATGCGCTCGAGGTGTGATTCCGTGCCCCTCAACGGCAGATAGTCGGTGTGGGCGGAGTCGCCGGACACGAGCCCGACATGGTCGCCGTGGCGCACGGCCAGGTATCCCATGACTCCAGCGGCGAGTATCGCCGTCTCCCGCTTCGGCACACCGTCCGCACCGAGCGCCGAGAAGTTGCGCCCGGTGTCGACCACAAGGAGCACGGAGTGCTTGCGCGTCGCGACGTATCGCTTGATGAGAGGCGACCCGTGCCTGGCGGTCGCCTTCCAGTCGATGTCTTTGATCTCGTCACCGGGAACATAGGGGCGAAGGTCGTCGAACTCGTGGCTCTTCCCCTGGAAGATCGAGCGGTACTCACCGTCGAGCAGACCGCGCACACGTCTGTGCGCGCGTATCGACAGTTTCGTCTTCACCCTGCGGAGCAGACCGGGCATGCTAGGGCGCTTGGACGGAGCCGAAGATGGCGTCGATGACGGTCTCGGGTTCGACCTCGTCTGCAGCGGCCTCGTAGCCGAGGATGATCCGGTGACGCAGCACCTGGTGGCGGTACGACTTGACGTCCTCTGGAATCACGTGGTCACGGCCGTTCAACAGCGCGAGCGCCCTCGCCACAGCGGCGAACGCGATGCTCGCACGCGGGCTTGCGCCGTATTCGACGTATCCGGCGAGTGTGGGCGGAAGGTACTGGTCCACGTGACGCGAGACGTAGACCGCCTGCACGATGTAGTTGAGGATGGAGGGGTCGAGGTACACCCTCCTGACGAGCTGCCGCAGGTAGAGCACGTCATCCGTTGAGACGTGCGGAAGACGAGAGGGCTCGTCGTAGACACCCGCGTTGACTCGGCGGACGATCTCGGCTTCTTCGTCGATGTGCGGGTATTCGAGCACCTCTTTGAGCAAGAAACGGTCGAGCTGTGCTTCTGGGAGGTGATAGGTGCCTTCCTGCTCGATCGGGTTCTGCGTCGCGAGAACGAGGAACGGATCGGGCAGCGGATACACCACACCGCCGATGGAGGTCTGCTTCTCTTGCATGGCCTCGAGCATCGCCGACTGGGTCTTGGCGCTCGACCTGTTGATCTCGTCGAGCAGCACGAAGTTCGCGTGCACCGGACCGAGCTGCGTGTCGAACGTCGAGGTTCTCGGATCGAAGATCTGAGTTCCGATGATGTCGCTGGGCAAGAGGTCCGGAGTGCACTGGATTCGCGAGAACGACGCCGTGACGGCATCCGCTATCGACTCGGCAGCCGTGGTCTTCGCCAGGCCGGGAACACTCTCGAGCAGCACGTGCCCGCCGGTGATGAGGGCGACCATCAGGGTCGTTCGCAGGCTCCGCTGGCCGACCACCCTGCTGTCGTAGCCCTGTGCGATGGTGCCGAGAATGCTTCGGGCGCGTTCGATCTCTGCCTGTTGCAATGGAGTGTTCGACAAGACGGTCTGATTCACCGGGCGATCCCCTGCTGGTTCGGTTCGGGTCGCGCCTGCCGTTGTGACAGGCGGGTTCATCAAGTCTAGGTGCGGCGCCTCCGCATGGCCGTGCCGCACCTCCGGATGCGACATCACGACTCAGGCGCGAAGACGCCGGCGTGCTGTACGGTCGTCAGTCATGAGATCTCGACGGGGCACGCCCGCATACGCACTCACCGGTGCCGCAGCAGCACTCATCGGACTCGTTCCCTGGCTGATCACCGGCATCCGTCTTCCCCTGCAGAATCTGTGGGCCGCTCAGACGCCAGCAGAACAGATGCCCATCGCCCTGCTGCCGTTCAGCCAGTATCAGATCACCACGATCATCGGGCTCATCGTGACCGGCTATGCAGCGGCGGGAATCACCGTGCGGCTGAGTCGCGCCTACCATCCCCGTCGGGTTGTGCTGGCAACGGCCTGCGGCGCACTCGCCGTGGATGTTCTCGCGGCCGTCCAGACAACTGTTGTTGTGCTGTCCGGGCTCCAGCAGCGCACCGCATCGCACCTGTACGTCGCCGCGCTCCTCGCCGTCGTTGTGCTCGCGATCATCGTCGGCCTCTTAGTCCTGCGACTGATCGCCACCGCACAGGCGCCCGGTGCCATCATCGGGCTGAGCCTCGCCGCCCTCGCCGTGGGTCTCTGGCTGACCGCCCTCGTCGCTCCCCTGACCGTTATGCCCACCACTCTGCCCACCGACGCGAGGGAATGGCTGCTGAGCAGCGTCCGCTGGGTCCCCGCGGTTCTCGTCGGCCTCGCGATCGCGTGGGGCGGTGTCCGCTCGCGCGGGCGGATCATCGCGACGGTGGGCAGCATCCTGATCCTCTGGGTCGGCCCCGCCGCCTTCACCGGTGTCAGCGCCGCAGCAGGAGCACGTATGCTGCTGCCCTACCCGGCAGAGATGCTCGACTACGGGATCGGTGTGTTCCGCATGGCGCTCTTCGTGCCGGAACTCGCGCTGCCGCCTCTCATCGTCGCGATCGCCGTCGCGGGCATCGGAGTCGTTGTGCGAGAGCTTGTGCTCAGGCGGCGACGAGACGACCTGCCCGCCGCTCACGAGCATCCGCGGGGCGAGAGGGTCGGCTGAGCGTTCTCGGAACCGGCCGTGATGTGAACGCCGACCCGATCAGGCTATGGGCCCACCGAGACGACGGGGGTTCCTGTCGAGGTGTCATCGGCGGGCATCTCGGCCGCGAGCCGGTTCGCCTCCGCGATGAGGGTCTGCACGATCTCGGCTTCAGGCACCGTCTTGATGACCTCGCCCTTGACGAAGATCTGCCCCTTGCCGTTGCCCGAGGCCACACCGAGGTCGGCCTCACGGGCCTCGCCCGGCCCGTTCACCACGCATCCCATCACGGCGACGCGCAGCGGAACGCTCATGCCCTCGAGGCCGGCCGTGACGTCGTCGGCGAGTTTGTAGACATCGACCTGCGCGCGCCCGCAACTCGGGCACGAGACGATCTCGAGTTTGCGCTCGCGCAGGTTGAGGGACTGCAGAATCTGCAGCCCGACCTTGATCTCTTCGGCGGGCGGGGCCGAGAGCGACACCCTGATCGTGTCTCCGATGCCCTCGGAGAGCAGGATGCCGAATGCGGTCGCGCTCTTGATCGTGCCCTGGAACGCGGGCCCGGCCTCGGTGACGCCGAGGTGGAGCGGCCAGTCGCCCTGCTCGGCGAGCTGACGGTAGGCCTTGACCATCACAACGGGGTCGTTGTGCTTCACCGAGATCTTGAAGTCGTGAAAGTCGTGCTCCTCGAAGAGGCTCGCCTCCCAGACAGCGCTCTCGACGAGTGCCTCCGGCGTCGCCTTGCCGTATTTCTGCAGTAGCCGGGGATCGAGGGAACCGGCGTTCACGCCGATGCGCAGCGAGACGCCCGCCTCTTTGGCACGCTTGGCGATCTCACCGACGCGGTCGTCGAACTTGCGGATGTTCCCGGGGTTCACGCGCACGGCCGCGCAGCCGGCATCGATGGCCGCGAAGACGTAGTTCGGCTGAAAATGGATGTCGGCGATCACCGGGATCTGGCTCTTCTTCGCGATGATCGGCAGCGCCTCTGCGTCGTCACGGCTCGGAACGGCGACCCTCACGATGTCGCAACCGGATGCCGTCAGCTCGGCGATCTGCTGCAGCGTCGCGTTGATGTTCGTCGTCGGTGTTGTTGTCATCGACTGCACGCTGACCGGTGCGTCTCCGCCCACGAGGACCTTGCCCACCTTGATCTGTCTCGACACACGCCGAGGACTCAGGGTTTCGGGGACTTTGGGGAGACCGAGGTTGATTGCTGCCACCGCATCATCCTACGTCCGCATGCTCCGCGAACTCTGGATGCCCGCAGCACGTCGAGGGCGAACCCTCTGTTGGCGGCGCCCTCGTGACTGCTCCGAGCGGAGTATCGCGATGCCCCCGCCCGCTGTAGTACGGCGCGACACCTCTGCCACGCGCTACACATTTTGTGACGCGCGCCCCGAGCTCGGGGCGCGCGTCACAAAATGTGTAGCGCGGGACGGGGGCGAGCTGCAGAGACGGGGGCGAGCTGCAGGGAACGGGGATCAGCCGAAGAGGTCAACGGGTTTGACGATGTCGGCATAGATGAGCAGCAGGCTCATCGCGCCCAGCACGATCACCACCGTGAAGGTGAGCGGCATGAGCTTGGCCGCGTCCACGGGGCCGGGGTCCTTGCGTCCACGGAGTTTCGCGAACCAGCGGCGGATGCCCTCCCACCCGGCAGCTGCGACGTGACCGCCGTCGAGGGGCATCAGCGGCACCAGGTTGAACACGAGAAGCGCGATGTTCAACGAGCCGAGCAGTCCGATCATCGTCTGGGCCTTGGCGCCGAGGGAGACGTCGTCAAGTGACGCGACTTCGCCGGCGATGCGGCCGACGCCGACCACGCTCATCGGTCCGTTGGGGTCTCGTTCGCCCGGTCCGAAGGCTGCGTTCGCGACGTCGATCAAACGCTGCGGCAGGTTGAGGATGATGTTGGCGACGTTGGCGACGTTCTCTCCGATGAACGGGAGCACGGCCGTCGCGGGTTGCCGCACAAGCTCCTCTCGAGAATAGATCCCGGCGATGCCGACCTCTTCGGTGACCGGGCTGCCGGAGGAGTCCTCGATCTGCTGACCATTCTCGTCGACGACGTACCGCTCCGTCAGCAGGGGTGTGAGTGTTGTGGTGTTCTGCTCGCCATCGCGCTCGTAGACCACCGACAGGGACTGGCCGGGCGACGTGCTGATGATCTCGCTCATCTGCTCCCAGCTGGTGATCTCGGTGCCCCCGATCGAGATCATCGTGTCGCCGGGCCTCAGACCGGCGGCTGCGGCCGGCGAGGGCGGATCGTCTGCCTCGCACGTCGTCTGCTCGCTCGTGGCCGGCAGAACGCACTCGTTCACATCGAGGATGGTCGTTGTCGACTGAGGCACCCCGAAGCCGACCAGATACACCCCGAAGAAGACGATGGCGAGCAGCAGGTTCATCGCGGGCCCGCCGAGCATCACGATGATGCGCTTCCACACGGGCAGCCGATAGAAGGCGCGCGTCTCTTCGCCCGCACCGATCGTCTCGGCGCTGGCGTCGCGCGCATCCTGCACCAGGCCGTTGAAGAAACGGCGTCTCGTACCGGTGGAGGCATCGACGGGGGCGCCGATATCGGTGGCTCCCTCTGCGATCTGCGGACGTTCGTCGACGGCGACGCCGTGTCGGGTCCGCCTGGCTGCCTGCTCGGTGTTCAGCTGCTGAAAGAAGCCCGTGCTCGACTCGTGGGCGCTTTCGCCCTTGCCGGGTGGGAACATCCCGATCATCGAGATGTACCCGCCGAGGGGGAAGGCCTTGACGCCGTACTCGGTCTCGCCACGGCGTTTGGACCAGATCGTCGGACCGAAGCCGATCATGTACTGGGTGACTTTGACGCCGAAAAGCTTCGCGGGCACCAGGTGCCCGATTTCGTGGAGACCGATGGACAGGCCGAGCCCGACCACGATGATCAGTATGCCGAGGATGTATTGCAGCACGGTTTCCACCCGTGAACGATACCGCCGAATGCCGTGGGGATGCTGGCTGAGGCCTGTGAGGCTCCCATGGCCGCATCCGTCACCGGCAGCATCGCTGGCCGGCCGCGTCGGTGACCCCTGCGGCTCACCGTGAGACGATGGACCTATGCGACCGCATACTCCGCCCTCCGTGCCCCTCGCCGACCTCGCCCGCCGATTCCGGCTCGAGGGAGACCCCGGAGCGGTCATCGTGAGCGGCATCAGCATGGCAAGCACGGACGTGCAGCCCGGCGACCTCTATCTCGGTGTGCCCGGTGCGAACGCGCACGGCGCCGATTTCGCCGCGGATGCCGTCTCGCGCGGCGCTGCGGCGATCGTCACCGATGCGAACGGGGTTCAGAAGGCCGCGAGCGCCGGAGTGCCCGTTCTCAGGAGTGGGGACTCACCACGACTGATCGCCGGTGACCTGGCCGCGGCGATCTACGGCACCGGCGATGACAACGGGGACGGGAGCACCCCTCTCACCCTCGGCATCACCGGCACGAACGGCAAGACCTCGACGGCGCACATGCTCGACGCCCTGCTCAAGCAGCTCGGCAAGACCACCGGACTCAGCTCGACAGCCGAGCGCCGCGTCGGTGACGAGGCGGTGACCAGCCATCTCACCACCCCCGAAGCCACCGAGCTTCACGCTCTGCTGGCGAGGATGCGCGAGGTGCGCGTCGACGCCGTCATCATCGAGGTCAGTGCACACGCGCTCTCGCGACACCGCGTCGACGGAGTGATGTTCGACGTCGCAGCCTTCACCAATCTCAGCCACGATCACCTCGACGATTACGCGAGCATGGATGAGTACCTCGAGGCGAAGATCGGGCTCTTCACCTCTCTCCGCGCGAAACGCGCTGTGGTGAGCCTCGACAGCCCGGCGGGTTTCGACGTCGTCGCCCGCTCGCAGGTTCCCGTTGCGACGATCGCGACCGTCGATCCACACTCACACACCGTTCCCGATGCTGACTGGCTGCTGTCTGTCGACGCCGAGCGGCCGGACTACACCGAGTTCACCCTCACGCACACCACCAACGGCAGCGTCACGACGCGGGTTCCGCTGATCGGCCGGCACATGGCATCCAATGCCGGCCTGGCCATAGCCATGCTCGTCGAAGGCGGGATCGCGCTCCACGACCTGTCGAACGTTCTGGCGAGCGACGGCAGGATCCTCGTCGACCTTCCCGGACGCCTCGTGCGCGTCTCTGGGGTCCGCGGCCCCACCCTCTACGTCGACTCGGGGCACACTCCGGATGCGTTCTCCAAGTCCCTCGCCGCCGTGCGAGCGGTGACGTCCGGACGCGTGATCATGGTGACCGGTGCAGACGGCGGACGGGATGCCACGAAGCGCCATGACATGGGACGAGAGGCGATGAGGGGAAGCGACCTGCTCATCCTCACCGACCACCATGTGCGGTTCGAAGACCCTGCGGGGATTCGCCGCGCGCTGCGCGAAGGCGCGCACGACGAGAACCCCGAAGGCGATGTGCGTGAGATCGGCGACCCGCGCGAGGCTATTCGTGCGGCAGTCGCCAGTGCCGCAGAGGGCGACACGATCCTCTGGGCCGGGCTGGCGTCACAGGACTATCGCGACGTGCGCGGCGTCGAGCAACCGTTCGACGCCGCCCTCGAGTCACGGCGCGCGCTCATCGAGGCCGGCTGGTAGCGGACGGCGGTCAGGTGCGGGCGATGTGCGCGTCTGCTGCCGCCCGCGCCCAGCGTTCGGCGTCTGCGAGGGTCTCGAGCGTCAGCTCACCGTGCGGCTCATGCGCGTCTGCCACCTTCGACACGGTGTCGACGATCTCGAGAAAACCTATGCGACCCGAGTGAAAGGCCGCGACCGCCTGCTCGTTCGCAGCGTTGAACACAGCTGGATAGCTCTGGCCCGCACGGCCAACGGATTTGGCGAGCGCAACCGCCGGGAACACCTCGTCGTCGAGCGGCTCGAACGTCCACGCCGTCTGCACTGCCCAGTCGATGGGCTTGCCGGCACCGGCGACCCGATTCGGCCAGTCGAGTCCGAGCGAGATCGGAAGGCGCATGTCGGGCGGCGAGGCCTGTGCGATCGTCGAACCGTCGATGTACTCCACCATCGAGTGCACAATCGACTGCGGATGCACAACGACGTCGATGCGCTCGTACGGCACGTCGAACAGCAGGTGCGCTTCGATCACTTCGAGTCCCTTGTTGACGAGGGTCGCGGAGTTGGTGGTGACGACAAGCCCCATGTCCCAGGTCGGGTGGGCGAGCGCCTCCGCCGGCGTGACCGACGCGAGAGCCGACCTCGTGCGACCCCGGAACGGGCCGCCCGACGCGGTCACGATCAGCCGCCGGACGTCACGCGGCGTCCCTGACCGAAGCGCCTGTGCGAGTGCAGAGTGCTCAGAGTCCACGGGCACGATCTGCCCCGGCGCTGCCAGCCGCTTCACGAGATCACCGCCGACGATCAGCGATTCCTTGTTGGCGAGCGCCAGCGTGCGCCCGGCCTCGAGCGCAGCCAGAGTGGGCCCGAGGCCGACGGACCCGGTGATGCCGTTGAGCACCACGTCTGCATCGACATCGCGCACGAGCTTCGCCGCCTCGTCCGCGCCGAGCGCGGTGTCGTCAACGTGGAAGGCGGCCGCCTGCTCGTCGAGCAGCGCCCGATTGCTGTTCGCCGCAAGTCCGACAACGTCGAACCGCGTCGGGTTCGCCCTGATGACGTCGAGCGCCTGGGTTCCGATCGACCCGGTCGAACCGAGGATGATGACGCGTCTCACACTCACACCCTAGCGAGAGCCGGGGCCGGTGGCCGTCGATTGTGCTCGTCCGGTCGTCGTCCAGACGTCATCGACTGGTGGCGAGAATGTCGACGACGAACACAAGGGTGTCTGTGCCCTCGATGCCCGCATCCGGCTCGCCGGCCTCGCCGTAGCCCTGGTCCGGCGGAATGACGGCGAGCACCTGCGACCCCACCTCGTGATCGACGAGCGCCGCCGTGAACCCGGGGATCACGGCATTGGTCGCGAACTGTGCCACGCCCGTGCCCCAGCTCTGATCGAACACCTCGCCGGTGCGCCAGTTGACACCCTGGTACTGCACCGTCACGGTGTCGCCGTCCTGCACCTTCTCGCCGTCTCCTTGTTTGAGGACGGCGAGCTGCAACTCTGCGGGGGGCTCGGCGTCCGGGATCGTCACCGTGGGGACGCCTTCGTCGTCGAGTTCGACCGTCGGATAACCGTCGGGCTGGGGCTGTTCTGCTCCGGTCGCGACAGAGGGCACGATCCTCAGGATGTCGGCGATGACCACAAGCGAGTCGCCGTCGAGCACAGCACCGTCGGACGAGCCCTGCTCGCCGAACCCGTCTGCGCTCGACACAACAGAGACGACCCTCGATCCCTCGGGAACGCACTCGAGCGTGCGCACGAGGCCGGTGATGAACTCGTTCTCGTCCACATCAAGAGGTCCCATTCCCGAGCCGGAGTACGGCGTTTGCGAGACGACCTCCCCGGTTCTGCCGTTGTAGATCGTCAGGTCGGCCATCACCATGTCCCCGGGTTTGACCTCGGCGCCGGCGCCCTCGATCACGCTCTTCCTGACCGTCTCGTCTGTGCTGAGCCCGCTCTCGAACTCCACCGTCGGCATCGCGCCGAACTCGCCCGACACGCTCACGTCGTCGACGGCGCCTCCGCTGGGTGTGTCGTGGCAGCTCAGGTCGGCAGAGGAGGAGCCTCCTGTCGCGGTCGACTGGGGCTCACCGCCGCAGGCAGAGAGAAGCAGGGCGGATGCCGCGACAGCGGCGAGAACGGGGACCCTGGTGCGCACGAGGCTCGCTTTCATAGACGTAGAGGCTCACGATGAGATGGGGCTCATTCTCCCCTACCCGACTATGCCTCACCTGAAAAGCACCCGCAGACACACCCGCACTTCATGCCCGGATCGGCATATGCGCGGGCATAGGGTCGAACGGATGTCAGGGCCGGATTCAGAGACGAACGCACGTGATGCAGCCGAAAGCGCCACGGCATCCCCCGCCCATACACACAACGACGCGCACGCGGGTTCGCCCGGTTTCGTCTATTTTCTGGGGCGCGCGGTTCTCGCTCCGGTCGTGCGGCTGATCTACCGGCCGCGTGTCTCCGGGCGCCGGAACGTTCCGAAGACGGGGCCGGTGATCATCGCGAGCAACCATCTGTCGTTCATCGACAGCATCGCGATTCCCGTCGCCGCTCCCCGGCGAGTGCGGTTCCTGGCGAAGTCGAGCTATTTCGAGGGCAAAGGGGTCTCAGGCTGGGTCACCCGCACCTTCTTCAGCGCTATCGGCGCCATCGGGGTGAGGCGCGGCGCAGGTCAGGCGGCGCAGGAGGCCCTCGACCAGGGCCGACGGGTCCTCGAGAGCGGTGGCGCGTTCGCGATCTACCCAGAGGGCACCAGATCGCTCGACGGCCGCCTCTATCGGGGCCGCACGGGGGTCGCATGGCTCGCCCTCGCAACGGGGGCGAGAGTCGTTCCCGTCGGGCTCATCGGAACAGACGAGGTGATGCCCGTCGGAACGAGAATGCCGAAACGCTCGCCCCGCGCCACCATCGTCTTCGGCACGCCCCTCGATGTGAGCCGTCACGGCCCGGCGACGAGCGGACGTGCTCGCAGGCATGCGACAGACGAGATCATGTCGGCCATCCACGACCTCACCGGGCAGGAACTCGCGAACGCATACAACGAGTCACCGCCGGCAGACACCATCGAGAGGCTGAAGCGCGCCGTCTGGCGACCCGAGCGGATGTAGTCGCCACCAACCGCCGACGACTCGCCCGCCGGTTTCAGCCCACAACGATCTCGGGCTCGTGTCGCACGGGAAAGCTCACCGATCTCGCGATGAAGCACAGCTCGTTCGCCCTGTGATGCGCCTCTCGCGCCGCGTCGACCATGGAGGAGTCTGCAACGGTCACCACGGGGCGAAGCATCACCTCGGTGAACGCGCCGCCGCTCGCGCCGTCTTCACGCATGGTGCCCGCCGCGCGGTCTTCGTATGCAGTGACGACAACACCGACGGTGACAGCCACGTGCAGGTACGACAGCATGTGGCACTGTGCGAGGGCGGCCACGAGAAGCTCTTCGGGGTTCCACCTCGACGCGTCGCCGTGGAAGGCCTTGTCTGCCGACCCCTCGAGCGGGTGCTTCCCCGCCGCCTCGACCACCAGGTCGCGGCTGTAGGCGCGGTAACCGCTCGTGCCGGTGCCGGTGTTCCCCAGCCATCTCACGTCGACGCTGTACAGATGTTCGCCCAACATGGCTCAAGTGTCGCATGCGCGGGCGCTGGATGTGAGCTGACGTTACGCTTGACCGGGTGAGCAGCCAGACGCAGTCGAACCATGCAGGTCCCCCTCTCGAGACGTTCACCGCAGCGAGCGCGCATGAACTCGCCATCGTCGTCAGAAGCGGCTTCGTCGAGTCGCGGCACAGCGGATCCGCCATCGTGATCGACCAGCACGCGGACGTCATCCGCCAGGTCGGCGATGTCAGCACACCGGTTTTTCCTCGATCGACGCTCAAGCCGTTCCAGGCGATAGCCGTGATGAACGCCGGTGTCGGCCTTCGGGGAGCGGCTGCCGTGCTCGCCACGGCCAGCCACGCCGGAACGCCGCGCCACGTCTCGGTCGTCAGGAGCATTCTCGCCCAGGCCGGACTCACCGAAGACGCCCTGCAGTGCCCCGCAGAGTGGCCTCTCGACCAGGCGTCCCGCTCCGAGCTCGTCCGCGTCAACGGCAGCGCGTCGCCAGTGCACATGAACTGCTCGGGCAAACACGCGGCCATGCTGCTCGCCTGCGTGCAGAACGGATGGCCCGTCGAGACCTACCTCGATCCGGCTCACCCCCTTCAGCTGCAGGTGAAGGATGTCATCGAGCGGTTCACCGGGGAACGGCCCGCCGCGACCGGCGTCGACGGGTGCGGAGCGCCGGTCTTCGCGATCTCGCTGACGGCGCTCGCCCGCGGGATCGCGCGCGTCCGCACCTCGTCGCCGTCGTCACCGTTCGCGATCTATCGCAATGCGGGCATCCTCTGCGAGGCGGTGCTGCAGAATGCGTGGGCCATCGACGGCGACGGCCGAGCGAACACCACGGTGATCGAACGGCTCGGCGTGTTCGCGAAGGGCGGTGCGGAGGGCGTTATGGTGATGGCGGCGCCCGACGGCACAACTGTCGCACTGAAGATGCTCGATGGAGGATCACGAGCGACGACGATCGTCGGCCTGCACCTGCTGGCGCGCGCCGGTGCGATCTCTGCGGCCGACGTCGACACCGTCGCGCCAGACCTCGGGCTCGCCGTCTTAGGGGGCGGGAAGCCGGTGGGCGGCATCAGGGTCTCGCCTCTTCTCGGCTGATCACGAGGCACGTGCAGAAGCGACCTGGTGCGTACCTTGTGCGCTTCCTGCACATCCGCTGAACCGATTGTGAACCCTCGGGCGCGGCCTGCGACGATGGTGTGATGGCCCAGTCATGGAT
This sequence comes from Okibacterium endophyticum, assembly GCF_054780075.1. NCBI lineage: Bacteria > Bacillati > Actinomycetota > Actinomycetes > Micrococcales > Microbacteriaceae > Okibacterium > Okibacterium endophyticum. Next base: position 38,266 of record NZ_BAAGXA010000008.1, on the reverse strand, counting down.
CGACCTTCTTATTTCTCTGGTTTCTGCGCTCGGCATCGCCGCGCTTCTCTATCTGGCCGCCGCCCTTGTCGTGCGACTGGTGGCCAGACGACGGGCGTGGGCGAACACGCTGATCAGGCGTGTCCGGCGTTCCCTGCGCACACTCGTTCTCGTGATCGCCGTGCGCACCGGTCTGGCCATCGGGCTTCCCGCCGAGGCGCGCGACTCCGACTGGTGGGCGCTGGTCGACCATCTCTTGCTCATCGCGACGATCGCGATCACCGCGTGGTTCGTCTGTTCTCTCGCGCTCTTCTTCGTCGACCTCGGGTTGAACCGTTACCGCATCGACGGACCGAACAACCGTGTGGCCCGCCGCATCCGCACACAGGTGCTCATCCTGCGCCGGCTGGTCATCGCGTTGATCGTGATCATCGCGATCGGCTCGATCCTCTTCACCTTCCCCGGTGCGAGCGCGTTCGGCGCCAGTGTGCTCGCCAGTGCGGGCCTCGTGAGCATCGTGGCCGGCCTCGCAGCGCAGTCGACACTCGCGAACGTGTTCGCCGGCATGCAACTCGCGTTCAGCGACGCGATCCGCATCGACGACGTTGTGATCGCCGATGGTCAATGGGGTCAGATCGAAGAGATCACGCTGACCTATGTTGTTGTGCACATCTGGGACGACCGCCGCATGGTCCTGCCGTCGACCTACTTCACCACAACGCCGTTCGAGAACTGGACCAGACGAGACTCCGAGCTCCTCGGTGCTGTCGAGTTCGACCTGGACTGGCGCGTCACGCCGGAGCAGATGCGCGCAGAGCTCAAGCGTGTGGTGACGGGCAGCGATCTCTGGGACGGCAGGACATGTGTGCTGCAGGTGACGGATGCCGTGGGCGGCTTCGTGCGCGTGCGCGTTCTCGTGAGCGCTGCGGACTCCGGCAAGCTCTGGGATCTGCGGTGCATGGTGCGTGAAGAGCTCATCGAGTGGCTCCACCGATCGAGCCCGTCGTCGCTCCCGAGGACGCGTGTGCAGATGATCGAAGCCGAGCGTATGCCGAGCCGGCGCAAATCGCATGACACAGAGGGCAATCAGGGTCTGTTCAGCGGTGACCCGGCCGCTGACGAGCGCGGGAGCCAGTTCACGGGGCCGATCGGCACGGTCGATGCGGCCGAACTGGACGAACTCGACGCGGCGAAACTCGACCCGGCCGAGACCGACACACGCCGCATCAACACGAGGCACACCGACGCGAAGCGCACAGATACTCGGCTCATCGATCTCTCTGAGCTCGAGGATCCCGGCCGACGCCCGTGACCCGGGCCGACGCAGGAATACGTCGTCTGACAAGAGCTCGCGTTACGGCGCCAGACTCACCCGCGTCACCTTCCCGCCCGGATCGAGGCACCAGGCCCGGCCTCTGATCGGGGCGAGCAGCGGCGGCAGGTCCCTGATCCTCGTGATCGCCCTGAACTCCGCCGGTGTGCACCCCTCGAACACGAGGTGCGCCGACGGGCGCAGCGCGGTGAGCAGCGCCCACTGGGCCTGCCATTGCTCGGTGTCGCCGACCATCACCACCGGCCCGCGCTGCAGGTCGAGGCTGTCGACCGTGAGGCGTCCCGGCTGCTGTGCGCCCGCCTCTGCAAGGCCGGCGACTCGAACCGCGCGGTCTGGGTGCCGACGGTGCAGAGAGGCCACTCGCTCCCGTGCATATCGCGAGACGATCACGGTGACCGCCGCCGCCCGTTCGTCGAACACCTCTGGCTCGAACCCCTCTGGGTCGGCCTCTCGCGGCGGGTGAAGCGTTGACGCCGCAACCCGCGCCACCTGGGTCTCCCGTCCCTGCCAGATCGCACTCCCCCGCCGTCTGTTCTCGTTCCAGAACCGCGGATCTCCTCCCGCCCCGCTGTGCTCCTGCCTGTTCGCCTGTTTGAGCATAAGAACGCTTCCGGCGAAGCTGCTGAGCTGTGTGAGCGGCCCAGAGAGGCGGTTGGCCGTGACGATCACCCACAGCCGTCGTCCCGGGCCTTCCCTCAGCAGACGGACGACGCCGTCGCGCAGCTCTGTGGCGTAGTCGTCGTCGATCCTGGCGCAGACGGCGTCGAGGTCGTCGATGAGCAGAACGGTCCCTGACGCGGGCAGCGTATCGCGTCTGATGCCGATGGCGAGCCGCGAGACCTCGTCCCAGGTGCGCTCATCGTGATCGCCGATCCGCACAACCGTGAGGGTGTCTGCCATGCTCCGTTCGAGAGTGTCGAGCACGGTGGTCTTGCCCGTCCGTGCCGTGCCGAGCACCAGAACGCTTCCGTCCGAGTGCGGTTGGTATCTGGCCGTCGCCTGGCGTTGTTGATCGGGCAGGTCCGACAACCCGAACGCGTACCCCGTCGTGTGATCCCCCGCGTTGTGAAGGCTGCCGAGATCGACCGTCTCCGGGAGCGGATCGAGCCAGGGGCGTCGCACCCTCCGACGGGGATCGCTCCATCGCGTCGCGATCCGCGTGAGCTCGACGCTCGTCACTGTGGCAACCTGCGCGATGGTCGTTCCGTCGTCTTCTGCGATGACCACCCGACCGGGAATCGTCGCGGACAGCCTGGCCGCAGCGTCCGTTCCGACGACGCTCACCGAGTCGGCACGGTTGTTCACCCGGAGCGAGAGTCGCAGTCCGCAGTTGGCCATCAGGGACTCCCTGACCACACCGGCCGGCCGTTGGGTACAGAGGATGAGGTGCATTCCGAGGGACCGGCCGCGAGCGGCGATGTCGGTGAACACGGTGTGCAACTCGGCGAAGCCGTCGAGCATGGCGGCGAACTCGTCGACGATGATGACCAGCCGCGGCAACCGGTCACCCGCTTCACTGATGTCGCGGACGCCGGCCTCACGCAGAACGTGCTCACGATGCCTGACCTCCGCTTTGAGACTCTCGAGGGCACGTGTCGCCTCGGCCTGGTCGAGGTCGGTGATCACCCCGACCACGTGCGGCAGGCCCGTCAGAGGGGCGAAGGCGGCGCCGCCCTTGAAGTCCACGAGCAGCAGCGTCGCCTTCTCTGGTGGATATCTGTCTGCGATGCTCGCCGCCCAGGTGATCAGCAGTTCGCTCTTGCCGCTTCCCGTTGTGCCTCCCACGATGGCATGGGGTCCGTCCGCGACGATGTCGAGCGCCACGGCACCACGCTCACCGATTCCGACGACGGCCTGCAGTCCGCGTTCTCCTCCGGGTGAAGGCGTCGCAAGCGCCGCGGCGGCCGCGTCGTTGTACGCCACGGATCTCGCGAGGTGGGCACGAGACCCGATCAGGCCGAGCGAGCGAGCATGGCTGGTGAGCTCGGCGGCACGGGCGGATGCCTGCGCCTCAGTCACGAGGTCGACTGCTATCGGCAGCGCAGACGCCTCGTGCAGAACCGCGCTGTCCGCGCCGGTGACGTCGATCACCGCCGCACAGCGGGGAGGAATACGCTCGACGTTCTCGTCGATGGCAATGACGACCTCGGTGCCCCCGGTCTCACCGCCGGCAATGCCGGCCGGTGCCGTCTCGGTGGCGGGCGTGGCCACTGCATCCGTTCCGGCAGGCGGATGGCCGCCGGGCGATGCGGCGGTCACGTCACGTCTCTCCGCGTCGACCACACGCACAACGACCTCGGGGCTGCCGGCCGCCATCGCGTGCGGCAGTTCTGCCGCCCAGCTCCAGGCGGACCCTGCCGGCACAACAACGTGGGCGACACCGGGGTGCATCCGTTCGCAGAGTTGCAGGAGCAGTCCGCGAGCGACCGCCCTGCCGAGAACCGTAGGCCCGGCCACACCGATGCCGCGCGCGGAGTCGAGCTCAACGGGCACCCCCGAGACGACCGCGGCCTGCAGGGTGAGGCGCCTGGTCTGCTCAGTCACCGCTCCGTCGACCCGGATTCGGCTGGGCTGTTGTCCCTCCCCGACGACGATGACCGTGCGGGTGCCGACGGGTGCGCGCCACCTGGCTGTGCGTGCGCCCCGGTCGTCTCGATCGAGCAGAACCGAGATCCGAGGTGTCAGACTGCCGCGTTGCCGGCGCTCCACCGTATGCCGACACGCGATCTGATCGGCCACACGCTCGCACTGACGCTCGAACTCACGTGTGTCGCGACGCAGTCGCCGCTTCGATCCCCAGCGTCCGTCGATCACTCCGCCGATGGCCACGATCGGGCCGAGAGCTGCGAACACGAGCACGTAGGGCGAGTGCGTCATCAACCACATCACTCCCGAGGCGAGGACCGGCGCGAACGACGCGACAACGGGAAACGGCGCCGGCGGTTGCGCCGTCGGTTCGGTCGGCAGGGCGATCGGCTCGTCGACCGGCGGAACGGAGGACGGCGATTCCGGCGTCCGAGCCGACCCTGCGGGCTGGACCGACGGTGAGTCGTGGTGCGGAGCTCTGACCATGTCTCGAGTCGAGCAGAGTCCGATCGGGTGGTGGCCACATCACAGATGTCCGTGGAGAACGTCATCGACGGCTCGGGACGTGCAGGACGCCGGCGGGAGCTGTGTTCCCATGGCCGACGGCCGCCTGCGACGGGACGACCTGCGGCAGCTGACGCCCCGCGGCGCACGAAGCGACACAACCGCGCAACTCGTTGTGCGAGGGGCAGGATGCCCAGGTGTCAGCGTTCTGTGTCGCCGTCTGCGGTGAGAACGAGTTCGTCGAGCACGATCACACTGATGTTGTCACGACCCCCGTTCTCGAGTGCGGCGCTCACGAGGGCGCGCACGGCCTGCTCCGGGGTCTCCGAGTTCATCAGAAAATGCCTGAGACCGAAATCCGTGAGCTCTTTTGTGAGGCCGTCGGAGCAGATCAGCCATCGCGCTCGGTCGGCCATGGCCACGTCCGTGTAGTCGGGAAGAGGCTCCTCGGAGAACCCGACCGCGCGGGTGATCACATTCCCGTGCGGATGCGTCTCTGCTTCGTCAGGGGTGATCGCGCCGATCGAGATGAGTTCCTGCACAACCGAGTGATCGAGCGTCACCTGCACGAGTTCATCGCCGAGCAGCCTGTATACGCGGGAGTCGCCGATGTTGAAAACGGTCCAGGCGGGGGCGGACTCGTCGCCGAACCCGAACAGCAGCCCGGTGACGGTGGTGCCCGTGCCGAGGTCCGATTCGCCGACGGCCTCGAACATGTCGGCGACGGCGCCACGGAGCGCTTCTTCGACGGATCCGCGGCTCAGGCGCTCCCCGCGTGCAACCGCTTCGCTGAATCGCGAGATCACTGCCGCACTGGCCACTTCTCCGGCTTCGTGCCCGCCCATGCCGTCGGCGACGGCGAACAGCGGATAGCTGACGATCAGGGCGTCCTGGTTGACCTCGCGCTTGCGGCCGGTATCTGTGACGGAAGCCCAGCGCAACTCGACGGGCAGGCCACCGGGCACATCGACGCTATGCGCGCCTGTGCTCACGTCGGGCTCTGTCACTGCTGGTCCTCTCGGCCTCGTTCAGCCGTCTCTCAAAATAGTAACGGTTCGCGGGGTGCCGATGAGCCACGGCACAAGGATGGTCTCACCTCATTCAGCGGATTCCGTGCGCGTCTCGTATGCCCAGTCGGGCAGGTGACCGGTGGCGAGCAACGTCGCGAGCAAGTGTGCGAGCGGATATGCGGGGTCTGCGATACACGCCTTGTCCACCCACCTTCCGGCTATCGAGCCGCGGCCGAGGCTCCAGTGCAGCCAGCCGATCATGCACAGCAGCGGTGCGTGCGTCACACGCGGGAGCCTGACGACGGCGTATTTCATAAGCTCGATGGCGGCCTGGATCCGCTCGGGATCGGGGCGGGGCATTCCGAGACCACAAAGAAACCCGGCACGCAGGTCGTGCTCGATCGGCTCTCCCGCCGCGTATCTGGTGTTCAGCCGGCACACGGCGTCGCCGGTCTCGACGCCCCAGGCCCATGTCGCCAGCAACGCATCACGAGTCACAGGTGATCGAGCGAGAACGCCGACGAGGGCGACGTTGTCGATCCGTGACGAAGACCCGTTGTCGGCGGGAGCCTCTTCAGCGAGAACGCTCTCGGCGAAGTCCACAACGTCTGCAAGGACGTCGCCGACGCGAACCCCGTCGGCAGGAACGCCGTCAACGGCCGCGAGGTCCCGGTCTTCCGACAGAGAAGACGAGTGCACACCCGCCGCCGTGGTCCTGTTGAAACGCATACAGGTGCGCTCCCTGCTCTCGAAGTCGGCCGCCGGCAGTGAACTCTCGCGTTCGATATCGAGAAGTTCGCGCTCCTCGCCCGACTCACGGATCGCCCTGTGCAGCGGCGAATCCTCGACCTCGGCGATCGGATGCGGCCCATCGTCACCGTCGCCATATCGAGACCAGCTGTCTTCACCCACCCAGAGGGCGTCCCTCACGAGAAAACCGGAGGCGACGGACCGCGCCACCAGCATGTCGACATAATCGGAGTGCGGTGGCCCCGTGACGGGGCTGTATCCCCCGTCGCTGTACACAACGGGCACAACGGCATCCGCTCTCGGAATCTTGCAGATGAGCCCGATGAGCGTTGTGGCCGAGGTCTCGCGTTCTTCTGCCGACACCGCATCGGTCGGCAGGTCGACGCGCAGTGCCCCGCAGGTCCGGTTTCCCCTGAACGCGACGAGCACAATGCTCTCAGTCGGCTGCATACCGGCGAGCTGGGGGACGAGGGCGAGAAAATCGGCGGCGGACGGGGCTTTCAGAATCGTCGTCATACGGAGAGTCTCACCCGCCGGTCAGAGCGGGCGGGACCGCCAGACGAAGCCGTGGAGTTCAGCGTCGGACGATGCTCCTGTGCAGAACCACCGTCCCGCGGCTCCTGCACAGGCCAGGATGCCGCGGGCCGGCTTCCACAGATCAGGCCGCCTCGCCCGCCGGCCGGGGCGGAATGCGTAGCGTGGCCCGCATGATCGCACACAGCACCCTCTTCGACACACCCGTCAGGCTCGCGAGGATGACGAGCCCGCTCGGCAGGATCCAGATCGAGAGCGACGGCGACGGCATCACACGGCTCTCCGTGGAATGTGATGGGGAACTGCCGCACGCCGACATCCCCGAGAGACCGTCACCACTCCTCGACTCTGCCATGGCCCAACTCGCAGAGTACTTCGCCGGACGGCGGCGGTCCTTCGCGCTGAACCTGGTGCTCGAGGGCACGCCGTTCCAGCACGCCGTGTGGAAGGCGCTCATGGCCGTTCCGTACGGGCAGGCGACGACATACGGACGGCTCGGCCACACAGCGGGAGCAGGCACCGCAGGGCGTGCCGTGGGCGGAGCGATAGCGGCAAACCCGCTGCCGATCCTTGTGCCGTGTCATCGGGTGCTCGCGGCACACGGGCACATCACCGGCTATTCGGTGGGCGACGGTGTGCGCGTGAAGGAGTGGCTGCTCGACCACGAGCACATCGAGTTCCGGCGGTCGCCCTGACCGTCGAGAAGGCCGTGCGGCCGGTCAGACGACCAGGGCGAGTTCCCTGTCTGCGGACGGCTCGAGACGCCAGCCACTCTGGAGGCCCCACGCGACGAGTTCGTCGACCGATGCGAAGTCGTGCCCGCTCTGCACGATGGAGCGCGTGAACTCGCCCTTGCTCTTCTTGTTGAAGTGGTTGAGGGCCCGCCTGACCCCGGACTCCCCCTCGGTCAGCACACGCAGGTACACGGACTCGGGCCGCGAGGGCGCCGGGCCGAGGGCGACGTATGCTTCTGACCGCATGTCGAGCACCAGGCCGTCTGAGCCCAGGAGGGATGCCTCGACGGCGTCTCGCCAGTGCCGTGCGAGCACAACCGAGGGCACACGCGAATTGTGTGAGAGCCGATACGCCGGAATGGGATCGAGAGCGCCGACGGGGCCGAAGAGCGCGGCATGTATCACAACGTGCTGTGCGGCGAACGCGCGGGCACGGGCGTCGAGACTGCCCGCACCGAGCGCATCGAACAGGACACCCGTATAGCGGTCGAGGGCGGGAAGGGTCGGTGATGACCACAGACGGCGGTTGAGTTCGACGTCGCCATGCTGGGTGGCACCGAGCTTCAGCGCGGCGATCGAGGCCTCCGTGTCGCCGGCAAGCGCCTCGACCGCGTCGATCAGCGCCCGACGGTGATCAGACAGCTCGGGGTAGCGCAGACGAGACAGAGACAACGAAGGCCCCGTGCCCCCTGTGCGCTTCGTCTCAGACGGAGGCAGCAGGATGAGCACGGGGTTCGCGGGTGATTCCGGGTGTTACGCGACGAGCGCGGCGTTGCCCGCCACAACAGTCACCATGTTGTTCTCTACCGAGAGGAAACCGTCGTCAGCGCTCGCTGTCACCTTCTCGCCATTGCCGAGTGTGACGCGCACCTCGCCCTGGGCGAGTATGGCGAGCATCGGCTCGTGACCGGGCAGGATGCCGATCTCGCCCTCAACGGTTCTCGCGACGACCATCGACGCCTCGCCAGACCACACTTCGTGGTCAGCTGCGACAACGCTGACGTTCAGACCAGAAGTGGCCATGATCAGCCGTTCTCCTTCTGAATCTTGGCCCACTTCTCTTCGACGTCTGAGATCGCCCCGACATTGAAGAACGCCTGCTCGGCGACATGGTCGAACTCACCCTTGGCGATCGCGTCGAAGGACTCGATGGTCTGCTTCAGCGGAACCGTCGAACCCTCGACGCCCGTGAACTTCTTCGCCATGTAGGTGTTCTGCGAGAGGAACTGCTGGATGCGGCGTGCCCGCGAGACGGTGATCTTGTCTTCTTCGCTCAGCTCGTCGACACCGAGGATCGCGATGATCTCCTGAAGTTCTTTGTTCTTCTGCAGGATCTGCTTCACTGTCGTCGCGACACGGTAGTGGTCCTCGCCCAGGTAGCGGGGGTCCATGATGCGGCTGGTAGACGTCAGCGGGTCGATCGCGGGGTACAGCCCCTTCGACGCGATCTCACGCGACAGCTCGGTTGTGGCATCGAGGTGCGCGAACGTCGTCGCGGGTGCCGGGTCGGTGTAGTCGTCGGCCGGCACGTAGATCGCCTGCAGAGACGTGATCGAGTGACCGCGCGTCGAAGTGATGCGCTCCTGAAGCACACCCATCTCGTCGGCGAGGTTCGGCTGGTAACCCACTGCAGACGGCATACGGCCGAGAAGTGTCGATACCTCTGAACCGGCCTGCGTGAAGCGGAAGATGTTGTCGATGAAGAGCAGAACATCCTGCTTCTGCACGTCACGGAAGTACTCGGCCATGGTCAAGGCCGACAGGGCGACGCGAAGACGCGTTCCGGGCGGCTCGTCCATCTGTCCGAAGACGAGGGCCGTCTTGTCGAAGACGCCCGCCTCCTCCATCTCGTGGATGAGGTCGTTGCCCTCACGGGTGCGCTCACCGACACCGGCGAACACCGAGACACCACCGTGGTTCTGCGCCACACGCTGGATCATCTCCTGGATCAGAACGGTCTTGCCGACACCCGCACCGCCGAACAGCCCGATCTTTCCGCCAAGCACGTAGGGGGTCAGCAGGTCGATCGACTTGATGCCGGTCTCGAAGAGCTGCGTCTTCGACTCGAGCTGGTCGAACGGCGGCGGCTTGCGGTGGATCGGCCAGCGTTCGGTGACCTCGAGGGTCTCGCCCGGCTCGAGGTTCAGAACCTCTCCGATGACGTTGAACACCTTGCCCTTGGTGACGTCGCCGACGGGCACAGAGATCTGCGCACCCGTGTCGGTGACCTCCTGGCCGCGGACGATGCCGTCCGTCGGCTTGAGGGCGATGGCACGAACGAGGTCGTCTCCCAGGTGCTGGGCGACCTCGAGGGTGATCTCCGTCGACTGCTCGCCGAGGACGATTGTGGTCTTCAGCGCGTTGTAGATCTCGGGGATCGCGTCGTGCGGAAACTCGATGTCAACAACGGGGCCGGTCACGCGGGCAACGCGGCCGACGCCTGGGGCCTTCTGCTCCGCCTCTTGCTCGGCGGGGGCAACTGTTGTCATTGCTCTTCTTCTCTCTTCGTTGTCGAAAGCTCTATTTGGCGGAGGACAGTGCGTCGGCTCCGCCGACGATCTCAGAAATCTGCTGCGTGATCTCGGCCTGACGCGCGTTGTTGCGCAGGCGTGTGAAGTCGGTGATCAACTTGTCGGCGTTGTCGCTCGCCGACTTCATGGCCTTCTGAGTGGCCGCGTGCTTCGCAGCGGCAGATTGCAGCATGGCGTTGAAGATGCGGCTCTCGAAATAGACCGGCAGCAGGGAATCCAGCACGCTCTCTGCATCGGGTTCGAACTCGTACAGCGGGAGCACAGCGTTGCCTTCCGGCTCCTCGACGCCCTCGACGACCTCGAGCGGCAGCAGGCGCACGACCTCGGGGGTCTGGGTCATCATGCTCACAAAACGGTTGTAGACGATGTGGATCTCGTCGACGCCGCCCTCTGACGCATCGGTGAGGAACGCATCGAGAACGGTCCGGCTGATCTGCTGTGCCGTCTCGAAGTCGGGGTTCTCCGCTCCCCCCGTCCACTCCGCCGCAATCGGGTGCTTGCGAAAGTTGAAGTACCCGACGGCCTTACGCCCGTACACGTAGTGCACAACCTCTTTGCCCTGACTGCGGAGCAGTTCGGTCAGCTCGGCGGCCTCACGGAGAACCTGCGAATTGAACGCACCGGCCAGACCGCGGTCAGACGTGAAGATGACCACGGCGGCGCGCTCGATCTTCTCGGGCTCGGTCGTGAGCACGTGCTCGACGTTGGAATACGTGGCAACAGCGGAGACCGCCCTCGTGATCGCACGCGAGTACGGCCCGGAGGCGGCCACACGCGCCTGCGCCTTCTGGATGCGTGAAGCCGCGATGAGCTCCATCGCCTTGGTGATCTTCTTGGTCGTCTGCGCAGACTTGATCCTCTGCGTGTAGACCCGAAGTTGTGCGCCCATCTGTTATCGACGTCCCTTGACGATCTTCTCCTGGTTGACGTCCTCTTCTGGCAGCTCCTCGAACTGCTCGGAGCCCGGACCGTTCAACGGCTTGCCTTCTCCGGTCTGGAACTCGAGCTTGAACTTGTCGACCTCCGCGTCCAGGATGGCGACGGTGTCGTCATCGAGCACGTTCGTGTCGCGGAGGGTGTCGAGCACACTGGTGTTGCGGGCCAGGTAGTCGAGCAGCTCGCGTTCGAACCGAAGGATGTCTTCGACGGGCACCTCGTCGAGCTTGCCCTTTGTGCCCGCCCAGATCGAGACGACCTGCTCTTCGACCGGATACGGCGAGTACTGCGGCTGCTTGAGCAGCTCGGTCAGGCGCGCACCGCGAGCGAGCTGACGGCGGCTGGCTGCATCGAGGTCGGACGCGAACATCGCGAACGCCTCGAGCGAACGGTACTGAGCGAGCTCGAGCTTCAGAGTGCCCGAGACCTTCTTGATGCTCTTGACCTGTGCGTCTCCACCCACACGCGAGACCGAGATGCCGACGTCGACAGCGGGACGCTGGTTGGCGTTGAACAGGTCGGACTGCAAGAAGATCTGACCGTCGGTGATCGAGATCACGTTGGTCGGAATGTATGCAGAGACGTCGTTCGCCTTGGTCTCGATGATCGGAAGGCCGGTCATCGAACCCGCGCCGAGCTCGTCTGAGAGCTTCGCACAACGCTCCAGCAGGCGGGAGTGCAGGTAGAACACGTCGCCGGGGTATGCCTCGCGGCCCGGCGGGCGGCGGAGCAGCAGCGAAACCGCACGGTAGGCCTCGGCCTGCTTCGACAGGTCGTCGAAGATGATGAGAACGTGTTTGCCGCTGTACATCCAGTGCTGGCCGATGGCCGATCCGGTGTACGGAGCGAGGTACTTGAACCCGGCGGCGTCTGACGCGGGAGCGGCGACGATGGTTGTGTACTCCATCGCGCCGGCCTCTTCGAGCGCACCCTTCACACCGGCGATCGTCGAGCCCTTCTGTCCGATCGCGACATAGATGCACCTGACCTGCTTGTCGACGTCACCGGATTCCCAGTTCGCCTTCTGGTTGATGATCGTGTCGATCGCGATGGCCGTCTTGCCGGTCTGGCGGTCGCCGATGATCAGCTGACGCTGTCCGCGGCCGACGGGGATCATCGCGTCGATGGCCTTGATGCCGGTCTGAAGGGGTTCGTGCACGCTCTTGCGCTGCATAACGCCTGGGGCCTGAAGCTCGAGCTCGCGCCGACCCTCGGCGGCGATCTCACCCAGGCCGTCGATCGGTGTGCCGAGCGGGTCGACGACGCGACCGAGGTATCCGTCACCGACGGGCACAGACAGCACCTCACCCGTGCGGGTGACTTCCATGCCCTCTTCGATGCCGGTGAACTCGCCGAGCACAACAACACCGATCTCGTTCTCATCGAGGTTCTGCGCGAGGCCGAGTGTTCCGTCTGCGAACCGGATCAGCTCATTCGCCATCACCCCCGGGAGACCCTCGACGTGCGCGATGCCGTCACCGGCGTCGGTGACATACCCGACCTCTGTCTTCGACGCCGCGCCAGGCTCGTAGGCCTTCACAAAATCCTTGAGAGCATCACGGATCTCGTCGGGGCTGATCGTAAGTTCTGCCATCATCTTCCCTATCTATGTGAAGACCGAGGTCTTCTGAGTTCATCGTTTCCGGCGTCAGCCGGCAAGCTGGAGTTTGAGTTCGGCCAGTCGGGACTGGATGCTGCCGTCGAACACGTCGTCAGCGACCTGCACGCGCAATCCCCCGACAAGCTGCGGGTCCGTGACCTGGCTGATTCTCAGCGCACGACCGTAGGTGGCCGCGAGCGTCTGTTCGAGCCGTTTGAGCTGTGCGTCGCTGATCGGCGACGCGCTTGTCACCGTTGCGACCGTGTAACCGAGTTCGTCCGCGACGATTCGCGCCGCGTTCCGCAGCAGTTCGCCGATGCGCCTGTCCCTTGGCTGCTGCACGAGATGCTTCACGATCTCGAGGGTCTGGCCGGTCGCCTTGCCGCTGAGCAGCTTCTCGACGAGTGACACCTTCGACGACGTCTGGCCGAGCTTCGATCCGATGGCCAGTTCGAGGTCTGCATCGCTCGCGACCGCGCGGGCGAACGACAGGAGCTCGGCATCGATCGCTGCGGGCTTGGCCGAACGTGCAGCCGCGCGCAGACCGAGCTCCTCGATTCCGGCGAGCAGCTCGTCGTGATTCGACCAGCGCTCGCGCGCGACAGCCGTCAGAACGGTGAGGGCGGACGGATCGAGCTGAGCGCCGAACACCCGCTCGACGACAGCGGTTTTGCCGTCCGGGTCGGCGGCCGGGTCGGCTATGAGCGCGCGCAGTTGCGCAGAGTCGCCAACGACACGACCAGCCTCGAACAGCCCGACGGCGGTTTCAAGGCCGACCGCGCCGAGTGCCTCGAGGGCCTTGGTCGACGAGGCGAGTGCTTCTCTGGTAGCGCTACCCATTACGTGTTTGCTTTCTCCGATGCCTCGAGGTCCGCGAGAAAGCGGTCAACGATGGCGGATGCCTTCTGGTCGTCGGTGAGGGATTCGCCGATGACGTTCCCCGCGAGGTCGAGTGCGAGAGAACCGACCTCGCTGCGAAGCGACACCACGGCCGCCTGGCGCTCCGCCTCGATCTGCGCCTGCGCGCTCGCTGTGACTCGGCCGGCCTCGATGGTGGCCTGCTCCTTCGCCTCCGCGATGATTCGCTTGCCGTCTTCGCGAGCGGCCTCACGAATGGCGCCGGCCTCCTGACGGGCCTCGGCGAGCTGTGCCGTGTACTGCTCGAGCGCGGCGTCCGCCTTGCGCTGAGCCTCATCCGCCTTCGCGATGTTGCCCTCGATGGCCGCTGAACGCTCGTCGAGCATGGCCTGCATCTTCGGCAGGAAGACCTTCCAGAACGCGATCAGGATGATCACGAAGCAGACCGCGGACCAGACGATGTCGTAGGTCGCCGGAATGACCGGGTTCATCTCGGTCTCGTCCTCCGCTGCAGCGGTAAGTACTGCGTGAAGCATGGAGCCTCCTTACTTACTACTGGCGGGGACTAGTTGGTGAAGATGAAGTAGGTCGCGATGCCGATGAAGGCGAGCGCCTCGGTGAAGGCGATACCGATCCACATCAGAACCTGCAGACGACCCGCGAGCTCAGGCTGGCGGGCGACGCCTTCGATGGTCTTGCCCACGACGATGCCGACGCCGATGGCGGGGCCGATTGCTGCGAGACCGTAACCGACCGTCGCGATGTTTCCGTTGATCTCGGCGAGAACGGTTGTTGCGTCCACGTGTGTTTCCTTCCGTGATGGAGACCTGGCGGTTGCCAGGTCTGTTAGTGCTCTTCAGCGACCGCGAGCTGAATGTAGACCGCGGTGAGCAGGGTGAAGACGTAGGCCTGGAGGACAGCCACCAGGATCTCGAACAGGGTGAAGACGAACCCGAAGGCGAGGCTTCCGACGCCGAGCAGCGTCCAGAGCCCTCCGGCGGTGAAGAAGAAGAACTGCGTCGCCGCGAAGAACAGCACGAGCAGCAGGTGCCCGACGATCATGTTCATCATGAGTCGCAGCGTGAGGGTGACGGGGCGGATGAGGAAGGTCGAGATGAACTCGATCGGCGTCACGATGATGTAGACGGGCCACGGCACGCCGGCGGGAAAGAGCGAGTTCTTCCAGAACTTGCCTGGGCTCTTCTTCATGCCGGCGTAGATGAACGTCACATACGCCACGACGGCGAGCACCAGCGGCACGCCGATCACACTCGTTCCGGCGATGTTGAGGAACGGGATGATTCCCGTGATGTTCATAAAGAGCACCATAAAGAAGATCGTCGACAGGATCGGCAGGAACCTCTTGCCGTCTTTTTTGCCGAGCAGGTCTTCAGCCACGTTCACGCGAACGAGATCGAGGCCCATCTCGATGAGGCTCTGGAACCGTCCGGGGACAACACGCATCCGTCGCGTGCCGAGCCAGAACAACAGAAGCAGCGCGATGACGGCGACGAATCGCACAAGCATGATCCGGTCGATCTCGAACGGAGTTCCCTCGAACAGCAGCGGTCCAGGAAAAAATTCCGCGATCGACGGCGGGTGAAAACCACTATCGTCTTCGGCAGCGGTCGGGACCAGCAGGTTCACAGCGTTTGCTATCAGCGCTTTCTCCTGATTCGGGGCGTGGAGCTCGGCTCTCGCGGCGACGATTGATGGAAAGAAACCTGACCGAAACGCCTCGAAGGCGATGAAGGTGAGGGGAATCTCTACAAACTGTAGCAAACGAAAACCACTCGCTGCTAATCGGGAACGACTAGCGCGCGTCGCCGTCTTCGCCGGGGAGCTTCACGTCGCTCGCGTATGGCATTCGCGACTTCGAGAGCACGATCACGTCCACCACGAGCGAGGCGATGACACCGGCGATCACGCTGAGGAACAGGATGAGGTTGTTCACCCATTCCTGTTCGGTGAGCACCCAGGCGAGCACCAGGAACAACACGAATTTCACAAGCCATCCGCCCATGACCACACCGAAGAACACCCCGACGTAGAGCTCGCTCTTCGCGAACCGGTTGGCGAGAAGGATGCTCGCAGAGGTGATGGCGAGGAACGCCACAGACATCGCGGTGCCCAGGAGGGCGCTCACCAGGCCCCGCTCGTTGTCGGCGAACCAGCCGACAGCTCCAGAGACCACGGCGAGCAGGAGTGCGATGACCCCGCTCCACCGCAGACTGCTGGTGAATATCTTGTCCGAGATCATGGTGTGTCCTCCGTCGTGGCCATCGTGTCTGTGCCGTCGGCCGCGGCATCTTCTGTCGCCGTGCTGTGCACAGATGCGTCTGCCGCTTCGTCGAGCGGATCCGCCTTGGCGAGGGATTCTGCTGCCGCGGTCCCCTCCGGGGCGCTCTGCGCCCCGATTTCCGCCGATTTGCGCCGGCCGAGCGGCATCAGCGTGATGACCGCACAGACCACCACCCCGACGACGAGGAACCCGAGCGCGAACCAGTACGGCTGAAAGACGAAGAAGAGCAGGCACGCGATCGACAGCACGGACGTCCACGCATAGAAGATCAGGACAGCGTGCAAGTGGGAGTGCCCCATGTCGAGCAGCCGGTGATGCAGGTGCTTGCGGTCGGCGCTGAACGGTGATTTTCCCGCGCGGAGGCGCCTGAAGACGGCGAGACCGAAGTCGAGGAGCGGGACGACGAGAATGGCGAACGGCAGGATGATCGGGATGAACGCACCGATCAGCTGGCTGCGGCCGATGGTCGCGGTTCCGTCGACGCCCTGGCCGAGTGCGCCCGGCGTGATCTGGCCGGTGATCGCGATGGCGCTCGTCGCCATGAGCAGACCGACGAGGAGCGCGCCGGCGTCGCCCATGAACATCCGCGCGGGGTGCCAGTTGAGCGGGAGGAACCCGGCGCACACCCCGACAAGCACCGCAGAGATGAGGAGCGAGAGGTTGAAGAAGCTGCTCTGCCCCATCTCGCGGACGAGCAGGTAGCCGTAGACGAGGAACACGCCGTTGGCGATGAGGCCCACACCGGCGACGAGGCCGTCGAGGCCGTCGATGAAATTGATGGCGTTCATCACGAGGACGATCGCGAACACGGTCATCACGAATGACATCCAGCTCGAGCCGACCGTGAGGCCCCCGATCGGAAGCGAATAGATCTGCACCCCGGCAGCCGCGATGAGGCCGGCTGCGATGAACTGGGCGGCGAGCTTGACCATCCAGTCGAGGTCCCAGATGTCATCGGCGATTCCGACGATGACGATGAACAGCGACGAACCGAGCACAGCGAGGATCGCAACGCCCGAGTTCTGGAATGTCGATTGGAGGAACGGGTTCAGCGAGGCGATGCCGAGCGCACCGACGACCCCGATGAACATGGCTGCCCCGCCGAGTCTCGGCGTCGGCCTGGTGTGCACGTCGCGCTCGCGGATCACCGGGTACCACTTGTATCGAAGGGCGAGCTTGTAGACCACCACGGCGAGCGCAAAAGTGATGACAGCCGTCACGGCGGCGATCAGCGCGTACTGGATCATGGTGTGCCGGCACCGCCGTCGAGCAGATCGCCGACGACGTCGCGGAGCTCGGCACGACTCACCGCTCCGTCGCGAAGCACGGTGATCAGTCCATCTGGCACGCTCAGTCCTGTCGCATCGACGATGGTCGACGCGATGCCGCCGGACCGGCCACCGTCGAGGTACACCGACACCGAATCACCGAGCATCTCGAGGGCCCCGGCTGCGGTCGCCGCCGCGGGGCGGCCCGTGAGGTTTGCGCTCGACACGGCCAGCGGGCCCGTGTCTTCGAGCAGTTCGCGCGCGAGGTCGTGCGCGGGCATCCGCACTGCTACGGTCCCCTGCGTCTCGCCGAGGTCCCACGCGAGCGACGGCTGTGCCTGCAAGACGATCGTCAGACCGCCCGGCCAGAACGCCTCGACGAGCTTCTCGACGGCATCCGGAATCTCAGCGGCAAGCGCGTGCAGGGTCGCCACCTGCGGCACGAGCACGGGAGGAGGGGACTGACGTGTGCGGCCCTTCGCATCGAGGAGCCGTTGCACCGCGGAAGGGGAGAACGCGTCTGCCGCAACCCCATAGACCGTATCCGTCGGTATAACGACGAGCTCGCCGCGCGCGACGGCGCCGCGCGCCAGGCGCATGCCAGAGAGGAGTTGCTCGTTGACGGAGCAGTCGAAGATGCGGGACATTGCCGACGATTCTACTGTGCCCGTCTGGTGGCCACCCGCGAGTCAGCGGTGAGCCGCGAACGAGAGTGCGGGCGACGGACAACCCGCCGCCCGCGGTCGCCTCTCGTCGCCGTTACCGCCTTCCGGCCTTTCGCCTGAACATCAGCGCGCCCCAGACGATCGCGACCGCCAGAATGATCGCACACCAGATGAGGGCGACGACGCCGCTGTCTTCCATCGGCGTTCCCATCAGCAGTGAGCGAAGGGTCTCGATGATCGGGGTGATGGGCTGGTTCTCGGCCACCGGCTGCAGCCAGTCCGGCATCGTGCCGACCGGGACGAACGCGCTCGAGAGGTAGGGCAGGAAGAGCAGGATGAAGCCGTAGCCGTTCGCTGCCTCGGGCGAGCCCGTCGCGAGGCCGATCGCCGCGAAGAGCCAGGTGATCACGAGGATGTACAGGGCGATCAGGCCGATGGTCGCGACCCACTCGATGGGTGTCGCCGTCGGGCGGAACCCGACGAGCAATCCGACGCAGATCACGATTCCCGTCGCGACCAGGTTGCGCAGCACGCTCGCCACGACGTGCCCCGTGAGCACAGCGTTCCCGCGGATCGGCATCGTGCGGAATCTGTCCATGATGCCCGTCGTCATGTCGCGGGCCACGTAGCTGGCCGTCGACGACGCCCCGAAGCCGGCGCAGAGCAGGATGATCCCTGGCACGACGTAGTCGACGTAACCGCCTCCACCACCGACGTCCATCGCCCCGCCGAAGACGAAGGTGAACAGGAGCATCAGCATCACGGGGAGCAGAACAGCCATCAGCAGGCCCTCCCCGTCGCGCAGTGAGTGGATGATGCTGCGGCGGATGAACACGAGGTCGGTGACACCAGCAGCGGGTGTGCGCGAGCGGCCGGGGGCGAAGCCCGAAGATGTGAGCGTTGTCATGATGCGAACTCCTTCTGGTCGTCGCGCGAGCGTTCACGCGGGTCGGATGACGGAATGCCTGTGGGTGCCGCAGGATCGGTGAGCGTGAGGAACACGTCGTCGAGGCTGGGACGGCGCAGCGACACCGTGCCGGTTGCGGCGGCTCGGTCGAGCGTGTCGAGGGCGGTGCGCAGGCCGTGGACAGTCCCGTCCGTGCCGATCTCCTGGACGATCGTCTCGGTCTCGTCGCGCAGTTCGACGACGTCTCCTCCCACCTGGGCCTTGAGTGCCGCCGGTGTTCCCTGTGCGACGACGCGGCCGCCGTTGATGAGAGCGATGTCGTCTGCCAGCTGGTCCGCCTCCTCGAGATACTGGGTGGTGAGCAGGATCGTGGTCCCCGAGCGCCGCAGTCCGCCGATGACATCCCACAGCTCCTGCCTGCTGCGGGTGTCGAGCCCGGTCGTCGGCTCGTCGAGGAACACGATCGGCGGTGTGGTGATGAGCGTGATCGCGAGGTCGAGGCGGCGGCGCATGCCGCCGGAGTAGGTCTTCGCCTGCTTGCGCGCGGCCCCCGTCAGATCGAACTGCTGGAGCAGGTCCGCCGTCCGCCGCTTCGCCTCTGCACGGGTGAGCCCGGAGAGGCGCGACATCATCCGCAGGTTCTCCTCGCCGGTGAGCGACTCGTCGACCGCGGCCGACTGGCCGGTGAGGCTGATCGCCTGTTTGACCTTCCCCGGCTCACGGACGACGTCGAGTCCGGCCACGGTCACCGACCCGCTGTCGGGCTTCACGAGGGTGGACAGGATGTTGACGATGGTCGTCTTGCCCGCGCCGTTCGGCCCGAGCAGGGCGAAGATGGTCCCGCTCTCGATGCGCAGGGTGATGCCCTCGAGAACTTGGTTCTTGCCGAACCGCTTGCGCACCTCGCGCAGTTCGATCGCTGTTGTCACGATGTCTCTCCCACTCCCATGCCGTTGTGTATGCGGCATACTGTTTATGTTGTAAGCATTATGTTTATAGCACACACTGTTTATGGAGTAAACCGGGTATGTGCGTCGTATACAGTGAGGTACACCAGGAGGGCGCACGAGCCGCCCCTGGAGAAGACGATGGGCCCGACATGACTGACACCACTCCAGAGCTTCCGCGCAGTGTCGCACTCGCGTGGGGCGTCGCCGCGGCGCCCCAGCGTGGACCGAAACGCGAGCTGAGCATCGAACGCATCGTCGAGACGGCCGTCGAGATCGCTGACGAGGGCGGGCTGGCCGCCGTGTCGATGAGCGCCATCGCCTCGCGGTTGGGATTCACAACGATGTCGCTCTACCGCTACGTCGCCGCGAAAGACGATCTGACCATGCTGATGGGCGAGTACGCCATGGGAACGCCGCCCGCCGACGAAGACGAAACGGGCGAGTGGCGCGCCCGTTTTCTGCGGATGGCGAACCAGCTTCTGTCGATGTACCGACAGCACTCGTGGCTCATCGACATCCCGATCACAGGCATTCCGCTCACGCCGAACAACCTCGCCTGGATGGACGCCGGCATCGGAACCCTGGCCGCCACACCGCTCACACACGGGGAACGCGTGGCCGTTATGCTCGCGTTGACCGGGTTGATCCGCTGGCAGGCGCTGGTCTACAGGGGCTACGACAGCGAGAGCGCGAAACAGGGTGTGGCACCGGAGGAGCTCGATGTTCGAGCAGACCAGCTCGTCGCCGTGCTGGTGACCGAGGACCGGTTCCCCGCTCTCTTCGAAGCCGTCAGGGCCGGGGTGTTCTCACCCGAGAGCGCAGATCCGTTTGTGTTCGGCCTCGAACGTTTTCTCGACGGTGTGCAGCACTACATCGACGAGGTCTCTGCCGGGCGGCGGCCGGCTGCCCCGCCCCCTCTGCTCGACGATGACGATCACGTTCCTCGCGACAAGTCCGTGCGTGAGGCCGCGAGGCTGCGGCGTGAGGCAGAGGCCAAGCTGCGCGAGGCGAAGCGCAGAGAGCGCGAGGCCATTCAGAAGGCGAGGGAACGCGCGGCGAAGGCCGCAGAGAAAGCTGCGGCCAAGGCCTGAGCCGGCTCACTCCGCTGCACTCGGGGGCTGAGCAGGCCCGACCGAGCGAGCGACCGTGTACAGGTGGTTGAGCAGGCCGCGAGGAACGAGCGACGGTGTCGAAACCTCGTCGTCGTGAGGGGGTCTCGACACGCTCGACCACCGATGAGATCAGGCGCGGAGCGCCGTCGTCGTGCGATCCCTCAGCGTCAGGTCGCGGAACGTGGCCGCTGCCCGCCATCCGTCCGCGGTAAGGATGTCACGGATCGCCTCGCCCTGCAGCTCACCGTGCTCGATGACGAGCGTGCCCCCCGCGCGAAGCAGCCGAGCCGCCGTCACAGAGAGCGTTCGAACGACGTCCAGCCCGTCGACGCCTCCGTACAGCGCCGCAGACGGGTCGAAGAGCCGCACCTCCGCGTCGCGGGGCACCGCGGCATCCGGAACGTACGGAGGATTGGAGACCACAACCGCCGCCTGTCCGTTGAGCTCGGGGAAGGCCCTTCCGAGGTCGTCGAAGACGACAGTCGCATTGGGCGCGCCGATCTCGCGGATATTCTGCTTCGCCCAGATGAAGGCCTCCACCGAGTTCTCGGCCGCGAAGACCCTGGCGTGCGGGACTTCTGTCGCCATCGCGAGCGCGATGGCCCCTGAACCGGTGCCCAGGTCGATCGCTATCGGTTCGGGATCTGCGACGGCGTTCAGTGCGTCGATCGCCACCTGCACCACCTGCTCCGTCTCTGGACGCGGCACGAACACCCCGGGACCGACGGCGAGGTCGAGGCGCCTGAACGCCGCGCGGCCGGTGATGTGCTGGAGCGGCTCACGCGCTGCCCGGCGCTCGACGACGCGCTCGAGCCGCGCTGCATCGTGGGCGGTGAGCTGCCTGCCGGTGACGACCGCAGCCTGCACCTCTCCCCTGCTGAGGCCGAGGACATAACCGATCAGGAGCTCGGCATCGACATCTGCGGTGTCGATGCCCGCGTCTGTGAGCGCGCCGATCGCCCTCGTGCGTGCGTCTCGGATGCTGTGCGCTGTGCCGTTCGGCATGGACTCTCGATTTCTGGCGGGTTCGGTGCATGAGCATATCGCGCATCGTTCGACGGGCCGTAACAGGAATGACATACGTGGGCAGAAGGTCGCGGGTGGTCGTAGGCTTGCAGCGGCGCATGATCGCCGCAGACCGCGACCGCCGTCCGTTCGGGTCGGTATGACGATACTAAGGAGCACCCGTGGCCAAGATCTACTCCGACATCACAGAGGCATTCGGAAACACACCTCTGGTCAGGCTCAACCGCATAGCTGAGAACGTGGGAGCAACGGTGCTCGCCAAACTCGAGTTCTACAACCCGGCCGCGAGTGTGAAAGACCGTATAGGCGTCGCCATCGTCGACGCCGCCGAGAAGTCGGGCCAGCTGAAGCCGGGCGGCACGATCGTGGAAGGCACGAGCGGGAACACAGGCATCGCCCTCGCCTTCGTCGGGGCGGCACGGGGATACAAGGTCATCCTCTCGATGCCGTCGTCGATGAGCGTCGAGCGCCGCGCGCTGCTCAGGGCGTACGGCGCCGAACTCGTGCTCACCGATCCGGCGCTCGGAATGAACGGCGCTGTGGACAAGGCGAAAGAGATCGTCGAGTCGACGCCGGGCGCGATTCTCGCCAGGCAGTTCGAGAACGAAGCCAATGTCGAGGTGCACAGGCGCACAACCGCAGAAGAGATCTGGAACGACACCAACGGCAACATCGACATCCTCGTCGCCGGCATCGGAACAGGCGGCACCATCACGGGCGCCGGCCGGGCGCTCAAAGAGAAGAAGCCGGGACTCGAGGTCGTTGCGGTCGAGCCGAAGGACTCTCCTCTGCTCACCGAGGGCAAAGCGGGGCCGCACAAGATCCAGGGCCTGGGCGCGAACTTCATTCCCGCCCTTCTCGACACAGACGTCTATAACGAGGTGCTCGACGTCACTCTCGAGAACGCGATCGACACAGCACGCCGCCTCGCCTCCGGCGAGGGCATTCTCGGCGGCATCTCGTCCGGTGCAGCCGTCTGGGCGGCGCTCGAGGTCGCCGCCAGGCCGCAGAACGCCGGCAAAACGATAGTCGTCGTCGTCCCGGACTTCGGTGAGCGCTACATCTCGACACCGCTGTTCGAAGGGTTGCGCGACTAAAGTGCTGCGCAGCATCCGAGAAGACATCACTGCCGCACGTGTGCACGATCCGGCCGCGCGAGGCAGTGTCGAGATCTTTCTCACCTACTCCGGATTGCATGCCATCTGGGCACATCGTGTGAACCACTGGCTGTGGATGCGCGGCGTCCGGTTCCCCGCGCGTGTCTGTTCGCAGCTGACCAGGTTTCTGACGGGGATCGAGATCCACCCCGGAGCGAAGATCGGCCGCAGGTTCTTCATCGACCACGGCATGGGCGTTGTGGTGGGCGAGACCGCAGAGGTCGGTGATGACGTCTTTCTCTACCACGGTGTCACTCTGGGCGGAAAGAGCAGCGGCAAAGGAAAACGTCACCCCACGATCGGCGACGGAGTCACGATCGGCGCAGGCGCCAAAGTGCTCGGTCCCGTTGTGATCGGCTCGGGCAGCGTCATCGGGGCGAATGCGGTTGTGACGAAGGATGCCCCGCCGCGTTCCCTTCTCGTCGGTGTGCCAGCTGTTGTGCGCGAGCGCGGGCCTCTGCAGTCGCACGGGCTCACCGGCACAGAACCCGAGTACTTTCTCTGACGACGGCTCTGTCCCGTTGCCGTTGAGCCGGCCTCCGCTGCGCACGGCGGCCTGCTCAGACGACCTCGTCGACCTTCGCCACCGCCAGTCGGGCCATGGCTTCGAGCTCACGAAACTCGAGCACGGCATAGGGGGCGGTCACGAGCAGCGAGAGGTAGACTCCGTTCGCCGCGACGAGGATCACGTCGAAGTCGAAGCTGCGCGCATCCGGCCACCTCGCCGTCATCCGAGCGGCGAGCGAGGCGTCACCGAGCGCGGCGATGTCGAGCAGGTCGAACGTCATCGACACCTGTTCCCCCTCTATGCTCGTCGGCGTCTCGCCGCACTCGGCGAGAATCGCCCGCAGGCGTGCGAGCACGTCGACGGGGTCGTTCTGCAGCACAACAAGAGACTGCGTCACGACGATCGCTCCCCCATCGCGCTCGAGGACACGCCCCGCCGTGGCGACCTGCTCCCCTCCGACCAGCTCGAAGTCGCCCTCGCAGGCCGTCTGCACGGGGTCTGCGCCTGCGTCATCCGGAGTCGCCGGGCCCTTCTCGACCACCCGTCCGGCGATCCATGTCGCTGCTCCCGGTTCGCCGACCGCCGCGAGCTCGACCTCGGTCAGCAGGGCATCCGGCAGCGCGTCGACCAGCGCCGGAACGGGCTTCGGCCCGCCGGCCCCTGCGCCCGGCCCACCTGAGGGACCGGGGGCGCCGTCGATGCCGGGCGGCAGGCATCCGCTCACCCCGATCGTGAGAACAATTCCTGCCGCTGCGCAGCAGAGCAGCCGGGTGAATCGCATCTGGAGTCCCTTCTGACGTCGGCTCAGACGGCGAAGGTAGCACCTATGCGACGGGCCTCGCGGGCGCTCTCCACAGCCTCAGCCCGCTGTCCACAGGCGCTGTGGTGCGCATCGCTCGCGTTCATCCGTCGACAACGCACCGAATCTGCGCTCATTCCGTGCGTTGTCGACGGGCGAATCGCGCTCACCCTCGCCAACCCCGCTCGTGAAGTGCCGTTCGGACCCGCCGCACGAGCTCCCGGCCGCTATAGCCGAACACGTGCGTCGACGTCAGCCTGACCACGCGCCAGCCCGCCGCGGTGAGCTGCTCGAGTTTGTCGATGTCGCGGGTGAACTGCTCGCGACTGGTCCGGTGCTGATCGCCGTCGTACTCGATGGCGATCTTGAGCGACTCGTAGGCGAGGTCGACGCAGCCGATGAACATCGAGTTCTCGTCATGCACATCGACGTCGAGATCCGGTTCAGGAAGGCCGGCGTCTGTGAGGATCAACCGCGTCCACGATTCGAGCCTGGACGATGAGCCCGTGCGAACACGAGGGAGGGCTTTTCGCACGGCCGCGAGGCCCGGCCTGCGACCCGCGCACATCGCGGCGTCGAGCTGGGCGAGCGTCGCGAGCGACTTCTGCGTCGTCGGCCTGAATCCGCCCGGATGCCTCTGGATGCGCACGAGATAGTCGCCGACGGCCACGAGGTCGTACGGATGCAGAAGCAGTCCGAGCGATGCCCAGGTCGACGCCGGGCTGGCGATCCTGATGCCGTTCACCTCCATGGGGTTCACCAGCGCGGACTGCACCTCGTGCCCGATCACACCCCGCGCCCGGGGACCCCGTCCCGGGCTCAGCACGCTGACGTGAATGCGGGCATCCGGCAGGAACGGCAGCGGGGCGCCCCAGAGCGTGGCGGCGGTCGTGTGACTGAAGAACTCATGCGGCAGCATACGCACTCTGTATTGACCGGCTCGGACAGCGATCTCCCTGGCCTGATCGGACATGCGCAGCGGGTCCCCCGCGACCAACGGCATCCTTGTTTGGGCAGAAGCAGCGACACGGACGCCCTTGAACGGCGCAGCGAGGTCACGCCCCCTCAAGCGCCCGCGTTCGACTCCATTGGCGAAGGCATCCCGAACGTGGAACGGGCCGTCGAAGTCGTCTGGCAGTGGCCGAGGTGTGCGCATGCCGACACGGTGCCACGTCAGGCGCGCGTGCTGCGTGAGTTATCCACAGACGAATCCGGGAACACGGCCGATCAGTGCGACGCGAGCCCGTTCATCCGTCAGCAACGCACCGAATATGCGCTCATTCGGTGCGTTGGTGACGGCTGAAGGCGGCCCACCGCCGCAAACCGGCGACGCAAACCGCCGACGCGGCGCCCCTGCCTCAGCCCTTGTCGCCGAGGTCCGCGAGCCGAGCCTCTTCGTCAGCGTGTATGGCCGACTCGATGAGCGGGTCGAGAGCCCCGTTCATCACGGCGTCGAGGTTGTACGCCTTGTAGCCCGTGCGATGGTCCGCAATGCGGTTCTCTGGAAAGTTGTAGGTGCGGATGCGTTCGGAGCGGTCCATCGTGCGGATCTGGCTTTTGCGCGCCACACTGTCGAGAGCCGCCTGCTCCTCTTGCTGCCTGGCGAGGATGCGCGCGCGAAGCACCCGCATGCCCGCCTCGCGGTTCTGCAGCTGGCTCTTCTCGTTCTGCATGGCGACGGTGATGCCCGTCGGAAGGTGGGTGATGCGCACGGCGGAGTCCGTGGTGTTCACCGACTGGCCTCCTGGGCCGCTCGACCTGTACACGTCGATCTTGAGGTCGTTCTGGCTGATCTCGACCTCTTCGGGCTCATCGACCTCGGGGAAGACGAGCACACCGGTGGTCGAGGTGTGGATGCGCCCCTGCGACTCGGTGGCCGGAACCCGCTGAACACGGTGCACACCACCCTCGTACTTGAGGTGCGCCCACACCCCCTGCGACGGGTCCGTCGCATTCGACTTGATCGCGACCTGCACGTCTTTGTAACCGCCGAGGTCGCTCTCGGTGCGCTCGAGGAGCTCGGTCTTCCACCCCTTCGACTCGGCGTAGTGCAGATACATCCGCAAGAGGTCAGCGGCGAACAGCGCACTCTCGGCGCCACCCTCACCCCCCTTGATCTCCATGATCACGTCACGGCCGTCATCCGGGTCGCGCGGGATCAGCAGACGGCGCAGACGCTCCTGCACCTCGGCGAGGTGCGCTTCGAGCGACGGCACCTCTTCGGCGAACGCGTCGTCTTCTTTCGCCAGCTCGCGGGCGGCCTCGAGGTCGGATTGAGCCTGCAACCAGACGTGATAGGCCGCGACGATGCGCGAGAGCTCCGCGTATCGCCGGTTGATCTTCTTCGACCGCACGGGATCAGCGTGAACCGCAGGATCGGAGAGCTGCTCCTGCAGGTCTTTGTGCTCTTCGAGCAGTACCTGTACGGACTCGAACATGTGTTGCGCTCCTTCATCTCCACCATCATCCACCGAAACGACGAAACCCGCCTGCGCCGATGCATCCGCAGGGGACGCATCGGCGCAAACGGGTCAGGCGCGGCAGCTAACGGTGGTCGCGCTCGTGTCCGTGACTGTGTCCTGTTCCCGACACCGGCTGGGGCATCGACTTCTGCATCTGCACCAGGAACTCGACGTTCGACTGTGTCTCTTTCAGCTTGCCGAGCACGACCTCGAGGGCCTGCTGCTGATCGAGACCGGCGAGGGCGCGACGCAGCTTCCAGGTGACCTTGACCTCGTCAGGGGCGAGCAGCATCTCTTCGCGCCTGGTCGACGACGCGTTCACGTCGACGGCCGGGAAGATCCGCTTGTCCGCAAGCTGGCGCGAGAGGCGCAGCTCGGAGTTGCCTGTGCCCTTGAACTCCTCGAAGATCACGTCGTCCATCTTCGACCCGGTCTCGACAAGGGCCGTGGCGAGGATCGTGAGCGATCCGCCGTTCTCGATGTTGCGAGCGGCGCCGAAGAAGCGCTTCGGCGGGTAGAGGGCGGATGCATCGACGCCCCCAGAGAGGATGCGACCCGATGCCGGGGCAGCCAGGTTGTATGCACGGCCCAGGCGTGTGATCGAGTCGAGCAGAACAACGACGTCGTGCCCGAGCTCGACGAGGCGTTTGGCGCGTTCGATCGCGAGCTCTGCGACAGTGGTGTGATCTTCTGCGGGGCGGTCGAATGTGGACGCGATGACCTCACCCTTGACCGTGCGCTGCATGTCTGTGACTTCTTCTGGGCGCTCATCGACGAGAACGACCATGAGGTGGACCTCGGGGTTGTTCGCGGCGATGGCGCTCGCGATCTGCTGCAGCACAATCGTCTTGCCCGCCTTGGGAGGCGCGACGATGAGACCGCGCTGGCCTTTGCCGATGGGTGCGACGAGATCGATGATGCGCTGTGTGAGCTTGGTCTGCTCCGTCTCGAGACGCAGTCGATCCTGCGGGTAGAGAGGTGTCAGGTCGCCGAACTCGACACGTGTGGCTGCGTCGTCGACGCTGAGGCCGTTGATCGAGTCGACCTTGACGATCGCGTTGTACTTCTGGCGGGCGTTGCTCTCGCCCTCACGCGGCTGACGGATGGCGCCGACAACGGCGTCTCCCTTGCGCAGGTTGTATTTCTTGACCTGGCCGAGCGACACGTAGACGTCGTTGGCGCCGGGAAGATAACCTGTCGTCCTCACAAAGGCATAGTTGTCGAGAACATCGAGGATGCCTGCGACGGGCAGGAGCACGTCGTCTTCTGAGATCTCGGGCTCGACATCGTCAGTGGCGGCGCCGCCACGACGCTTGCGGTCGCGGTAACGGCTGCGCCGGCCGCCCTCGTCTGCCTGCTGGTTGCGGTTGTTGTCGCCCTGGTCGCCACCGTTCTGCTGGCCTCGGTCGTTCTGCTGAGCGCGGTCGTTCTTGTCACCGCGGTCGTTCTTGTCACCGCCGCGGTCGTTCTGCTGACCTCGGTCGCCCTTGTCACCACCGCGGTCGTTCTGCTGGCCGCCCTCTGAGCGGTTGCGACGGTTGCGGTTTCTGCCCTGGCGTTCGCCAGAGGCTTCTTCACCCTGCTCGTCGGCCGAGGCGGAATCGGTCTGCGTGGCCTCGGCCTGCTGACCCTGAGTCTGCTGACCCTGAGTGCCGTTTCCGCCGTTCTCGGCGGCATCCTGCCCGCCCTTGCCACGGCCACGGCGGTTGCCGCGCTTCGAGCTCTTGCCACCCTGCTCACCGCTCTGGCCTGCATCGGCCTGGCCGTCGCCCGCCTGGCCCATGTCGGTCTGGGCGCCGTCGGTCTGGGCACTCTCGGTCTGGGCGCTCTCGGTCTGGGCGCCACCGGTGCGGTCGCCGCCCGTCTGAGTCGCATCGACCTCTGCCACGACGTTGTGTGCGGCGGTGTCTTGCTCTGGAGCCGTGGCACGGCTGTTCTGCTGCACAGGTGCGGCCTGACCGCTCGGAGCCTCTGCAGCGGCGGGCAGCTCCGGCGCCGTCACGGCGGGCGCCCCGGCGGAGCTCGTCGCACGACGGGGAGCACGCTTGCGCACGGCCGGAGCCGGTTCGGCGGCAGGCACGTCGAGAGTCGGAGCTGCAGCCGCTGCGGTGTCGTCCTGTGACGGGGACTGCACCGGAGCATCCGGTGTGCTGTCAGCTGTTGCCGCACCTGAGGCGGCCCGAATCTCGGCGATAGCCTCCACGAGTGCTCCCTTGCGAAGTTTGGACGCCCCCTGAACACCGAGCTCGCCGGCGATGCGCTGCAGGTCTGCGACCTTGAGCGTGTTCAGGTTGGCGCCTGCTTCCGCGGTTTCTCCGCGGGTATTGACGTCAGTCACGAAAAGTTGATTCCTTCCCTCCGGCACACAGAGTGCATGCCGGGAGTGCCAGCCGCTCTGGCCCGGTGTCATCCGTCACGCGAGAAAACGGCGAGACGGCCCCGCTCAATGTCGGGAACACCACACGGGAGCGCTGGGTAAGTGTATTAAGACCACCAGCGAGGCCAGATTTGCCTTATCGGCGTTGCCCGCTGGGTTGCCACCACTCTAGCACCTCTCTCATGCGAGGCTGCACGAGCATGTCGCACGTCTTTCTCCCGACCCAGCCTTCCCCCCGACCCAGCCCTTCCCCGATCTATGTGGCAGTTCCGGACCCACGTGCGCGTCGCGAGGGCCACAGAGGTCCGGAACAGTCACATAGAGAGGTCGGCACTCACGATGGTCGCACCCTTGAAATCCACGGCGAGCATCAGCGGCTGCCACGGAGAGGTCGTGTGCTCGGCGACGAGGTCGGCCGCGGCGAGCCGCTGCCCCGGGCCGTCGGCGAGAACGAGAACCGAGGGGCCTGCACCAGAGACGACGGCGGCGAATCCGTGTTCGCGCAGCAGCGTGACGAGCGCGTGTGTCTGAGGCATCGCCGACGCACGGTAACTCTGGTGAAGCTTGTCCTCCGTCGCCGCATGCAGCAGCTCGGGACTCTGCGTGAGGGCGGCGATCAGAAGGGCAGAGCGAGAGACGTTGAAAACGGCATCCTCGTGCGGAACGTTCTCGGGATGCAGGCTGCGCGCGAGTTTGGTGGACAGCGTGTTCTCGGGCACGAACACGAGCGGCGAGACCCCGCGGTGCACGTTGAGCTTCTTGTGCGCCGGGCCCTGCGGAGTCGTCCAGGCGATGGTGAGCCCGCCGAACAAGGAGGGAGCGACGTTGTCTGGATGCCCCTCGAGAGCTGTGGCGAGTTTCAGCATCGTCGGACCATCGATGCCGACCACCCCGTCGAGCAGGCCCTTGGCGGCGACGATGCCCGCGACCACAGCTGCCCCGCTCGATCCGAGACCCCTGCCGTGCGGGATGGCATTGCGCGCGACGAGGTCGAACCCCGGCACCGGCTGGCCCATCGATCTGAACGCGTAGGCGATCGACGAGACCACGAGGTTCGTCTCGTCTGTCGCGACATCGCCTTCGCCGACTCCATGCACCTCGACCCGAGCACCGGGCTCGGGACGTGCGGTGACCGTGACCTCGTCATACACGCTGAGCGCAAGCCCGAGTGTGTCGAAACCCGGCCCGAGGTTCGCACTCGTCGCCGGTACTTTGACCGTGACGGTGCGGCCCACGACGCTCAGCGCCTGCTGGCTCACGCCCCGTCCTTGTTCAGACCGAGCACCTGCGCGACCTCGGCAACGTCGACGGGCACGATCGTGGGTGTGACGTCGGAGCCGTCGGCCTCGCGCAGCGCCCACTGCGGGTCTTTCAAGCCGTGCCCGGTGACGGTGAGCACGATCTTCGCGCCGGCGGGAACGTGCCCTGCCTCGGCCCGCTCGAGAAGCCCGGCGACGCTGATGGCCGACGCAGGCTCCACGAAGATGCCCACCTCCGCTGACAGGATGCGCTGTGCCTCGAGGATCTTGGTGTCTTCGATGGCGCCGAAGTACCCGTCCGTCGCATCGCGTGCGGTGAGCGCCAGCTCCCACGACGCGGGATTGCCGATGCGGATCGCGCTCGCGATGGTGTCGGGGTTCCTGACGACCTCACCGTGCACGATCGGCGCGCTTCCCGCGGCCTGGAACCCGAACATCCGCGGAAGTGTGGTTGTGGCGCCGCGCTCGAGCTCTTCGGTGTAGCCGCGGGTGTACGCCGTGTAGTTGCCGGCGTTGCCGACCGGGATGTAATGGAAATCCGGTGCGTCTTCGAGAACCTCGACGACCTCGTATGCAGCGGTCTTCTGCCCCTCGATGCGGTCGTTGTTCACCGAGTTGACGAGGTGCACCGGGTAGCTCGCCGAGAGCTCCCGCGCGATGTCGAGGCAGTCGTCGAAGTTGCCCTGCACCTGGATGAGCTTTCCGTTGTGAGCGATCGCCTGACTGAGTTTTCCCATCGCGATCTTGCCCTCTGGCACGAGCACGGCCGCCGTGATGCCCGCGTGGGTGGCATAGGCAGCCGCCGATGCCGAGGTGTTGCCCGTCGATGCGCAGATCACTGCTTTCGCGCCGGCCTCAAGAGCCTTCGAGATGGCCATCGTCATGCCGCGGTCCTTGAACGAACCCGTCGGGTTCATGCCCTCGAACTTGACCCAGACGCGGGCTCCGGTGCGTGCAGACAGTGCGTCTGCGGCGATCAGCGGTGTTCCGCCCTCACCGAGGGTGATGATCGGCGTCTTCTCGGTGACATCGAGACGATCCCGGTACTCGTGCAGTACGCCGCGCCACTGGTGTGCCATTATTCGACTCCTTCAACTCGTAGAACACTGACGATCCTCGCCACCACATCACTCTCTCCGAGAGCTGAGACGGTTGCCCGCAGCCCTTTCTCCCTGGCGAGGTGTGTTCCGATGATGAGTGTGGCATGGGGGTCATCGTCGCCGGCGACCGACTGCTCGACCGTCTCGACAGAGACGCCGCCCGAGGCGAAGATCCCGGCGATCTCGGCCAAGACCCCTGGCCGGTCGATGACGCGCAGGTTCACCTGGTACTTCGTGATGACATCGTCGATGGGCAGCAGCGGCAGGTCAGCGTGGGTCGACTCACCGACTCCGGGGCCGCCGGCGACATGCCGGCGGGCGGCAGAGACGAGATCACCGAGAATGGCGGATGCCGTCTGCACTCCCCCGGCGCCTGCGCCATAGAACATCAGGGGGCCTGCTGCTGCAGCCTCGACGAAGACCGCGTTGTTGGCGCCGTGCACAGACGCGAGCGGGTGCTCGCGCGACACCAGAGCCGGGTACACACGAGCGGAGACGCCCGCGCGGCCGTCTGCCGACGTGATCCGCTCCGCGATCGCCAGCAGCTTGATGACATATCCGGCGCTCCTGGCCGCCTCGATCTGCTGTGCGGTGATCTCGGTGATCCCCTCGCGGTGCACACCCTCGGCCGGAATCGAACTGTGGAAGGCGATGCTGGCGAGAATCGTGGCCTTCTGCGCCGCATCGAAGCCGCCGACGTCGAGAGTGGGGTCGGCTTCGAGATAACCGAGTTCGAAAGCGGCTTTCGACGCCTCTTCCATCGTGTCGCCGAAGCGGTCCATCCGATCGAGGATGAAGTTCGTCGAGCCGTTCACGATCGCGAGGATCCTGTTGATGTTGTCGCCCGCGAGACTGTCACGCAGAGGGCGGATGATCGGAATCGCCGCCGCGACGGCAGCTTCGTAGTAGATCTCGGCGCCGACCTGCTCTGTGGCCTCGAACAGCTCGCTCCCATGAGACGCGAGCAGTGCCTTGTTGCCCGTGATGACGTCTGCTCCGGAATTGATCGCCTGCAGGATGTAGCTCTTGGCCGGTTCAATGCCCCCCATGAGCTCGATCACGATGTCTGCGCCGACGATCAGCGATTCCGCATCGGTTGTGAGAAGCTCACGCGGCAGTTCGACGTCACGCGGCGCGTCGATGTCGCGCACGGCGATTCCGACGAGCTCAAGGTGCGCTCCCACTCGCGCCTCGAGCTCCTCGCGGTGCTCGATCAGGAGCCTCGCGACCTGAGAGCCGACGGTTCCGGCGCCGAGCAGGGCAACCCTGAGCGTGCGGTGATCGATCATCGTGCATCCAATCCGGCGTCTCGCGCCAAGAGGTCGGCTTCGGTTTCTCCGCGCACGATCACGCGGGCAGCCCCGTTCGCGACGGCGACCACCGGCGGGCGGCCGACGTAGTTGTAGTTGTTCGAGAGCGACCAGCAGTATGCACCGGTCGCGGGCACGGCGACGAGGTCGCCCGGCGCGACATCGGCCGGCAGATAGTCGGCGTTCACAACGACGTCGCCGGACTCGCAGTGCTTGCCGGCCAGGCGCACGAGCTCCGGCGGCGCCGTCGAGCTCCTGCTCGCGAGGCTCACAGAGTAGTCGGCGCCATAGAGGGCCGCGCGGATGTTGTCGCTCATTCCGCCGTCGACGCTCACATAGCGCCTGACCGCGGACCCGCCGTCTGCCGCCTGCACCTCGACGTCTTTTGTGGTGCCGACCTCATAGAGGGTGAAGGTGCTCGGGCCGATCACCACGCGCCCGGGTTCGAAGGCGATCAGGGGAAGAGGGACGTCTTGCAGCCGGCATTCCTCCGCCACGATCCGCGCGATGGCTTCGGCCAGGTCTTCGATGGGTGGCGGGTCGTCAGCGCTTGTGTATGCGATCCCGAAGCCTCCGCCGAGGTTGAGCTCGGGAACCGCGCCGCCCGCGAGAAGCTCCCGGTGAACGGCGATAAGCCGCGCGGCTGACTCGGCGAAACCCTCCGCCCCGAAGATCTGCGACCCGATGTGGCAGTGCAGTCCGATGAACTCGAGCGAGTCATGCGAGCGGATGCGTGCGACCACGTCGGGCGCCTGCTCCAGGGTGATCCCGAACTTCTGGTCTTCGTGAGCGGTCGCCAGGAACTCGTGGGTGTGCGCGTGCACACCGCTGTTGACCCGCAGCCGAACGCGCTGGCGGCGGCCGTGCCTGACTGCTGCTTCTGCGACCCGCTCGACTTCTTGCACACTGTCGATGACGATGCCGCCGACGCCGACCTCGACGCATCTGTTGATCTCGCGCAGGGACTTGTTGTTCCCGTGCATGCCGAGGCGGGCCGGTTCGACGCCTGCTGCGAGCGCAACGGCGAGCTCTCCGCCCGTGCACACGTCGATAAAGAGGCCGGCCTCGGTCATCCAGCGGGCGATCTCGGTCGACAGGAACGCCTTACCGGCGTAATACACCTTCACGCTCGCGCCGATCGCGCCGAAGCTGGTTTCGAACGCCGAACGGATGCGGTCGGCCCGGCCACGGGCATCCGCTTCGTCAACCACATACAGCGGCGTGCCGTATGCAGCCGCGAGCTCGCTGACACCGACGCCGTCCACGGTGATCTCGCCGGCGTCTGACCGCACAGTGTTCAGAGGCCACACGGCGCCGTCGAGCGCGTTGACGTCGCTCGGCGCCGCCAGCCACGACGGAGCGAGCGGGTGTGAAGTCACGGCACGTACCTTTTCAGACGGTGGAAGGCGAGCGAATGGCGCCCGGGTAATTCTAGTGTGCGCATATGCTCTTGCCGGAATCGGGACCTACTCGCAGGTTCCCCTCGTGGCAAGCGCGCCGCCGGAGAGCTCGACGTCGTGGCCGACCAGCACCAGAGTCGCTTCTGCCGGCTCGACATCGATGGATTCGATGGTGATCCCGACGGGCAGATGACTCGCCATGCAGACGCGCACCGGCTCGCCGCCAAGGATCTGATCGGCGATCCCGGTGAGGTCGAGGGCGCCGACACTCGAGGTGACCTCGACCCCCTGCCGAGTGAGCAGCACGTCTGTGCCGTCCGGCTGAGGCGTCGTCGTCAGCTGATAGCCGATGTCGACACCGAAGACGTTTGTGCTGTCCGCATAGACGAGGGTGCCCTCACCGAGTGACACGACCGGGTCGTTCCCCGGCAGGGTGAACATCGAGTTGAGGGTGTCCGGTCCGACGGTGGCCGTTGCCTCCACGGTGCCGACGGACGTGGCGAGGTCTGTGGGCACCTCTGATGCCGTGATCGAGAGCGCGACGGGCACACCGTCGACGAGCGCTTCATCAGAGATCGTCACCTCGTCCATCGTGCCGCTGAGGTACTGGAAGATCACCCAGTCCCCGCCGACCTCGACGTCGACGTTCGCCTCGACGTTGTCGGGGAGATTGCTCTGCACACCGATCTTCACGGCGTCTTCTGCGAGATCCCTCGCGAGCCACTCGACGAGCATCACAAGCGCTCCGAGAATCACCACGACGATCACGATCACGACCCCCGCGGTGAGCCACCGCCGGCCCGCGGTGGCCGCCGCCATCACATCCGCTCCGGCGCGGAGACCCCGAGAAGGTCGAGCCCGTTCCTGAGCACCTGGCCCGTCGCGTCGTTCAGCCAGAGCCTCGTCCTGTGCACGTCGCCGACGGGCTCGGCGCCGAGCGGGATGATCCGGCAGTTGTCGTACCAGCGGTGATAGAGCCCGGCCACCTCTTCGAGATAGCGCGCGATGCGATGCGGCTCGCGCAGCTCGGCCGCCTGGGCGACGATCCGGGGAAACTCCTGCAGCGCGCCGAGGAGCGCCGACTCCGTCTCGTGCACAAGGGACTCAGGTGCGAACGATGACCTGTCCACACCCGCCTCGATCGAGTTGCGTGCGACGGAGAAGGTGCGCGCATGGGCGTACTGCACGTAGAACACCGGGTTGTCGTTGCTGCGTTTGCGCAGCTGCTCGGGGTCGAGGGTCAGGGGCGAGTCGGCCGGATAGCGTCCGAGCGAATAACGCAGAGCATCCGTGCCGAGCCACGCCTGAAGGTCGTTCAGCTCGACGATGTTTCCGGCGCGCTTCGACAGCTTCGCCCCGTTCACGCTCACCAGTTGCCCGATGAGCACCTCGATGTCGCGCTCCGGGTCGTCACCGGCGGCGCCGGCGAGCGCCTTCAGGCGATGGACGTACCCGTGGTGGTCTGCTCCGAGCAGGTAGATCTTGTGACGGTAACCACGGTCGCTTTTGTTCAGGTAGTAGGCGGCGTCGGCGGCGAAGTAGGTGTACACGCCGTTGCCGCGACGGATGACGCGGTCCTTGTCGTCTCCGAAGTCTGTCGTCCGCACCCAGACGGCGTCATCCTCATCGAAGACGTGGCCCTGCTCGCGCAGTCGGATGACGGCCTCGTCGATCGCGCTCAGTCCTGACTCGGGGTCGACCGCATGCAGCTGGCGTTCGCTGAACCAGGTGTCGAAATGAACGTTGAACTTCTCGAGCGAGCTCTTGATCTCGTCGAGTTGCAGTTCATAGGCGATCTCGCGGGCGATCATGAGCGCCTCGTCGTGCGGCAGGTCGAGCAGGTCGGGCCTCTGCTCGAGGGCTCTGCGCCCGAGCTCGCCGATGTACGCACCGGGATAGCCCCCCTCAGGGGTCGGCTCGCCGGTGATCGCGGCGAGAACCGACGCCGCGAAGATGTCCATCTGCTTACCGGCGTCGTTGATGTAGAACTCGCTGACCAGAGTGGCGCCAGAGGCTTTGAGCACACGGGCGATCGAGTCACCGAGTGCCGCCCACCTGGTGTGCCCGATGTGCAGTGGTCCCGTCGGGTTCGCCGAGACGAACTCGAGGTTGATGCTCTGCCCGGCCTGCGATTCGTTGTGTCCGTATGCTGCTCCGGCATCGACGATCACCTTGGCGAGCGCACCGGCCGCGGCCGCATCGAGGCGGATGTTGATGAAACCGGGGCCGGCGACCTCCGCGGATGCCACTCCCGGCGTCTGGGCGACCGCATCGGCGAGCTCGGTGGCGAGTTCACGCGGGTTCGCGCCGATCCGCTTCGCGAGCCTCATGGCGACATTCGAGGCCCAATCGCCGTGATCGCGGTTCTTCGGCCGTTCCAGTACCACGTCGGCGGGGCTGATCTCAGCCGACGACCCCGCGCGTCGACCCTCTGCCAGCGAAAGCACGAGGTCGAACAGGGCACGCGAGAGGTCATCTGGGGTCACACGCACAATCCTACGGCAG
Source organism: Okibacterium endophyticum (assembly GCF_054780075.1). Taxonomy (NCBI): domain Bacteria; kingdom Bacillati; phylum Actinomycetota; class Actinomycetes; order Micrococcales; family Microbacteriaceae; genus Okibacterium; species Okibacterium endophyticum. The sequence continues at coordinate 1,804 of NZ_BAAGXA010000008.1, read as the reverse complement.
CGACACGCCGCTCCCTCGCCGCGAATTGGCCTCGAACAGGGGCGCGCATAACATCGTGAGCACGTATCGCTTGATATGTTCGAGGCGTCCCCCATCGAAGGAATCTGCCGTGTCGCTCCTGCTCTCCCGCACCTCGCGCCCGATCGCCCTCGTCACCGTCGCCGCGGCGGGAGTGCTGTTGCTGTCCGGCTGTGGCTCACCCGATCCGCAGAGCGATCCGACCCCGAGCGCGTCGTCGACGCAAACTGCCGAGCCGACGACCGATCCTGAGGCGACGACCGAGCCCACCGAAGACGTTGTGCTCAGCGAACCGGTCGGGATCGACTGCGATCAGCTGGTGACCCCAGAGCAGATGTACGACTTCAACCCCAACTTCTCCCTGCTCGCAGACCCGCAGCCGGCCGCGGACTCCAAAGCCGGTGTGATCGCGGGCATGGAGGGTCTGGTCTGCCAGTGGAAGAACAACACGTCGGGCGAGACCATCGACGTCGCTGTGGCGAAGTTCGGCGAGGATCAGCTCGTCGGACTCAAGAACCTCGCGGTCACCGAGAGCACTCCCGTCCCGACCTACGGCACTCCGCCGGCCGTCGAGGGCTATTTCCAGGTGATCGGCGACCAGGGCGAGGCGCAGATCTTCACAGGACCGTACTGGCTCACGCTGCGATCTGTCGCGTTCTTCGAACCCGGCGACGTGCTGCCGCTCTCGGAGGGCGCCATGGCCAACCTGCCGTAGGCATCCTGTCTCAGCCGATGATCACCGGCACCAGGTGGTCGTCGGCGGGAAGCAGGTCTGCCACTGCGCCCACGTCGATGCGGTCGAGCGAGAGCGAACCGCCGTGGTTGGTGAGGAAGGCGATGTCAGAGGCATCCCGGCCCGTTGCGATCCGCACGAGAGCCTGCCGTGGTGCCAGACCCGTGGCATCCACGACCTGCCAGATGCCGTCGACGAACGCTTCTGCGACAGCGTGGAAGTCCATCGGCTTGAGCCCGGGCGCATAGGCGGACACCATACGCGCCGGAACACCGCAGGCTCGCAGCATCGCGATCACCACGTGAGCGAAGTCGCGGCACACTCCCGAACCCGATTCGATGGTCGACACCGCTGTGTCTGTGCCCGAGCTCGACCCGGGCACATACCTGATGTTCTCGTGCGTCCACCCTGTGACAGCCCGCAGCAGCTCAGAGCCATGCAGTGTGCCGAACAGGGCGCGTGCACGGCTGTGCAGGACGTCGGATTCGCAGTATCTGCTGGGACGCAGGTAACGGATGCCGTCGAGCGGATCATGGGGCAGCGCCGGCCTCGTTCCTGCGACGACAGCGTGGTAGTGCACGTCGTATCGACCGGCGTCGGCGACGAAGCGGTGCAGTCGAACTCCGTGGCGATCGTGCAGCTCGGTCGCGACGTAGTCTCGCGGCCCCCGGAACGAGTACGTCTCCGAGAGAATCGGGGTTCCGGCGGCCACGGCCATCGAGAAGATGAGCTCGCTCGTCCCGATGACGTCGAACACCAGATGAGACGAGACGGTGCGATGCATCGTTCAATCCTCACACGCGGCGGGGAGAGAAACCTGCCGAACCGCCGCGTGGCTGCACCGAGATCGGCAGCGATGACGCGGCGCGATCCGTGCCTGCGATCGATGCTAATCTCTATGGGTGCGCCTCCGTAGCTCAGGGGATAGAGCGCCGGTTTCCGGTACCGAAGGTCGGGGGTTCGAATCCCTCCGGGGGCACCCTGTGATGAGTCGGGACATAGATGACATCTGAGTCGCGACATAGTTGATAGTTATGAGAGAGAGTCCGGCCA